>CAZOEW010000113.1:0-12529 GCA_964578935.1 uncultured Desulfobacterales bacterium | reverse complement strand
CAGGATTCGAACCTGCGATCTTCAGCTCCGGAGGCTGACGCCCTATCCCCTGGGCCACGGGCGCACGGTAAAACGATAAATGGCTTTTTACGAGACTGTCAATTATGACAACTGACCCGATAAGTCAAGCTTCAAAGATTCAGAGTTTTATCCACAAGTGAACCTCCTGCATCAGTTTAAGGGGGCCTCAGGAAGCTCTCTATAAGATGGTAATCCTATGTAGGTTTATGAAAACCGGATCGATAGAATCTCTCCGGGTCCTCCACCAGAGGTAGAGGGTTCAGGTCTGAACTAAACCATACCCGCCTCTTCAAAAAACGCCCTTGCCTCTCCGACAACATAAAGAGAACCCGCGATGCAGACAGCCTCATCATGAGAAGCGGTCTGAATAGCATGCTGAACCGCCTTTCCCACATCATGAATAATTATAACATCGGAAACATATCTTTTGGCAATCGGATACAGTTTTTCAGGTTCCAGGCTCCGGTCGATTCTGGACCGTGTCAGAATCACCCTGCTGCAATTCGGGAGGAGTTTTTGAAGCATTGGCTCATATGATTTGTCGTCGAGTATCCCGACAACCAGCGTTATCCGGCGATGAGACAGATTGTCCGCCATGTATTTTGACAAATTTCGAACGGCCGAAAGATTATGCGCCCCATCTAAAATAACCAGGGGCGCCGCCAGTATCTGCTCTAAACGGCCGGGCCATCTGTTGTTCTCAAGCCCTTCTTTAATGGACTTTTGCGGGATATTCAGAGCTGGAAAATTGTCGCCTTCTTTCATCAGCAATTCACAAACCGCCAGAACAACGGCGGCATTTTCAACCTGATGATCCCCCTTAAGGCCTATCTGCAGATCATGCCAGATATGGTCGATGCCGAAGTAGGAAAACCGATTTTCTTTTTTGCGGCGTACCCTGAAATCACCTCCCAGCCGATAAAGAGGGGCGGATTTTGAATCTGCAATATTCTTTAACACCGTGAGGGCTTGCTTTTGTTTTACGCCTGTAACAACCGGCGTAGCCCGTTTGATAATACCGCCTTTTTCAGCCGCAATCTCAGAAAGGGTATTGCCGAGATACATCTGGTGTTCAAGAGAAAGATTGGAAATAACCGATACAGCCGGGTTTAAAATGTTGGTGGCATCCATTCTTCCGCCCATGCCGGTTTCAATGACAGCCCACTCAACGTTGCGGCGGCTGAAATAATGAAAGGCCATCGCGGTTGTATATTCAAAGAAAGTAGGCTCCCGATCACCATATTCCGCATTTTTGACCGCCTTGTAGGCCTCAAGAACCTCCTGATCCGAAATTTCCCGGTTGTTGATCTTGATACGCTCATTAAAACGAACAAGATGGGGAGAGGTGTATAGACCCACACGATATCCGGCTGCCTGCAGTACAGCGGCAAGGCCGGAGGCAATGGACCCTTTCCCGTTGGTTCCGGCAATATGAACGGAGGCAAACCGGTCCTGCGGGTCCCCGATGCTTTCCAGGATTTTTTTTATGGTTTCAAGGCCGAGAATGATGCCAAACCTTCTCAGAGCAAACATCTCCGAAAGGCATCTCTCGTATTCTGTTTTCTTTTTCTTACTGGAGCTCAACCGTCATGTATCCATACAAGTAAAAACCCGGCAATATGAATGTTGATTCACAGCCGGGTTTGTTTCGGTGTTGTAAAAGGGTCGCTTATTTGTCTTTTCGGTATCGGTTTCTGGATGCGGCTATTCGCTGCCGTCTCAGCGCTTCTCTCTGCTTCCGACGCCGATATTCACTTGGTTTTTCAAAGCTTTTTTTAAGTTTCAATCTTTTAAAAAGACCATCATTTTGAATTTTTTTCTTTAAAATTCTCATGGCCTTTTCAAGGTCATTATCAAGGACCCGAACTTCAATTTCCTTCAAATTACTCGCCCCTTTCTTCCATCAACTGGTATGATGGTTATTTAAATCAATCAAAATTGGTATTCTTAACGTAAAAAAAACCATCTTGCAACAGAAAACTCATTTTTATATTTCGGCCTGGTATTGTTACCGCCTGTTTCTCTTCTCTGCCGAAAAAGGCGGATGATTTCAAACCATAGCATAAAAACGAGTTTCTACAATTTGGATATCAGCTCTGCCGTAACCTCTTTTACACTTGGTTTTCCGTCCAGGGTAATATATTTAATCTTGCCCTCTTTTGCGGCAAGCCCCTTAAAATAGTAAGCCGATGCCAGCGTTCCGGTATCGGTATTATAATAAATCGAGTGGCGCTTATTGATCGCCTCTTCATCCTGGTCATCGGCTCTGGTGCTGAGAGCACCACCGCATATACGGCATTTATCACCATCAGGTGCGATTGCATCGATAAAAATATTATTCGGATGGTTGTTGTCGTTTACACAAAGCCTTCGGCCCATGATCCTGTTTTTCGCGATCTCCATGTCAAGAATAATCTCGACGACAATGTCCAGTTTCATGCTGGCTTTTTTAAGGGATTCATCCAGTTTTTCGGCCTGTATCTTGTTTCTCGGGAAACCGTCCAGAAGCCATCCATCCCTGCAATCATCCTGTTGCAGACGATCCAGAATCATGGGGATGGTGATCTCGTCCGGAACCAGATCACCTCTGTCGATATACGCTTTCGCTTTTTTGCCAAGCTCGGTTCCGCCCTTGATGTTTTCTCGAAAAATCGCACCGGATTCAATATGAGGGAGGTTGTACTTGTCCTTTAAAATAGCTCCCTGTGTACCTTTACCGCTGCCGTTAGGCCCAAAAAATAAAATGTTCATTCAAATCTCCTTTTGCTAAATTTTTGATTACAACGTTTCAATATTTAAAAAAATATATGATATCAACTGGATGCTTCTTTCGCTCTGAATTTTCGTATCAAAATCAGGGCATGTCGGCATACCGGCCTTACTATTCGAAAGGGTTTGTTTTGTCAAGAGTCGTAACTTTTATTTGAAATACCAAAACAGATAAAAAAACGCAAAAAGCCCTTGACACAAAATAATTCATGGTATAGCCTTTCGTATCGAAGGTCTGGTACCTGCCATGTTTGAAGATAACAATAACATTCTACTTTCATAAATCAAAAATCAAAAAGCTCTCTTACATCTTCTAAAAACCTTGGATTCAGCCCATTGACCATCTTAAAATTAAAAGAACAAGTTTTTTGTAACACATAACACCTGTAAAGTGTTTTTCATACCGTCGGTTTTGTTCGAACGATCAGACCGGCAGGTTTCACCGGATGACATCATTAGCTTAAATACTAAATAAATTGAATGGGGTAAGAATTAATGAACATTGTCGAGCTAAAGGAAAAAAGTATCAGCGAACTCACAAAGATGGCGAAGGAATTCAAAATTGAGGGGGCTGCAGGCTTGCGGAAACAGGAACTCATGTTCGCCCTTCTCCAGGCCCAAATTGAAAAAAACGGGTTTATCTATGGAGAAGGTACGCTTGAAATTCTTCCCGACGGATTTGGGTTTTTACGGGCGCCTGATTACAATTACCTGCCCGGCCCGGATGATATCTATGTATCCCCTTCGCAGATCCGCCGCTTCAATCTGAGAACCGGTGACACCGTGTCCGGCCAGATTCGACAACCAAAAGAGACCGAAAGGTATTTCGCACTTCTCAAGGTTGAAGCCATCAACTTTGAAGATCCTGAAATTGCAAGAGAAAAAATTTTATTTGACAATCTTACCCCCCTTTACCCTGAAACCAAAATGAAAATCGAAACCAGCTCCAACAATTATTCAACTCGAATTATGGATCTGATGACACCGATTGGTTTTGGTCAGCGCGGCCTGATCGTTTCCCCGCCGAGAACAGGAAAAACCATGCTGCTCCAGGCCATTGCAAACGCAATCATTGCCAGCCACAAGGATGTTGTCCCCTTTGTGCTTCTGATCGATGAACGTCCTGAAGAAGTAACGGATATGGCTCGTACGGTTAAAGCTGAAGTGATCAGCTCCACCTTTGATGAACCTGCTGAACGGCATGTTCAGGTAGCGGAAATGGTCATTGAAAAAGCCAAACGTCTTGTAGAACACAAAAAAAATGTCGTTATTCTTCTTGACAGCATTACCCGGCTTGCAAGGGCCTACAATGCAGTAATGCCGCCTAGCGGAAAAATTCTTTCCGGCGGTGTTGACTCCAATGCGCTGCACCGGCCAAAACGCTTTTTCGGTGCAGCACGAAATATCGAAGAGGGAGGCAGCCTTACCATTATTGCAACCGCACTGATCGATACCGGGAGCCGCATGGATGAAGTCATCTTCGAAGAATTTAAAGGAACCGGGAATATGGAACTTGTGCTGGATCGTAAAATAGCCGACAGGCGTTTGTATCCGGCAATTGATATCAAAAAATCCGGTACGCGAAAGGAAGAGCTGCTCCTTGAGGAAAACGTACTCAACCGGGTATGGATCCTGAGAAAACTGCTTGCAACATTAAATCCTGTTGACAGTCTGGAATTTTTACTTGATAAAATGACCGGAACAGAGGATAATAAAGAATTTTTAGATGCCATGAATGCATAAATTTTACGTAGGGGGTTGAAATAACGATGAAAAGCAATATCCATCCAGAATACAATGAAACGGTCATAAAATGTGCCTGTGGAAACGAGCTTGAGGTTGGCTCCACAAAAAAGGATATCCGGGTTGAAATTTGTTCAAAATGCCATCCTTTTTTTACAGGAAAGCAGAAACTGGTTGATACGGCAGGTAGAATTGAACGATTCAAAAGAAAATATGCGAAATTTCAGAAATAATCAAAACTGTCCTGACACGGCAACACCAACCTGCAGAACCGGCCACCCGCATAGCGGGTGGTTTTGTTTTACAGGCTTTCATTAACGGATTGCTATCCGTGCGTCCTTACCGGCAGAGGCGAAACACATATCATTTTTTATCAAATCGTTGAGGCTGCAAGAAAAACCGATGTTTGATAAACTGTTAGGCGTTGAAGAAAGATTTACAAAGATTGAACAACTGCTGAGTGACCCCAAGGTCCTTCAGGACAGAGAGGCTTATCAGAAATACAGCCGTGAACATTCTGAAATCAACGAAATTGTCACCACCTTCAGAGCTTACAAAAAAGTCCTTTCCGATCTGGATGACAGCATGGAGCTCCTGAAGGATAAAGACTCTGAAATCAAGGCGCTGGCAAAAGAAGAAATCGACTCGCTTACCGATCAAAAAGAACACCTTGAAAGTGAGTTAAAAAGACTTTTAATTCCCAAAGACCCCAATGATGACAAAAATATAATACTTGAAATCCGTGCCGGAACAGGAGGAGACGAGGCAGGTTTGTTTGCCGCGGATCTTTTCCGCATGTACAGCAGATATGCCGAAACCCGAAACTGGAAAGTCGAAATCATGAGTCAGCATGTTTCAGGAGTCGGCGGTCTCAAAGAAATCGTTGCCATGATTCATGGCAATGGTGCATACAGCGTTTTCAAGTATGAAAGCGGAACTCACAGGGTTCAACGGGTTCCATCCACAGAAGCCCAGGGCAGGATCCACACATCAGCCGTTACCGTTGCCGTTCTTCCGGAAGTGGAAGATGTTGAACTTTCCATCGATCCCGGCGAAATCAAGGTCGATGTCTTCCGTTCCTCCGGACCGGGAGGGCAAAGTGTCAATAAAACAGACTCGGCGGTACGCATTACACACCTTCCCTCTGGTCTGGTGGTCACCTGTCAGGATGAAAAATCTCAGCATAAAAACAAGGCCAAGGCTTTGAAAGTGCTCCGGGCCCGCCTGCTCGACCAGATGATCCAGGAGCAGCACGATGAAAGATCTGAAGAGCGAAAAAGTCAGGTCGGAACCGGAGACAGAAGCGGAAGAATCCGGACCTACAACTTTCCCCAGGGACGGGTTACAGACCATCGTATCGGCCTGACTTTATATAAACTGGAAAGTATTCTTCAAGGAGAGATCACGGAATTGGTCGAGGGTCTGGCAACCCACTACCAGGCCCAGGCAATGCAGAGCGAAGAATCAGCCAATGGGTAAGGAGCCTGAATGGACCATCGCAACGCTGCTGAAATGGACCACGTCATACTTTGACTCACACAAGATAGACAGCCCGCGAATCACGGCGGAAATCCTTTTGGCGCATGCACTCAAAATCAAACGAATTGATCTGTACCTTCAGTACGACAAACCCCTCTCCGAACAGGAACTATCGGAATTCAAACCCCTGATAAAAAGGCGTATCCGCCATGAGCCGGTTGCTTATATAACCGGTTCACGGGAATTCTGGTCTCTTGAATTAACCATAACCAGGGATGTTCTGATTCCGCGACCGGATACGGAGTGCCTTGTGGAAACGACTCTCCCGCTTTTGCCGTACAAAAAAACAGACCCGCCAAAACATGTCCTGGAATTGGGCACCGGGTCCGGTGCCGTCATCATTGCACTTGCCGCCGAACGCCCGGGACACCTGTTTTTCGCATCAGACCTCTCGGTGCCTGCCGCGGATCTTGCAAAAAAAAATGCAGCCGCACACCATATGCAGCATGCCATATCCTTTTTTTGCAGCAACTGGTTTAAGGCCGTAAAAGCAAAAACGCTGTTTGATATCATTCTTTCAAACCCGCCATACATCAAAAGCGGAGCGATCCAAACACTGAACCCGGAAATCTATGAATTCGAACCCCTCATGGCCCTTGACGGGGATCACGATGGACTTGCCGCCATAGAAAAAATAATCCAATCAGCCGATTCCTATCTGAAACCGGGAGGATACCTTCTCCTTGAAATGGGTCATGATCAGGCAAACCAGGTCGCTGATATCGCGGACCGATGCGGCTCTTATGGAGATAGAGAATTTCTGAAAGATTATGCCGGGCATCATCGCGTCGTAAAACTGAAAAAGAAGTAAAAAAAACATTGCGCATAACCGGATTATCTGTTAATCATTTCAGGTTTAAATATCACAACACACGCTCTCTGATCCGCCTCCAGGTGCTTTTTTGATAAAAAAGTCGGAGACGGAAATGACGGGGGCGGAGGAAAAAAACCAACGTAAAAAGGGAGAAAACAATGGGTTACATTACAATGAAGGAGCTTCTTGAAGCGGGTGTTCATTTTGGTCATCAGACCAAACGCTGGAACCCGAAAATGAAACCATACATTTTCGGCGCACGAAACGGAATTTATATCATTGATCTGCAGAAAACCGTCCGCATGTTCAAGGGCATCTATGATTTTGTCGTGGAGACGGTTGCAAAAGGCAAACCGCTTCTTTTTGTCGGAACCAAAAAACAGGCCCGCGAATCGATCTATGAAGAGGCAAATCGATGTGAAATGTATTATGTTCACAACCGCTGGCTCGGGGGAATGCTTACCAACTTTCAAACCATCAAAAAAAGCATCGACCGTCTGAATTACCTGAATGATATTGAAAATGACGGGTCCATTAACCTGTTCCCCAAAAAAGAAAGGCTGAAACTCGGCAAAGAAAGAATAAAGCTCGACAGCAGCCTTGGCGGAATCCGCAATATGCGGGGAATTCCAGGTGCCATGTTTATTGTTGATCCAAAAAATGAAGCGATCGCCGTACGGGAAGGTCGCCGTCTGGGTATTCCCATAATCGCCATTGTGGATACAAATTGTGATCCGGATGAGATTGATTATGTAATACCGGGAAATGATGACGCCATAAGGGCCATTCGGCTGATCACATCCCGCATTGCGGAAGCCTGCATCAAAGGCAGCCAGCGGTATGAGGAAAAACAGCAGGCGGAAGCGGACAAAAAAGAAATTGTCGAACCGAAAACAGCTACTATCGAGTTGCAGCCCGGCGAACGTAAAGTAATTTCAGACGGATCCAAAGGGCCGGTTGTAGAAATAATCAGAAAATCAGCATCAGAAGAGATTGCAGAATACGAGATTGACGATATCTCTGAATCATCTGATGAGTAAGATACAGGAGAACAAAAATGGCAACAATCAGTGCTGCAATGGTAAAAGAACTCCGTGAAAAAACCGGAGCCGGAATGATGGATTGCAAGGAAGCCCTTACCGAATGTGAAGGAGACATTGAAAAAGCGATTGATTTTCTCAGAAAAAAAGGGATGGCAACAGCCCTGAAGAGAGCCGGCCGCGGAACTTCGGAAGGAACAATCCAGTCCTATATACATATGGGCGGCAAAATAGGCGTTATCGTGGAAGTCAATTGTGAGTCCGATTTTGTGGCCAAAAACGATGATTTTGTGGAATTTGCCAAAAATATTGCCATGCACATCGCGGCAACAAATCCGGCAGGAATCTCTCCTGAAGATGTGTCGGAGGAAGTCATCGAAAGAGAAAAGGCTGTCTATCGCGATCAGGCTATCGAGATGGGCAAACCGGACAAGATGATCGAAAAGATTGTGGAAGGCAAATTAAGCAAATTCTTCAAAGAATCCTGTCTGCTGAACCAGCAGTATGTACGTAATCCGGAAATCACGATCACAGACTACCTGAATGAAGTTATCGCAAAAATCGGTGAAAATATAAAAATCGGTCGTTTTTCTCGATTCCAGATTGGAGGTTAGGAGGATTATTGACGCATCCGAAATATAAAAGAGTTCTTGTAAAACTGAGCGGGGAAGCCCTGATGGGCGATCAGGGCTTTGGAATAAGCCCGGACATGATCAAATATGTGGCGGATGAAATACGATCCATTTATGATCTTGGAATTCAGGTTGCGATTGTTGTGGGCGGAGGCAATATTTTCAGAGGGATAGCCGCCAGTTCCTATGGAATGGACAGAACGGCTGCCGACCACATGGGAATGCTGGCCACCGTAATCAACAGCATCGCTCTCCAGGACGCACTGGAAAAAAAAGGGATACAGACCCGGGTTCAGTCCGCCATCTCGATGCACGAAGTCGCAGAACCATACATTCTGCGAAGGGCTGTGCGGCATCTTGAAAAGGGACGCGTGGTCATCTTTGCGGCAGGAACCGGCAATCCATATTTCACAACCGATACAGCCGCGGTATTGAGAGCTCAGGAAATTCACGCCGACATTCTCTTAAAGGCGACCAAGGTCGATGGCGTATATGACTCAGACCCGATTCAGAACAAAGACGCGGGTTTTCTGTCTGAAATAACATACATGAACGTTCTTGAGCGGCAGCTCCACATCATGGATATGACCGCAATCTCCCTGGCCATGGATAACAAGCTGCCCCTTGTCGTTTTTAAGCTGACGAAAAAGGGGAACATGCGCAAGGCAGTCTGCGGAGAAAAAATAGGCACCCGGATCACCGGATAACCATTCGCGTGCCTGCCATCGAGTCACCGTATGTTTGAATTTTTTGGATAAAACTCAAGCTAACCCTATGAGATGGTGAATTGTTATGATTGATTCAATTTATCAGGAGGCAAAAGACAAAATGGGAAAAGCCGTTGCCTCCCTTGAAAATGAACTGAAAAAAGTCCGAACCGGTCGAGCTTCCCTGAACATCCTGGACGGTATCCGGGTCGATTATTACGGTTCGCTCACGCCTCTGAACCAGATGGCCTCACTTTCCGTTCCTGAAAGTCGACTGATAACCATTCAACCCTGGGATGCAACTGTAATCAAAGAGATTGAAAAAGCGATATTGAAGTCAAATCTCGGCCTGACACCTTCAAATGACGGAAAACTGATTCGAATCGCTATCCCGCCGCTTACGGAAGAAAGACGGAAAGAGATCGTCAAACAGATACACAAGATGTGCGAAGAGCGAAAAATTGTCGCCAGAAGTATCCGGCGGGAATCCAACGAGATGATCAAAGAGCTGAAAAACGAGGGTGAAATCGCGGAAGATGACAGTTTCAAAGCCCAGGATCAGATTCAGAAAATAACCGACGAGTGCATCACTCTCATTGACGACGCCTACAAAAAGAAAGAGAAAGAGATCCTTGAATTCTAACAGGACGATTCAAGGGGACACCGATCTTGATCCTCTCCGCATTCCGGCTCATGTCGCCATCATCATGGATGGAAACGGCCGTTGGGCCAAAAAGCGCCTTCTGAACCGGGTGAAGGGACATGAAAAAGGGTCTGAAACCGTTCGCACCATCGTGAGAACAAGCCGGGAACTGAACATTAAATACCTGACCCTGTATGCATTTTCCACTGAGAACTGGCAGCGACCGAAAACAGAAGTCTCCGCTCTGATGACGCTTCTTGACAAGTTTCTGAAAAATGAACGAAAAGAGATGGTGGACAATAACATCCGGCTGCAAACCATCGGCCAGATCGAACGTCTCCCTGAAAAGGTGAGCAGGACACTGGGAGAAACGATTGCGCTGACCGAAAAAAACAATGGAATGCAGCTTACCCTGGCTCTCAGCTATGGCAGCCGAGCTGAGATAGTCCGGATGGTTCAGGCTGTCGCGCGGGCGGCTGCCGAAAAAAAGATTTCTCCGGAATCGATCACAGAAGATTTCATATCCGGACAGTTATACACCTGTAATATGCCTGATCCTGACCTGCTGATTCGCACAAGCGGTGAAATGAGGATCAGCAATTTTCTCCTCTGGCAGATTGCCTATTCTGAAATTTTTATCACGGACACGCTATGGCCGGATTTCAGCAGGGAGGAGTATATTGAAATTCTGAAAGCGTATCAGGTCCGTGACCGCCGTTTTGGCAAAATCGGTGACTGATTTTTTTTCAAACCACGGGTTCTGTTTTAAACCAACAATCTCAACCTAAGATATCTTGCCATGCATTTAAAAAGATGGATCACCGCACTTTCAATTCTCCCTCTTCTGTTCTGGGTAATTTTTAAAGGGGGTATGGCCTTTTCCATTTTTATCGGGATTATAGCGGTTATTTCGTTGTGGGAGTATTACAGAATTGTTTTTAACAATTCCCGCAAACCAATCTTCGGATCGATAGCGATTATCGGCCTCTGTGCCGCTCCGCTTATGATCTATGCGGCTCACACGAAGCAGTTCCAGCTGATTTCATGGATTATCACTGCAAATCTTCTTCTTGTTGGATTTCTTGCCATCTTTCTGTTTAAAAACACCCCATCCGTTCTGGAAGACATTACAAAGCAGGTGCTGGGGATTGTCTATGTCCCGCTCCTTCTGACAAATATTGTTCTGATCCGGGACGGCATGGACGGAGAGATATGGATATTTTTCCTGTTATTTCTTGTTTTTTTTGGTGATATCGGAGCGTTCTATGCGGGCTCAACCCTGGGGAAACACAAGCTTTGCCCTTCTGTCAGCCCTGGAAAAACAATAGAAGGGGCGCTGGGAGGACTTGCAGCCACCATTACCATCGGTCTGCTCTTTCGATTCTTTCTCCTCCCGGATCTTTCGCTCGGCTACAGTATTCTTCTTTTTGTCTGCATCGGTATCATCGGACCGTCCGGAGACCTTTTTGAATCGATCCTGAAACGTGTCGGTGACATTAAAGATTCCGGTTTCATTCTTCCCGGCCATGGTGGTCTGCTGGACAGGATCGATGCGCTTCTGTTTGCCCTGCCGGTGGCTTATTTTTTTAAGCAATATATTTTGTGATCCTGGATCGGATAAATCCCATGAAACATCTTTCCATACTGGGTTCAACCGGTTCCATCGGCCGGAATGTTTTAAAAATCGCGGCCATGTTCCCGGAAAGATTCAAGGTAAAGGCGCTTGCCGCAAAAGAAAATATCGAACTGCTCGCAAACCAAATCCGGCAATTTCAACCGGATCTGGTTTCCCTGTATGATGAAGCGGCTGCAGACGAACTTCAAAAACGGATTCCGCGAGGATTGCCGGTTCATATCCTCCATGGCGATGAAGGATACAATGCGGTTGCAACCTGTAAAGATGTTGAGATGGTTGTGTCATCCATGGTTGGCGCGGCCGGTCTTGCACCCACCCTGGCGGCAATCCGATCCGGCAAGGAGATCGCGCTGGCAAACAAGGAAACGCTTGTAATGGCCGGTGAAATCGTCATGCAGGAGGCGGAAAAAAACCATGTGCGGATTATGCCCGTAGACAGCGAGCATAGCGCCATATTTCAATGCATCGCCGGCCAAAGAAAAGTGGATATAGACAAAATAGTAGAACTATATAATTCAAAAAAAAATTTACTACAAAAAATTGAACAACTCCGTGCACGACAAAATCAAGTTTCTAAAGAAATCCCTCAAGCAGAAGAAAGCCAAAAACAAGGATTACTCGATGAGATGAAAAATGTTAAAGAAGAACTAAAAAATTCAGAACCCAGTCTTGAAAAAATCGAACAGGATCTTAACGAATTAATTCTAAAAGTCCCAAATCCCCCACTCCCATCAGTTCCTGAAGGAAAAGGAGAAGAGGAAAACACAGTCGCACGCACACACGGCGAAAAGCCAAAATTAGATTTTGATTTCAAAGATCATATTGAATTAGGAAAATCTCTGGACCTTATTGACATAGAAAGAGGCGTCCGAACTTCCGGAGCACGATTTTATTACTTAAAAAACGAAGCTGTTCTTTTAGAATTCGCTTTAGTACAACATTGTCTTAACAAACTCGTTTCAAAAGGCTTTTCTCCTATAATACC
>CAZOEW010000112.1:8188-12733 GCA_964578935.1 uncultured Desulfobacterales bacterium | reverse complement strand
TCTCAGATGAACAATATCAACCCAGTTCATTCCCAGCAGAGCGGCTGCCTCTCGATCCACGGCACGGGCATCGCGGCCGGCGAGGATTCGATTGACCGGCGGCTCACAGCGGGAACCTCCCAGATGATAGTCGGAAAGGCCTGCCGTGGCGTCCATCACCGTAAAATCCGGGCTCCGGTAGTGATTCAGATCCATGATCGACTCATCCAGCCGGTCGTGAAACGCGGCTTTCTTCCAGATTCCGAACCGGCCCGCGTAATGGTCCGGGGGCAAAAGCCCCATCATGTTTTTCATGCTGCCGGTAAACCGGCAAAGCGAGTGGGCCTTGAGTACAGGAAGCGAAATCAGGATATGGTCAAACACCGCTTCCGGAAGCCACATCTCCTGATATACGGAGCATGCCCTGTTGGTCAAGCGTCTCAATGGAAGCCGGTTCAGATCCAGAAGGTCGACGGAAAACCGCCGGGCCAGATCCCGGTATCCGAGCCTGTCAAACACTTCCGGGGTTTCCATATTCGCGTCTCCGCAGCCTTCGGCGATTACAATGGGCGCATCCGTGTGCCGGCGGACAAACGCGATAACCGCCTCGCAAAACAGCGGAGCGGTGGTGACCGGAAACGGCGCGGCGGTAACCAGGTTGGGCTTGAGCATCACCGGCCGGCCATCGGCAATCACCCTGGCTGCTCCAGCCGCTTCCAGGCATTGATCGACTGTCTCTTCATAGCCGGCAAATAACGCACTGATGACTTCTCCATCCATGATGGCTTCCCCCGGTTGTATCCTGTCAATCCGATATGCATGACGATCATAGCATCATACCCGAATCCCGTACCGGGTCAAGCACTTGATGGAATCTCGTTGCCTTGTTCCGGAAGAAAAACGAAGCGGCTCTATTTTTCGCAATCTTCTTGACAACCACCGATTTCTTGAATAGAAAACCCATCATAACTCTTTGACATTATTAGCCGTAACTTTGGCGACATCCAAACAGTAAAAGGAGAGAGCCCATGTCTGTCTATGAAAGCAAGCCCTGGCTGAAATGGTATGATGAAGGTGTGAAACCCGAAATCGAAATCCCGGATAAAACCTATCTTGATTTCCTGGAAGAAGGTTTGTCCGATAATCCGGGCAGGCCGGCATTCCACTTTTTAGGAACTACTTACACTTTCAAGGATCTGGATAATTTATCCAGCCGGTTTGCCGCATATCTTTCAAAAAACGGTTTTGGAACCGATGATGTGGTTGGAATCAATCTCCCCAACATTCCCCAGTTTTTGATTGCAATGGCCGGCGCCATTCGCGCGGGCTGCGTCGTTTCCGGAGTGTCTCCTCTTCTGACACCCAAAGAATTGAATCACCAGTTGAATGACTCCAAAGCCAAAGTTCTGGTCACCCTGGATGCTTTTTTTGAAGAGAAACTGTTAAAAATCAAAGAAAGTGTTCCGGAACTGAAAACTATAATCGTTACCAACCTCGGAAATTTTCTTCCCCTGCCCAAGCGATTTCTGGGAAAACTGCTCAAAAAAATTCCAACCGGAAAGGTCGAAGAAATACCCGGTAAAGATGTCATCTCCTTTTCCAGAATTTTAAAAGAGTCTCCTGCTCAAAAACCCGATGTGCGCCTGACGCCGGACAACACCTGCCTGATTCAATACACCGGCGGGACCACCGGCCCTTCCAAAGGAGTCGTGTTGACACACCGGAATATCGTGGCAAACACGATCCATGCAAACACATGGCTTGACGTAAAACTCGGGGAAGACATTTCCTGTTCGGCATTTCCCTTTTTTCATCTTGCAGGGATGGGGCTCGGACTCCAGATGATGGCACTGGCAAACACACAGATCCTGATTCCAGATCCTCGAAACACCGATCTCATCTGCAAGGACATCGTTAAATACAATCCGACTTTCATGTATAACGTTCCAACCCTGTACCAGATGCTCCTGGACAATTCTGTATTTCAATCAATCGATTTCAGCGGCTGCAGAAACTGTATTTCCGGAGCCGCGCCGTTTTCCGTCGACTCCATCAACGCCTTTGAGGCGGTTGTCGGAAAAAACAAGGTGGTTGAAGCTTATGGCATGACCGAATCAAGTCCGGGCATCTCCATGAATCCGTACAAAGGAAAAAAGAAAGTCGGGTCTGTGGGAATTCCTTTCCCCAACACACGGGTTAAACTGGTAGACGTAAAGGACGGCACAACAGAGGTTCCTGTCGGCGAACCGGGCGAGCTGATCGCGAACGGGCCGCAGGTCATGAAATGCTACTTCAACAAACCGGAAGAGACTGCAAACACGTTGCGGAAGATCAACGGCGAAACATGGCTCTATACCGGTGACGTGGCCCGGATGGATGAGGATGGCTTCTTCTACATTGTCGACCGCACCAAGGACATGCTTCTTGTCGGCGGCTATAATGTGTACTCCAAACAAATTGAAGAAACACTGTATGAACTTCCGATGATCGAGTTTTGCGCCATCATCGGCGTACCCAACAAAGACAGGCCCGGAAGCGAACTGGTCAAGGCGGTAATCCAGTTAAAATCCAATGAAAAGTCCCGGGATAAAACCGCTCTGGAAAAAGAAGTTATTGCGCACTGCCGGGAAAATCTGGCCCCTTACAAGGTTCCCAGAATTGTCGAATTTGTGGACGCCATCCCGCTGACGGCCGTTGGAAAGGTGGACAAAAAAGCACTCCGGTAGGGATTTCATACTTTGCGTGAAAGCTAAAAGAGGTTAAACCAATTTTGCTTTCACGCAAAATGTATCCCCTGCGAAACCGTTTCTTATAAGGTCCTGCGAATAGCCGCGCCTGGAAGCACCCCTTCCTGAAACTGACCCGCTGATACCACAGGCATTCCATTGATAAGCACATGCTCGATTCCCGATGGGTGAACCGCCGGATCATAAAAGGTGGCGGAGGTTCCCAGGCGATCCTGGTCAAAGATGACGATATCCGCGTAGTTTCCCTGCCGGAGGATGCCGCGCTTTTGAATTTTCATAATTTCCGCGGGCATGGATGTTGATTTTCTCACCGCCTCTTCGATGGTCATCAGCTTCTCCTGTTTCACGAAGTGCTCTATGAATTTCGGGAAACAGTCATAAAACACATGAGACGGCCTCCCCATTGGCCGCAGAATGGTATCGGTTGCCGGAACAAAGAGGGGGTGTTTGAACACCTCACGAAGAGAACGGAACACAAAAGGGTCATCCGGAAAGCTGGGGGTATGAAATACCATCACCTGGGTGTTTTCTTCGATCAGGAGGTCACAGATCGCGTCAATCGGATCTTTTTTCAGCTCCGCTGCGATTTCCGGAAATGTTTTGCCTTCCATCCACTGGTTTTTCGGGCTTTTCACGGCCATGACCCGAAGACCGTTCCATCCGGTGATCTTGATATAGTTGAATGACCAGGTTGCCCCGTCCCGGTGCGGCCAGTCCGGCTCCACCTTTTCGATGTCATGCAGAACCTTTTTTCGAAAGGCTTTGTCCTGCAGCCTCTCAAGCGCCCTGGTTTTCCCTCCTTCGGAAACATACGGCGGAAGAAACGCCATAAGCTCTGTAAAGCCCTGTGCTGTCGGAAGCTGATCAAACCGGACATCCACCCCTTTCCGATTCCAGGACTCGATCCGCTTCAGCTTGGGCACAATCCCCTTCTCCACCGGAATGGGAAGTTTGAGCCGGTTGTAGGCAAATGATCCGACCTGGATCAGCTTTCGGGTGAGCGCGGAAAACATTCTGGAATAGGGCTGCCAGTACAGGTGGGATATCTGAATCGGGATCTCGTTTTTCAATCCCACTTCGCAGACTTCGTCAATGGCCTGATCCAGGGTATGGGAATAGCTTCTGAGGTGGGAAGTAAAGATCCCGTCATACCTCTTCAGGATTCTACCAAGGTCATCCAGTTCCCGGGAATCGCTCTGGAGCCCCGGAAAATACTGAAGCCCGGTGGAAAGCCCGAGACAGCCCATCTCCATGGCCTGTTCCAGGTAGTAATTCATCTTTTCCTGTTCGTTCGGGTGAAGCAGACGGTTCCTCAGCCCGGAAGCGGCGATCCGGAGCGAGCCGTGTCCGATCAGCGTGGCCATGTTGAGCAGCAGCCCCCTGGCCTCCATCTGGTTCAGAAATTCCGCCGGGGTGCTCCAGGTGATATTTTCTTTCTGCGACTGACCGGACAGGTTTTCCAGGTAGACGATAACATCTTCTTTGTTACGCTTCGGAACAAAGCAGCTTGAAAATCCGCAGTTTCCGCCGACAAATGTGGTGATCCCCTGCATGACCAGCGGCTTCAGAATCTCCGCATGGTTATGAAGCGGAACCGTGATATCCGCATGAGAATGAAGATCGATGAATCCCGGTGACACCACCCGGTTTTCCGCTTCGATGACGCGGTCCGCGTCGGCATCTTCTATCCTTCCGATCCGGGAAATGATATTGCCCTCGATGGTAATATCCCCTCGAAACGGCTGTTGGCCGGTTCCGTCTACAATCGTTCCACCGCGTATGAGAATGCTTCCCATTCATCTGCTCCTGCTATGTTTTT
>CAZOEW010000112.1:0-8088 GCA_964578935.1 uncultured Desulfobacterales bacterium | reverse complement strand
TTCAGCATCGCCAGCCTCAGGGTGTTGATCAGACCGGAAGCGTTGTCCGAAAGGATATGGGCTCCTAAAAGATAATTTTTCTCATCCACCAGGATTTTATATGCCGCATGCCGCATGCCGGTTCTTCGATAAGTCGGCCAGTTCAGGCCGGATGCCTCACTTTTATGATAGGGTACGCCTTCCTGCTGGAGCGCAGCCTCTGTTTTTCCCACCATCCCGTACTGGGGATAGGTAAACAGCATCACCGGGACAGCCGCATAATCGATTTCATGTTTTTCGGTTTGTTTCAGATCCGCGATGATGTTTTCCGCGGCGATATGGGCTTCAAAATCCGCCACACGGGCAAGCTGTATGGTTGCCGCGCAATCGCCGACCGCATAGATGTTTGAAACGGTTGTCCGCATGTCGTTACCGACCTGTATCCCCCGGGAAGAACAGGACACACCTGCGGCTGAAAGATTCAACCCTTCGATATCGGGTACGCGGCCCGCGCCATGTACCACCAGGTCGGCCTGGACGTCCGGTCCGGCCTTGCCGAAAGTCACGGAAAAGCCGCCGCGGCCTTTTTCGATGGCGGTAATCGCCGCGCCGGTCTGAATTTCAATGCCCTCTTCTTCTGATGCCCTGACCAGCAAGCCGGCCATATCCGCATCAAACGGACCCAATACCCTTTCCCCGGCTTCCAGTATAACAATGCGTCTTTCAGAAGAAGTAAACCGTGCGGCAAAATGGGCAAATTCGAACGAGATAAACCCGCCGCCTGCAAAAACGATCCTGTCCGGAAGGGCATTCAACTCCAGAAAAGCATCGCTCGTGACAAGGTGTTCGCTTCCCGCTATCGGAAGGGTCATGGGTCTGGCTCCGGCAGCCAGGATGAAATATCCGGACCGAACCGGTTTTCCGGAAACCGACAGGGTTTCTTTATCGATAAAACAGGCATCTCCGGGTATAAAATCGATTCCCGCGCTCCTCAGCCCCTTGACCGTGTTTTCCGGAACCCCTGATGTGAAACGGTTCTTCTCGGCCAGGACCGATGCCCAATTCACCACAGGCACCGTTTGAATTCCTTTTCCGGCCAGATGCCGTGATCTGGCGGCAACCTCCATGGTTTCGTAAAACCATTTTTTCGCCTGGCATCCCGCAAGCACGCAAACGCCTCCGGGCCGGTCGCTCTTTTCCACCACGGCGACCTTCAGTCCTTCTTCTGCCAGATCATAGGCCGCAGTCTGTCCGCCTGTTCCTGCTCCGACAATCACCACATCATATTTTTTCATGGAATGTGCCCTCCGCCATTCAGGTAAGTCCCCTCTTTCTTTTTTGTAGTCCCATTGATTCACTTCAGCAGATCATCGGGCCATTTCCGCTGCAATGCATCTTTATTTTTAATATTCTGTAAATCCGTATCGATCTTAATGAGATCACGGTTATTAAAACCGCCCTTCAATGCCGAACGCAAGGCATGCAACGCCTCATCAATCTTATTTTTCCGGGAAAGAATGCACGCAATATCGTAGTGAGCCGACAAAATATTCCGATCCTGCACGATTTGTTGAAACAGGTTCAACTGGTTTTCATATTGTTTCTTTACCCGACCGACGCCTTCGATTTGATTTGGATCAAGCCTTCTGTTCTTTCTTAATCTTGAAATTGCGGTCTGGTATTTCCGCAGGCCTTTCTCCAGTCTCAGTTTTGTTGAATGCAGGTTGTCAACTTTTTCAGATAAGGTTGCTTCACGAATATCTAATTTCTGCAATGCCTTCGCAAAATCATGCGTGGGGCCGTAAATGGCATTGCGAAGCTCCAGGGCTTTATCCAGATGCAAACGGGCTTTGCTAAAACCGGGCTTAATCCAGACTGCTTTTTGAAAATGCGCGGTTGCCGCTTCCAGCTTTCCCTGGCATACAAACGCCAGTCCTAAATTATTGTGCGCCTGATGGTCATAGGGGGATATTTGCAGCACCTTCTCGAAATGACGTATGGACGCATCAATTTTGCCGGATTTAAATAAAGCGCTTCCCATGTTGATATGCGCAGCCGCCGAATCCGGATCGATCCTCACCGCGATTGCAGCATGACGAACAGCTTCGGATATTTCGCCCCTTGCGATCAGAACATCGGCTAAATTAATATGCGGCCGTGCCTTGTCCGGAGATTTTTCAGCGGCATCCGCCCACAAAACAGCTTCGTCCCGCCAGACTTTGTTTCGTTCCATGGTCCAGAAAGACCAGACCGCGACCACTGCCGAAAACAGGATAATAACTGCCCGCTTCTGCCGCAGCCTTGGATAAAATAAAATAAAAAGTGCCGGCATGACCAGCATGGACGGGAGATACATGCGATGTTCATAGATAATATCGACCGGAATGATGGTGGATTCGATCAATAAATTCCCAAAATACCAGAAAATACAGAAAGAGATCATCCGATTTTTCCTGGCAATGCGCATGGCCAGCCAGATCATCCCTCCGATAACAAGGATTGAAAGCAGCGTCGAAACAGGATCAACGATCGAAAACGATAGCGGAAAATTATAATCCAGATTCAGTCGTGATGGGTTCGGGTATAGGATAAGGGTGAAATAATAGACCACAACCCGTGCTTCCGTCAGAAGCCGCTGGCCGATTGTGAAGTTTTTCGTCGCATATTTTGCGGTTATTTTTTCGATGGGCTGCCCCTCTAAAAAAAGAAAACCGAGCAGGCCGATAAGGAGCAGCAGCAGACCGAAAACCATTGCCCGGCGCCTGAACCACGAAAAACTCAAATCTCTGAAAAAGAACCACTCATATAAAAAAATAAATCCGGGCAGAACAGCTGCATTTTCTTTTGATCCAACCGCAAGAATTGCAGCGAAAAGACACGCCGCGAAAAGCTGCCTTTTTCGGTTTCTGTTTTCAGCCAGACGCGCGTGCGCGTAAAACAGCATGCTCAAGACAAAAAACATCGCCGCCATGCTGTTCATTCGTTGCATGACATAGTTGACCGATTGTGTCTGAACGGGATTTACCAGCCATAAAAAGGCTGTCGCGTAGGCGATAAAACAGATTCCATACGGCTTTTTATCCGCTGATTGGGCGGTCTGCAGCGAAACAGCCCTGAAGGTGGTTTTAATAAAGAAATACAAAAAGAGTCCGGTAAAAAGATGAATACCGATATTGATTAAATGATATCCGAACGGTTCATATCGATGAAGGCTATAATTCAGTGCAAAACTCATCATGGCAACAGGCCGTGTTGAATACGCGCTGTGACGCGGCGATCCGATGAGCTCCCACAAACTGAATGACGTCAGACGAATATTTTTGTTTTTGGTAATGGCGACGAAATCATCGAAAACAAATGGGTTGTGAAGTGTGTTCGCGTAAACCAGAAATACCACGGTGACCATCAGAAAAAGCAGCAAAACCTCCTGGATGCGGCGACTTCTTCTAAAGAACGGTTCTTTCTGATCCGGTTTCATGTTTTTCTTGATAGGTGATTCCCATATTCTTTGGTGTAACTTCCCGCAAAACTGTGGTAGTATTATACGAATTGGTTGATTTTTTAAACAGTTTTTTTTGACGCGGAGTGTTATCATCGATAGAACGATTCAAACCGATTCGTAAAGGAGCAGTGTGTGGAAAAAATATCAATTGTGATACCGGTATTCAATGAAGAAGCCCATATTGAAAGAACCATTCATCAACTGGATGAAATAATCCGGGCGCATGAAAACGATTTTGATGTCATTTTCGTCAATGATGGATCAACCGATAAAACAGAACAGGTATTAAAAGGGTTAAACGCGGATTTTTTCCATGTCATCCATCATGACATGAACCGCGGCTATGGTGCAGCCCTGAAAACCGGAATCGCGCACTCCTCTTCTCCCTACATATGCATTGCCGATGCCGACGGCACCTATCCTCTCGATGAAATCCCAAGGCTGGCGAAAGCGCTTTCCGAGGGATATGATATGGTGGTGGGGGCGCGGTCCGGAAAGAGGGTCAAAATCCCTTTTCTGCGGAGGCTGCCCAAATGGATTTTGAACAAATTCTGTAACTATCTCAGCGGATTTAAGATTCCCGATATTAATTCAGGACTTCGAATCATGCGAAAAACATCGGTCGAACGGTTCAATTCGATTCTGCCGAATGGCTTTTCGTTCACGACAACCATTACAATTGCCATGCTGACCAACAACATGAAGGTTCATTTTTCACCGATCAATTACTTCGTAAGACACGGCAAGTCGAAAATCAGACCTTTTTATGACACCTTCAATTTCCTGCAGCTGATTATCCGAACGAGCCTGTATTTTAATCCCTTGAAAGTATTTATTCCGATCAGCATGTTTTTTTTCTGCGGCGCGTTTCTCATCCTGGCGCTCAGCTGGATGTTTCTGGATAAGATTATGGACGTGACTTTCGGTGTATTCATCATGACATCGGTGATGACATTGTCCATCGGGATGCTGGCTGATTTAATTGATAAAAGATTATAACGATATGAAAATACTGCTGATAAATCCGCCAAGAAAAAATGAGATTATTGGGAACAATCCTCGCATCATCGAAGAAACAAGAGGTGTCAATCCCCCTCTTGGAATTTTATATATCGCGGCATATCTTGAAAAGCACACGACGCACAGCGTAAAGGTTATCGACGCACAGGTGGAAAACCTGGATTACGATGCCCTTGGATCACGAATCGCTGACGAAACACCTCACATTGTGGGCATCACAGCGATGACCATGACGATGATCGATGTTTTAAAAACGGTCAGGAAGGTCAAAAGCGTCAACCCGGAAATCAAGGTGGTGCTCGGTGGGCCGCACGCCATCTTATTTCCCGAAGAAACAATCGAACTTCCTGGAGTTGATTTTCTTGTAATCGGTGAAGGTGAAATCGTTTTCACAAAACTGATCGAGGCGCTCGACAATCAAAGCGCGTTTCACGATATACCCGGTATCGTGTATCAAAAAAATGGAAAGATCATCCATACGGGAGTCCCCGCTTTCATCGAAGATCTGGATGCGCTCCCTTTTCCCGCGCGGCATCTGACTCCGTACAATAAGTATAACTCTTTGCTTTCTAAAGGAAAAGTTGCAACAACGATTTTTACAAGCCGCGGGTGCCCTTTTAAGTGCACATTCTGTGACAGACCCAGCCTGGGAAAAAAATTCCGCGCCCGGTCCGCAATGAATGTTGTTGATGAACTGGAACATTGTGTAAACAAAGGAATATCTGATTTTTTGGTTTACGACGATACATTCACTGTCGAGCGCCGGAGAGTCATCGATATCTGCAATGAAATATGCAAAAGAGGGCTGGATATCGCCTGGGATATCCGAGCACGGGTCGATACGGTTGACGAAACCGTTTTGGCGCATCTGAAAAAGGCGGGATGTCACGGTATTCATTACGGCATCGAGGCCGGCACAGAAAAAATATTGAAAAAACTGAATAAAGGCATTCAGCTCCAGCAAGCCATCACGGTTTTTCATTTGACAAAAAAATATCGGATGTCGACCCTCGCGTATTTTATGATCGGAAACCCGGATGAAACCATGGATGATATTCTTTCAACCTTCAATTTTATGAAAGTTTTAAAAGCGGATTACGTTCATATGACGATCCTGACGCCTTTTCCAGGAACAAAAATCTACCTTGACGGTCTGCAGAATGGTATCATCAAAAAAGATCACTGGAGAGAATTCGCCAAAAACCCAACAGCAGACTTCCAGCCGCCCCATTGGGATGAAATCTTTTCAAAGGAAGCGTTGAGCGAACTGCTTATCAAGGGTTATAAATCCTTTTATTTACGACCCGGCTACATTGCACGGAGAATATTGAGCGTTCACTCCGCGCATGAATTCAGGAAAAAAGCTGCCGCGGGGCTCAAATTACTTCAAATGAAGAAATAGCATCATCCTGATTTTGTAAAAGCCTGACGCGTTGCTTTCTTTGGAAGCGCTCGCCTTTCGTCTATTTGACCGCTCTTGCCGCAGTCTTTTTCAAAAACCATTTATACGCGCGCATGCCCACAACCCGTGTGCTGCACGGTCCGGCATAGGGTATTTTATGGTTGACGACAAAAAGATCGGTCAGGCTGCTGGACACGCCGGCAATCAATTCCGATATGATCCGTCCTGCGGTTTGTCCGAACGCCACCCCTTCACCGTTATACGCAACCCCGTAATATATATTCCTGTGCTCTCCCATCACGCCGACAGAAGGAGAAAAATCCAGGGTAAACCCCATGGTTCCGCCCCAGGCATGAGCAATGCCGAGACCTTTCAACTGAGGAAAGGTTGTAAACAGACTGTCTGTCAGAAGCTGGATGATGGTTTTGTTGTTGCCGGAACTGAGCGCGTCCTTGGCATAATAGGGGTAATCTGATCCGCCGATGACAATACGCCCGTCTTTTGTGGGCCGCTGGTAGTCAAAAAGCAGACGCATGTCCGCGATCCCCTGCCGGTTCTGCCATCCGATGGAGTCCCACTGCGCCCGGGTCAGCGGCTCCGTGGCGATCACGTAACTGGTCAGCGGAATCACTCGATTCTGAAAAAAGCCCAGCTTATGGGAATATCCGTTCAATCCCAACACCAGAATAGGCGAGATGATTTCACCCATTTCCGTCTCGATGCGATGCGTCCTTCCCGGAGTCACCCGCATCACCACGGTCCGCTCTCTGATCTCGACGCCGAGGTTTTCAACCACGGTTTTCATCCCGCGCGCCAGTTTGGCCGGATTGACAATCCCGCCATAGGGAAATTTCAATCCTGCCACATAACGCGGGGACTTGACTTCCGCTTCAAGTTCTTTGCCCTGAACAAGTTCCGCATGAAGGCCCAGTTCTTTATATTTCTGGAGTTCTTCCTCTAATGCCCTGGCCTGCACTTCATTGACAGCCGCTTCCAGCATGCCGTTTTCCTCAAAATCGCAATCAAGGCCGTAAAGCAGTGACAGCTCCTTGATCTGATTGATCCCGTAGAGCGTGGCATCAAAGGCCTTTCTGCCTTTTTCCGGCCCGTGTTTCGCCAGATATTCCGTGAAACCCGGAACAGCGGCATCGCAGAACCCTCCATTCCGCCCGCTCGCGCCGTAACCGCAGCAGGCTCCTTCCAGCAGAACGATTTTTTTATCCGGATATTGTCGAACAAGGTTGAACGCGGCGGAAAGCCCCGTGAATCCGCCGCCGATGATCACGATATCCGCCCGGTGATTTCCCTTCAACGGCGCGTTGATTTTCTGACGATACAGATCAACCGTATCAAACCAGAAATTATCCAGAAAATACTCATACAGATCCGGAGGCCTTGCCGGGTCCTCCCCGTAATACTCAAGCCCCTTCAGCACTCCCCAGGCGCCTGCCGCTCCTGCCGCCATTCCGCCGATAAAGGTTCGGCGGGACAGTTTGGTGTTTTTTTTGGATTTGCGGGATTTTTTCTGACTCATGGGGTTTCTCCTCTCTATTATCTCACACCCGGAGATGCGGAAACGTTACACCGGCCCCTGCGGGGCTTTAAAGATATGCTCACGCAAAGTCGCCAAGACGCAAAGTTACGCTGTTTTTACCATGAAGGACATGAAGCTCATGAAAGACTTAATTTTTCTTCTATCTCCAAAGCTAAGCCGTATGGAGATTGCCCTATGTCCTTCATGCACTTCATGGTGTACAGACATAAATTTCAATACCGATGGAACGCATCAATATCCGGTACCTCCAGAGCACCTTCACTGCAAAGCTCCACACAACAGAAGCAGGTAATGCAGGAGTCGTTGATTTTAAACTCCGGGTCTGTTGTCATCGCGCCGGCCGGACAATTTTCAGCGCACTCACCGCAAAGAATACATTTATCCGGGTTCTGTTGGGGTTTGATGCTGATGCGGTTTTTCATCATATCGATTGGATAAAGATTTAAGAGGCCGGTTACATCGCCTTCGGTCATCAGCTCGGGCCTGAAGGTGATCGGCATTTTAAAGTCAGTGATGGGTGCGAAACCTCCGATGATCTCGATGGCGTCTTCCGCCATATTGCCGAAGCCGCGGGCTCCAGCCGCTTTTTGGACAAACAGGTGGTCCGGTGATACTCCCATCAGGCGCGCC
>CAZOEW010000111.1:0-12801 GCA_964578935.1 uncultured Desulfobacterales bacterium | reverse complement strand
AATAGAAAACACCGGAAGACCGGATGCGGAAAATACGTTCCACTGGAATTTTTCCTCCTTAAACATTCGATAAGCGGTCAATCATTATCTGCATTTTTCTTTTTCACTGGTTTTTTGTCATCCCTGGATACGAAAACCGGCAGCGTAAAGTTCCAGTGGATTGCGGCGAGCCTGATCAGAAGGGTTGCCGCAATGGCAACTGCAAGACAGGTTGAATTCGGAAGCAGCATACGATTCGCAATGACGTAAATGATCGCGCCGCAGAGCGCTGCGGTCGCATAGATTTCTCTTTGAAGGATCAGTGGAACCTCTGCGGACAGAATGTCCCGTATGATACCTCCAGCGACGCCTGTCATGATACCCATAACCACCGCGACACTCTGCGAGTCGATGATCTCCAATGTCTTTGAGGTTCCGAGTGCGGTGAATACCGCCAGGCCAAAGGCGTCCGAAAAAAGCAGTCCTCGCCTGGGGATGGTAAAGATCCGAACCGCGATGAACGTCAGCATGGAAGAAACCCCCGCAAGCATCAGATAGAAGGGCTCCTTAATCCAGAACACCGGTCCGATGTCCAGCAGCATGTCACGCAGCGTTCCTCCTCCCAGGGCTGTTACCAGGCCCAGAACGATCACTCCGAAAACATCCATTTTTTTTCTGCCTGCCGCGAGAGAGCCGCTGACTGCGAATACTGCAACACCAAAAAGGTCTAAAGCATATAGGGTCTGTGCTGTATCCACCTGAAATTCCCAATCTCACTTCGTTCTGAAAAGTCTCTATCTATGTGATAACGAAATGTCCCTGCATGCGAATTGTCTCCATTAATTGTGGCTGACAATAATTAATTTGTCGGTATCAAAGCCCAATTCCGCTGCTCTGTCGATCAGCCTTGTCTTGATTCGCTCATCCAATACCGGGCTTCGGGATAATAGCCACAGATAGTCTCTGTCAGGGCCGCAAACAAGCGAATACTGATAGGCTTCATGATCTAATTCCAGAATGATATACGACCCGTAAAATGGTCCAAAAAAAGACACTTTAAGATGTCCCTTGTCTGACTCGCTGATAAAATAGGCTTTCCCCTCTGCTGTTTTCCATTCTTTTTTTGCTTCCGAATATCCTTGATTGAATACACGAACACCGCCGTCATCGCGCATGCTGTAGTCTGCTGTCACGCGGGTTAACCCGCGCTCGAATGAATGGTCGAGTCTCGCGATTTCATACCATTTCCCAAGATACCGGTTGAGTTGAAAGTTTTCTACAGGTTTTACACCTTGAGGCAATCCGGTGCATCCGGCGATCAACAAAAAAAGAAACAGGGAGATAATGTGCATGGCAATTTTTAGTAGTTGCTGTGCTGCCGGGGAGAAAGCAACGGATAAACGCTGAGAGTCTTCCGGTAAAAAACGGACAAGCCTGATCGGCAAGCCCCTGTCAGCACAAGGTTATGGCTACACCAGCCTTTTGATGGACATCGCATCAGTATAACGAATTGAAACTATATGGAATTCAGTTTAAAATCAAGTCATTTTTTCTCCAGTCGGCCAGTTGCGCAGTACATGATGATTTTGAGCCGGGAAGCACCATCGGTTCTGCAGCCTGACGTGCATCATCTCATCGAAACCGAAACCATCCTCTTCAGGACAGACAATTGATCGGCAAGGGGTCGGTTTCTTGATATTGCAGGGTGGTGTAAAGTATGATAGGTAGCGAAAAAGCGTAAAAAAACGGTGGATTTGATCGAACACAGGTTTCTGCTGCTGAGAAATCCCATCTGCATCGAGATCACCATTTCAATTTTTTTTCGGTGGAACCATGAAAAAGCTGCCAATTGTTCTCATTTTTCTGTCCCTGTTTTGTTCAGGCTCCTGTCCAGCCCTTGCTTTTATTGAAAATGAACAGCTTATCATTTTTGTTCAGAAGAGCGATGCGGAGCAGGATCGGTTGTTTCGGCAGGAAAGTATTCCGGAAATCAAGAAACTGGCAGGAGAAATGAATATCCCGGTATCCGTGACCGGTCTGGAAAAAGGCGTTCCGCCGGAAGTAAAAATAACGCCTTTAATTGTTTACCAGAATTATCAGGGGCGATCAATCTATCAGGGCCGGAGCAACTCCTATGAACGTATCCGGAATTTTATCCGGACATCACGTTATGTCCCCCAGGGCAAAGAGCCTTTGGTCATGGACCGAATTCCAATATGGGAAATGGGAAGAGCCCGGGTGTGGTCTCCGCTGAAAGTTGCCTCAGTCACCGGACATCCGCCGGATGATTATCAGGATGAAGAATTTAAAAATCAGGCAAACCAGGCGATTTATAGCGGCTTTCATTACTATCGGGAAATGGAATCCGTCTCTCTGGGACGGGCGGATCGGGGATTTTATATGGATTTTTATCCCTGGCTGTCTGAAAACAAAACCCTGCATCTCTCGTTGGCTGTTTTTTCTCAATTTCATTGCAAGGACCCGGTATTTCACACCCGGGACAATCCTCTGATAGGCCCCTGGCATACCAGAAAGGAGATGTTTCAAAAAGCTGCCGGACTGCTGGAGCGGGTAGTTTTACAATGCATACGGGACGCCTCGAAGGGGGACGGGTTTTTCCCAATAGGTGAAGACGTCAGGACGGTGAGCTGGGAGACGCTTGGTTTTCCGTTGCCGCCGGCCCCAAAAAAAGAAGCCATGAAATCGGTTGATGCCAGAATTCCGAATCGATGGATATTGAAGGAAGCCGAGCCGGATAAAATCCCCATGGTTCAGTTTCGTTTTCAGGCGCCTCTCGACCATTATTCGGGAGAGGTCACAAAAGGTTCCGGAGAATTTGAACTTCCGGAGAACTTAGACCCTTCCGGCGCAAAAGGGTTTGTGATAATCGACCTGCGATCGCTTACCATGGGGCAGAAGGATCTGGACAAGGTCATCCAGAGCAGTGTGATTTTGAATACCAACGAGTATCCGGTTTCAAAATTTGTTATCGAAAAAGGGAGCAGCGACAATCAAACCCTGCAATATGGAAGCTTGGTACCAGTGCGTTATCAGGGGACATTTACCCTGAAGGGAAAATCGGTGCCCCTCACGGCAACCGTTGAAATTGAACCGGTTTTGGGCGCTCTGGGGGAACCGCTTCTGGTGATCCGGGGAGGATTTGAGATTAATCTGAATGATTTTATGATCGATGGTCCGGATGGCCCGGCACCTGCGAATCACACCCTGGTTTTTGATGTGAGTTTTATACTGACATCGAAATCGGATTAGAAGCGATTTCGAAGATACGATATCATCCGATTTTCCTGGCAAATCGTTAAAGGATGGTCCTTTTCAAAAAAATCGAATGATCTCCATTGAACAGAAACAACACATGAAATCAAGAAAGGGGGCTGGCATGAAAACAAAAAGAAAATGTTTAATGACTTTCATCGTACTGCCGTTACTGCTGGTTTTCACTTCTGCCGCTGTTGCTGCAAATGATTACACGCTTGATCCCGTGCACTCTTCTCTTGTTTTTGGGATCAAACATTTCGGGACAAGCATGTTCTATGGGCGGATTAACAGTCCCACCGGAAAACTGGTTTTTGACGAAGAGAATCCCAAGAACAGCAGGGTGGAAATTTCAGTGAATGCCGGTGATATCGATACAGCCAATGAAAAACGGGATAAGCATGTTAAAAGCGCGGATTTTTTTCATATTGAAAAATATCCGCAGATCTCTTTCAAAAGTGCAACTGTAAAAAAAATCAATGAAAAAGAGTACCAGATTGAAGGAGATCTGAATTTTCTCGGAAAAACCCGTGCGATAACGATCCTGGCGCAGCATACCGGATCCGGCAAAGACCCTTGGGGCGGTTATCGAACCGGTTTTGAGTCGAGATTCACAATCAAGCGGAGTGATTTCGGGATGGATTTCATGATGGGGCCTCTGGGAGATGAAGTCCAGATCATTATCAGTGTCGAGGCGGTTAGAAAATAATAATGAGTGAGAGGCCAAAAACCATCCGGCTGGAGGACTACCGACCATCGGATTACCATATCGATAAAACGGAACTTCGTTTCAATTTGGAACCGGAAAGAACAACCGTATATGCAAAGCTGGATATGCGTCCGAACCAGAGTACCAACCCGGACGCAACAGCTCCGCTCGTTCTTGATGGAGAAAATCTTGAGCTTAAACGCCTCTCCATGAACCGGAAGCCTCTTTCCGAAAGCGAATATGCCATAGAGGGCGATACCCTTTCCATCCACAAAATTGAACTGGAAGGGCAGGGGTTCACTCTTGAAACGGAAGTTGAAATCAATCCGGAGGCCAACACAAGTCTGACCGGGCTTTATATCTCCGAAGGCATGTTCTGCACGCAATGTGAAGCAGAAGGATTTCGGCGAATCACCTACTACCTGGACCGCCCGGATGTAATGAGCAAGTTTTCCGTTTATATCGAGGCGGAAAAAGAAGCCTGTCCGATCCTTCTTTCCAACGGAAACAATATCAGAAAAGGAGATCTGGCGGACAACCGTCATTTTACGGAGTGGCATGATCCTTACCCCAAACCCTGTTATCTTTTCGCGCTGGTTGCCGGAAATTTAAAAAGCAGGGAAGATGTTTTTGTCACAAGGTGCGGGAAAGAGGTTGCCTTGCGCATTTTTGTGGAAGAGAAAGACCTGGATAAAATTGATCATGCCATGTGGTCTTTGAAGCAGGCTTTTTCCTGGGATGAAAAGGTCTACGGCCGTGAGTATGATCTGGAGGTTTTCAATATCGTAGCCGTGAGTCACTTCAACATGGGTGCCATGGAAAACAAAAGTCTGAACATATTCAACACCTCCACAGTGTTTGCGAATCAGTATACGGCAACGGATACCGCGCATGACAGGGTTCGGGATGTAATCGCGCATGAATATTTCCATAACTGGTCCGGCAACCGGGTGACATGCCGGGATTGGCATCAATTGAGCCTGAAAGAGGGATTTACCGTTTACCGGGATGCCTCTTTCAGCGCAGATCACGGCAGCAGCGTGGTAAAACGGATTGAAGACGCCAACGCGCTGCGGACTCATCAGTTCAGGGAAGACGGGGGACCGACTGCGCATGCAGTTCTTCCGAAAGAAGTGCAGTCGTTTGATAATTTTTACACCTTTACGATTTATGAAAAGGGCGCGGAAATTATCGGCATGTACCGGACGCTTCTCGGGGATGAGGCGTTTTTCAATGGAACAAACCTGTACTTTGATCGCCATGACGGTCAGGCGGTTACCATCGAGGAGTTTGCCAAAGCCATGGAAGATGCCGGCGGAAGAGACCTCTCCCAGTTTCGTCTCTGGTATCATCAGGCCGGGACACCCCATGTGGAAATGAGCGGCGCATATGATGAAACCGAAAAGACGTTTTCACTTCATGTCAGGCAGTCCTGCCGTCCAACCCCGGAGACAAAAGAAAAACAGCCGTTCTTGATTCCGCTTCGCATGGGGCTTCTGGATCAAACCGGAAAAGAGATCCCGCTTTCCATCGGAGATCGCGGCGTGGTGGAAATCGCGAAGGCCGATCAGAAGTTTGTTTTTCAAAATGTTCCGGAACGTCCGGTTCCCTCGCTTTTTCGTCATTTCAGCGCGCCGGTAACCTACAGCTACCCATATCAAAACGAAGATCTTCTTTTTTTAATGCAGCACGATCAAGACGGATTCAACCGATGGGATGCCTGTCAAAGACTCGCGGAATCCATGCTGCTGAAAATGATTTCCGGTGAACAGGAAGATCCGGATCAAGATCTGATTGAAGCGTTTCGAACCGTTTTCAATGACAGGTCTCTGGATAAAGCAATGATCGCGGAGATGCTGACGCTTCCATCTGAAGCCTATCTTTCTCAGCGAGTCGATGAGATCGACCCGGATGCAATTCATCAAAGCGTCCGGAAAGCACGCCGCAGTGTTGCCGGGCAGCTTGCCGATGAATTTTTTGCCGCATACCGGGAAAACAGCAACAAGGAGCCATATGATTTGCGTGTCGAAAGCAAAGCGCGCCGGGCGCTTCGGAATGTCTGCCTGCGCTATCTGTGTGATCTGGAGGAGGAGGAACCCCTTTTGCTTGCCCGCTCTCAGTATTACAATGCAGACAATATGACGGAAAAACTGGCGGCTTTTATAGCCCTTGCACACGGCAGAGATGAAACAGTCGGAAAAGAAGTGGTTGCTGACTTTTATGAAACCCATAAAGACAATCAGCTTCTGGTCGACACATGGTTCAGTGTCCAGGCCTCTTCTCCGCTGGAAGGAACCCTTTCTGCGGTTCAAGAACTGCTATTGCATGAAGCGTTTGATGAAAAAAGTCCGAACGACATCCGGGCGGTAGTCGGCGCATTCGCAGCAAATTCCGTTCACTTCCACCGTACGGACGGACGCGGTTATTCTTTTGTGGGGGATTATATCATCAGGCTGAACAGAGCAAATGCGCAGATCGCGGCGCGGCTGGTGGCTCCGTTTGCGCAATGGCGGAAATATGATTCGCATCGCCGCAAACTGATGAGACAGCAGTTGGAACGTATCCTGGCCTTGAAAGGACTTTCCGTGAATGTATATGAGCAGGTGTCCCGGTGTTTGGAAATCAAATCGTGATAAAAAGAGAACCGTCCGTTTTTGCCCCGGATTCAAATTTCAATCCTTTTCTTTTTTCATTCAATCCGCTATATTTTGCTTCTATATCCCGTTGATCTGGATCGTCAATCCGCAAAAGAAACGGCGTTTGATTTTGATGGGCCGTCCGGGATGTAAAAACAGAAAAACCATTTTGATATGAATCGGTGTTTTAATTCAAGGGATCATGAGAAGACATTTCATTATTTGTCTGTACATTCTGTCATGTACCGCAATGATTGCGGGGTGCAGCCTGCTTAAACCGGAGAAAAGAAACATTCCGGACGGTGAAGTGCCGGAGAAGTTTTCCGTTTATCACCCGGAAGCGATGCAGGCGGCAAGATGGTGGGAAGATTTCAATGCCGAGGATCTTAACCTTCTGGTTGAAACAGCTCTTTCCGATAACTTCTCAATCAAACAGGCATGGGCGCGTTTACGCCAGATGCGGAATCTTGTCGCAAAGTCTGATGCGTCTCTTTATCCGGACTTGACCGGGACAGCCGATGCCCTGTACGGGCGGAGAAAATCAACAAACGGGTCTTCGAATACAGCCACGGTTGAAGAATATGCACTGGGATTGACCAGCAGTTACGAGCTGGATTTGTGGGGGCGGGTTCATTCCGAACGACAGGCCGCGATGCTGGAAGCTGACGCCTCACAGGATGAACTTCATGCCGCCGCTGTTACACTGTCGGCTGAAATTGCAATCCGATGGATCGAAATTATTTCCCAGAGAATGCAGAAACGACTGCTTCAGAAACAGCTTGACAGCAACCTCGTTTTTCTGGATTTGATAGAACTGCGATTTCGCAAAGGCATGGTTTCCGCGCTGGATGTTTATCAGCAGAAGCAGGTCGTTGAGAACATCAAAGCGGAAATCCCTCTTGTGGAAGTTCGGGAAGTGCTTTTGACCCATGAACTAGCGGCGTTACTTGGGAAGCCGTCCGGCTTTTCGATGCCGATCCGGGACGAAGACTTGCCGGTCCCTGTGAGAATACCAGCCCTGGGCCTGCCCGCGGATCTTTTGAAGGTCAGGCCGGATGTAAGAGCGGCCGGTCTGCGACTCGAAGCGGCAGACTGGCAGGTTGCCGAGGCCCGTGCCAATCGGTTGCCGGCTATTCGGTTGTCCGCTTCCGCCAGATACAGTTCGAATGACATGGAAACCCTGTTCGACAACTGGCTGATGAATCTGGCCGCCAATCTGACCGCTCCAATTTTTGACGGTGGTCGAAGAGCAGCGGAAGTGGATCGAACAAAAGCTTTCGCAGACGAAAAACTATGGACTTACCGGCAAACGGTTTTAACGGCTGTAAAAGAAGTTGAGGACGCGCTGGTCGGTGAGTCAAAGCAAAAGGAGCATATAGAGGCTCTTGAAAGGGTTGTCTCTGTTGCGCGAAGAGCTTTTAATGAGGCGGTTGAACGCTATCGAAAAGGGCTGAACGATTATCTTCCGGTTCTGACGCAGCTCCTGTCCGTTCAGAGCCTCGAGCGGAATCTTATCGAAAAGCGGGCTTCCATGCTTCTGTTTCGTGTGAGCCTTTACCGGGCACTGAGCGGAACCTGGACGCATGATCTGAAACCGGACGGATTGCCTGAAACATCAAAAACTCAAGGAAAGGCAAGTAATGAGAGATAGTACAGAGTTTAAACCTGAGGCTCTTGAGGAAGACCTGAACGAGCTGTCATTGTCCTCTTCCGCCTTCCGGCGAAGACGGTATTCCATATTCCTGTGTCTGCTATTGATTGTCGGCGCGGTCGCCGGTGCGGTAGTCATTCAAAAAACCCGGCCCAAACCGGTCAAACGCCAGCCGGTTAAAATCATTCCTCTGGTTCAGGTGGAAAAGGTCTATCCAGCCGTTCAGCAGATTACGGTCCCGGCAATGGGAACTGTCATACCTGCTCGTGAAACCATTCTTAGATCAAGGGTTTTGGGAGAAGTTGTTTCAATTCATCCGGAGTTTATGGAAGGGGGGATCATTCAAAAAGGGGAGGTTGTTTTACAGATTGACCAGGAAGACCACAAACTGATTGTCGTCCGGAAGGAAAGCGCGGTTATCGAAGCGGAATATTCCCTTAAAGTGGAAATGGGTCATCAGGAAGTCGCACGGCGTGAATGGGATCTTTTAAAAAACGACGAGCCGGCAGATCCGAGCGATGTGGAACTCGCCCTGCGCAAACCTTATCTTGAAAAGGCTCAGGCAGATCTGTCCGCGGCGCGGGCGGAACTTGCGCAGGCCAATCTTGACCTTTCCCGGACCACGGTTCGAGCGCCTTTTAATTCCATGATTCGAAAAAAACATGTGGATATCGGATCACAGGTTTCGGAGCTGGGACAGCTTGCTGATATCGTTGGAACCGATGAATACTGGATTCTGGTGTCTGTGCCGGTGGAACGTTTAAAATGGATTCATATTCCCCGGGATGCCTCTGATGAAGGCTCGACGGTTCGTATACAGGTTAGAAACAGTCATGAACGATCCGGACGCGTAATCAAGCTGCTGGGGGACCTGGAAACGGAAGGCCGGATGGCGCGTGTCATGGTATCGGTGCCGGACCCCTTCTGTCTGAAATCGCGTGACACAAACCAGCCGCCGCTTTTAATCGGTGAATATGTCAGGGTGGAGATCAAGGGCCGGGAAATCGAAAATGGTTACCGTATCCCGCAGGGCGCGCTTCACGACAGCTCGAAAATCTGGGTGGCGGGGGATTCCGATAAACTTGAAATCCGGAAGGTTGAAGTCATCTGGAGGGATGAGGATACGGTTCTTATCGGAAACGGACTGAATCCTGGAGATCGTCTCATCATTTCGGATCTATCTGTCCCCATAGCGGGGATGCCGGTGAAGATTGATTCCCCGGAACCGGATACACAGACGGGATTGCCTTTTTCGCGTAAGACGCTGAAGTAGAGAACCCATGATGGAAAACATGAAGCACAATTCATTACATAAAGGGCCGATCGCCTGGATGACGGGTCATTCCGTCACCGCCAACATATTGATGCTTGTTTTTCTTGTCGGCGGTATTTTTCTGAGTCTCAATATCAAGAAAGAGGTTTTCCCTGATTTTGATCTGGATCAGGTTACGATTACCGTTCCCTATCCCGGAGCCAGCCCGGAGGAAGTTGAAAAGGGAATTATACTTGCCATTGAAGAAGCGGTTCAGGGTCTTGAGGGGATTAAGGAGCTAACGGCTTCCGCGCAGGAAGGGTCCGGCATGGTTACCGTTGAAATTATCGAAGGAGAGGATATTCAGCGTCTGTCTCAGGATATCCAGAATGCTGTGGATCGAATTGAGTCTTTTCCGGAGGAGGCGGAGCAGCCCCAGGTGGTGATCGCCCAGCGGAAAAGATCTGTTGTCTCGCTTGCGCTTTATGGCAGCGTCGATGAAATCGTGTTGCGCGAAACTGCAGAGGATATACGAGATCGTTTATTGCAGGACCCGGAAATCACGCAGGTCGAGCTGTCCGGGATTCGGAACCTTGAAATCAGTATTGAAATACCGCAGGCGAAACTGCGGGCTTATGATCTTACCCTGGAGCAGGTGGCCCAGATCATCAGCCGGGCTGCTGTTGAGCTTCCCGGCGGTGCGATCAAAACCGATTCGGGCGACATCCTGGTCCGTATGAAAGAGCGCCGGGAATACGGGGTTGAATTCGGAAAAATTCCCGTCATCACCACCGGTTCCGGAACAGAGGTCCTCCTTGAAGATATCGCTGAGGTAAAAGACGGCTTTGAGGAAACCGACAATTTCGCAACCTATAATGGCAAGCCGGCCATCATGATCGAGGTTTATCGGGTAGGGGATCAGACTCCAATTTCCGTATCCAGGGCGGTTCGTCAACAAGCGAAAGAGATTGATGAAATTCTACCGGAAGGCCTGTCTCTTGCGGCGCAAAACGACCGATCTGAAATATATCAGCAGCGGATGGAGCTGATGACGCGCAACGGCCTCCTTGGATTGTCACTGGTATTTATTCTTCTTGCTCTTTTTTTGGAACCAAGGCTAGCATTCTGGGTAAGTCTTGGAATACCCGTCTCTATTTTCGGAGCCCTGCTTTTTCTTCCGACCATGGGTGTCAGCATCAATCTCATTTCCATGTTTGCCTTTATCATTACCCTGGGTATTGTCGTGGATGATGCGATCGTGGCAGGTGAAAACATGTATCATCACCGCCAGCAGGGACGCCCATGGTTTCAGGCCGCTGTAATCGGAACCCGTGAAATCGCGATGCCGGTCACGTTCAGTGTATTAACCAACATGGTGGCTTTTATACCGATATTTTTTGTTCCCGGCATTATGGGTAAGATTTTCAAACAAATCCCCGTGGTGGTGGTCAGTATCTTTTTTGTGTCTCTCATTGAAAGTCTGCTTATTCTGCCGGCGCACATCGGGCAGCAGAAGACGCGCCGGCCAAAAGGTTTTTCCGGATGGATACTGAAACGACAGAGGCGATTCAGCGAACGTTTCACACGTTTTGTGCGGAATCAATATGGCCCGTTCCTTAAAATGACAATTCACAATCGGTATGTCACTCTTTCCGTCGGTATCGCCGTTCTCCTGATCACTGTCAGTTATATAAAGAGCGGACGAATGGGGTTTGAGCTGTTTCCCAAGGTGGAATCCGACTATGCCATCGTCACCGCGGTACTTCCGTTTGGTTCGGCTGTTCAAAAAACTGAGAATGTACAAAAGATACTGGTGGAGGCAGCGCAGGAAGTTGCCGAAAAGAACGGCGGCGAAAAGCTGGTGGACGGCATTTTTGCCTGGATAAACGGCAATGTGGCTGAAGTACGGATATATTTGACTCAGCCGGATGTTCGGCCCATATCGACTGCGCAAGTGACGAAACTCTGGCGGGAGCACATCGGGAGTCTTCCCGGACTGGAGTCACTCAAGTTTGAATCCGATGCCGGAGGGCCCGGAAGGGGATCTTCCATCTCCGTGGAATTGAGCCACCGGAATATGGAAGTCCTGGAAAAGGCGAGCAAGGATGTCGCCATGGCACTTGATTTTTTTCCGAACGTTGAGGATATCAATGACGGCTTCTCACCCGGCAAGCAGCAGATCGATGTCCGAATACGCCCGGAAGCAAGGAGTCTCGGTCTGCGGTCTCAGGATGTGGCTAGACAGATCCGGAATTCATATTATGGCGCCCGGGTCCTGAGACAGCAGCGCGGACGAAACGAAATCACCGTGATGGTGCGCCTCCCGAAACAGGAGCGTATATCGGAATATAATCTGGAGGGAATGATATTGCGCACACCCGCAGGAAAAGAGATTCCGCTATCTGAGGCGGCTTCCTTGAGAAAGGGGAGAGCATATACGACAATTGATCGCCGCAACGGTCGACGGATTGTTACGGTAACCGCCGATGCCAGGCCTCGAAGCAAGGCGGGTGAGGTTGTACAATCGCTCAGAAAAGACATTCTGCCGGATCTGCAGTCACAGTATCCGGGACTGATTTACAGCTTTGAAGGGCATCAGGCGGAACAGAGAGAGAGCATGCAGAGCCTGATACGGGGATTGATGATCGCTCTTCTGGTTATTTTTGCCATGCTTTCCATTCCGTTCAACAGTTTTATACAGCCGCTTATCATAATGGTTTCTGTCCCCTTTGGCATCATTGGCGCGGTAATCGGACACCTTATCATGGGATACAGCCTGAGCCTCATGAGTATGTTCGGGATCGTGGCGCTTTCCGGGGTAGTCATCAATGATTCGCTGGTGCTTATCGATTTTTCCAACCGCAGGCGTAATTCCGGCGATAATGGTTTTGTCGCGATCCATGAAGCCGGAATCAACCGGTTTCGCCCGATTCTGCTGACCACCCTCACTACTTTCGGCGGGCTGGCACCCATGATATTTGAAACCTCCCGGCAGGCACGGTTTCTTATCCCGATGGCGCTCTCCCTGGGATTCGGGATCGTTTTCGGGACCGTGATCACGCTGATACTGGTGCCTTCTCTATATATGATCGTGGAAGATTTGAAAAAGCTGGCGGGAAGCAAAAAGATGGTTTCGGGAGATATTCAACCGGAAGGGTAATGGGGTATCTTTTTTACACGGCCATTATTTTCAAATTCCAAATTTTTTTAACGTTCCTTCCAGAACCTTTCCATCTTTATCCCAGCCCATGAGGTTGTAATAGTGCTTTCTTGCCTGGTGAAAGTCGTCTCTGTCAATGCG
>CAZOEW010000110.1:9960-12858 GCA_964578935.1 uncultured Desulfobacterales bacterium | reverse complement strand
CGGAGAACAATCATAATGGCATCACTTGCATATTTTCCATACATTTTTTTGCTGTTCGTTCTTACTCTCTCTGCGATTATTGATTATCGAATTCAAAAAATACCCAATGTAATCACCTTCCCGGCCATACTCGTCTTTATCGTGTATCATACCGTATGGAGCGGGTTGGATGGGTTTGTATTCAGTCTTTTCGGGTTGATAGCCGGTATCGCGGTTTTCATTCTACCATACCTGATGGGCGGTATGGGCGCCGGTGATGCAAAGTTGATGGGGGCAGTCGGAGCAATGCTGGGCTGGAAAGGAGTGTTTACTTCTTTTATTTATATCGCGCTCGTAGGCGGGGTTTATGCCCTGGTCATTCTGCTTCGAAATATTCCATATTTTAAAAAGGTAGCTTCAGAAAGTATCGAAACAATCAAGACATTCGTGTTGACCAAAAAATTGATTTTAGAAGATGCTGTAACCGATGCCAACAGGCCAAGACTTTGTTACGGAGTCGCCATCGCAATCGGTACATTCATATATATCGGCTTTGATATCGTAAAAATTAACTCTTTTATGTTGCAGTAGAAGGAGGCAAAAATGAAAAATTGGAAAGCAGGTATTCCAATAATAATTGCGCTCGTAATCGCATTGACCGGCAGCGCTTTGATATATGACTGGTTAAAAAAGCAGACGACGACAGTGGAGGTCGTGAAAGTCGAGTCGGAGGCCGTACCGGTTGTTGTTGCCGGGATTGATCTGCCGGCAGGCACGAAACTCATACCGGAAATGATGAAATCCGCTCCCTATTTCAAAGAAAGTGTTCCAACCGGAAGTTTCACCAACTCAGCAGATCTGAACGGCCGAATCGTTATCGGAGAACTAAAAAAAGGTGAAGTGATTGTTGAGCATCGATTGGCATCAAGTGATATTACAATTGGCGGTATCTCCGCAATTTTGAAGCCGGGAAAACGCGCTATCGCGGTCAGAGGAGATAAGGTGATCGGGATTTCCGGGTTTGTCAATCCCGGAAACAATGTGGATATCCTGGTGACGTTGACTGATCCGGTAAGCAAAACCCAAAAAACAAAGCTGGTATTGGAAAATATTTTAATACTTGCCACCGGAACACAAATTCAGAAAAACGCAAAGGGTGATCCTGCTCCGATCGATGTATATACCCTGGAAGTTACTCCGGAAGAAGGAGAAAAACTGGCACTATCGGCCAGCGAGGGTAAACTTCAGTTCGCGTTGAGAAATATGATGGATTCAGAAACAGTATCCACCACCGGCGCAACGATTCCGCAGACACTGGCCTCATTAAAGCAGGCTGAACCGGCAAAAAAACCGGTGAGCAACAAAACACCGAAAGTCTGGAAGCCTCAAATCATGAGTGTCGAGATCATCAAAGGGGATAAGCAGGATCGAAAATCAGTAAAGTCATGATAACTTATAAAGGTGAATAAAATGAGAATAGCATTGCGATCAAACCATTACGTCAAAACAGCTACCATCTTGATCAGTATCCTGTTGCTGGTATCACATTATTCTTCCGCCGCGGAGAAAGCAACTTCATTTTCACGAAGCCAGGAGGCCAGAAAACTTCAAATTGTTTCCGGCAAGTCTTTAATTATCGATAGTGACAGATCGCTAAAAAGGGTTTCAATCGCGGACCCGAAAATTGCCGATTTCATGCTTTTGACTCCAAATCAGGTATATGTGACCGGGAAAACCGCGGGAACCACGAACATGATTTTATGGAGCAATGACATACCGACCGCCATCTATGACCTGGAAGTGACCTATGACGTGTCCATGTTAAAAGAGAAGCTTCATGAGCTGTTACCCGGGGAAGAGGAAATACAGGTCTTTTCCTCAAAAGATTCCATTACCCTGACAGGAAGAGTATCCAGTGCCGGCAATTTGTCCCAGGTGTTGTCTTTAGCCGAGGCCTATGCACCCAAAGGGAAAATCAACAATCTGCTCGAAGTCGGCGGTGTCCACCAGGTGATGCTGGAAGTAAAGGTCGCTGAAATATCGAGAAGCGCCACGCAGCGGATGGGGGTCAATTTTAATTATGTAAATGGCGACGAATTCGGTGTCGGCCTGCTTGGCGGCATTACGAAATTTGTTGATCCGACTAAAGATGAAATCGTTAGCAGCAACCCGTTTGGACAAAGTGTGTCGTCATCCATCAATGGAGTATTAAAATTTAATTCCGGAAGCACAAGCTGGACCACATTCATCGATGCATTAAAGGAAGACGGGCTAGCAAAAGTATTGGCTGAACCGACATTGATCGCCATGAGCGGAAAATCCGCCAATTTCCTGGCTGGCGGCGAATTCCCCGTACCGGTGCCCCAGGGGCTCGGAACCGTGGCAATTGAGTATAAACCCTATGGTGTCGGGCTGACGTTTACGCCGGTTGTTCTGAGCAAGGATAAAATCAGCATAACCGTCGAACCGAATGTATCGGAACTGGATTACTCGGCACCTGTAAGGCTTGAAGGATACATCATTCCGGGGATCACCACGCGGCGAGCCTCAACAACCGTCGAACTGGGGGATGGAGAAAGTTTTGCGATTGCCGGTCTGCTGCGTGAAAACGTCCGCGACAGTGTTCAAAAGTATCCCTTTTTAGGGGAAATCCCCGTGCTCGGAGCCCTGTTTCGAAGCAAGGCGTTTCAGAAAAATGAAACCGAGCTGATTGTTATTGTAACGCCGCGACTGGTAAAGCCGATCGATGGCAGCAAACAGACCCTCCCGACTGATTTTTATGTAGAGCCCACCGAAGCAGAATACTATCTGCTGGCGGCTGGTGCAGGAGGAAAAAAGAAAGACTCGTCACAGACGGCAAATGGTGATTTTGAAGGAGAGGTCGGTCACACCGATCCGGAAAATGAGTAAATCAAAAAA
>CAZOEW010000110.1:0-9860 GCA_964578935.1 uncultured Desulfobacterales bacterium | reverse complement strand
GACAATGGGAAAAAGAGGCCTGACCATAATCATAATGATATCGATCGTATTCACGTTAATTGGGTGCAATGGGTTGTTTTTGGGTAAATCGGAGCTTGATGAGAACTGGGGAAACTCTTTTCAACAGGCAAAGTCCAGCCAGACACTCAATCCGGATGCAGGAAAAACGATTCAACCGGAAAAAGGATATGATGGAATCGCCGCTGAACATACGGTTGATGTTTATCAGAACAAGTTCGGTGGATCTGAACAGAAACAAACGGTTAATATCCTCAAGCTGCAATAGAGGATGAGTGTTTACAGGAACAACGGTTATGAAACTAATTACCAATCAAAAAGGTTCGGCAGCGGTTGAGTTCGCGATTATATTTCCGCTGCTGATGGTGCTCGCATTCGGCATTATTGAATTCAGTGTCCTGCTTTACAACAAGGCGATGATTACCAATGCCAGCCGAGAAGGGGCAAGATCCGGAATCGTATTTGCCGACCCAAGAGTATCCAACACCGATATAACTAATGTAATACATCATTATTGCAGTAATTCGTTGATCACTTTCGGGTCTCAAAATGTTCCGATTGTGACCATATCACGATCAGGAGCGGGAACGGAACCTGGAGACGACCTTACGGTCAGCGTCCAGTACCATTATGATTTTCTGGTATTACCCAACCTGATCGAAAACCTGATGACCGGTTTGGATTTGACTGCCACAACGGTTATGAGGATGGAATAAATCAAGTTGAGAGCAAACATTATGAAAACAGTTTCACTGTCATTGCTGATCAAAGACCAGAAAGGCGCAACAGCGGTCCTGGTTGCGGTCATCATTGTCATGCTTCTCGGTTTTGCAGCCCTTGCAATTGATATAAGCAATATTTTTGTCGCCAATAATGAATTGCAGAATGCAGCCGATGCGGCAGCACTCGCTGGGGCAAGATTCCTGTATAATGATTCCGGAACATCGGTGAATGTAAACTGCAACCAGATTGCACGAGACGCCGCGATCGCAAATAACGCCGAAGGCGTTCCGGTTGAAGTCAATTGGTCGGGTGGAAACAGCGGCGATGTCCAGCGAGGACATTGGTCATTTGCAAGCCGGGTTTTTACTCCGAATGATTCGACAACCCCGGTGGATCTTTGGGATGTTTCCGATGATGTGCTGGATGCGGATCTTAATTTCATCAATGCGGTACAAGTTACCGTTCGAAGAGAAGCTACCCCGATAACGTCGTATTTTGCAAAAATTTTTGGTCATGAGAGTTTTGAAAAATCCGCAAGCGCGATTGCCTATATCGGGTTTGCCGGCACCTTGCGGCCGGGAGATGTGGATCAGCCAATAGCGATTTGTGAGGAAAGCATTTTAAAAGACGGCGCTTATAGCTGCAACATCGGCCGGATGATTAACAGCGGAGAAAATGTTTCCAGCAGTGAAACCGGAGGCTGGACCAGCTTCAATCAGGATAATCCCTGTACAGGCGGAACAAACGCGCAGGAAGTCAGAAGTTTAATATGCGGGAATGGAAACCCCGATAGCATAAAACTGGGGGAGGACGTTGCTACCAATGGAGGAGAAATTCAAACTGCTTTTGACAGGTTGGTATCATGCTGGGAATCCGCCAGTTCAGGCAAAACCGTTCCGTGGAATTTGACTCTGCCGGTGGTCACTTGTCCGGGTAATAATATAAGTGTGTGCGAAGAGGTTGTCGGTGCGGTTAATGTCAATATTATTTGGATTACCGGTGCCGGAACAGATCCTCAATATAATGGCGCTCCGACCCAGATGGGTGATTGGAGTAATACCAGCCCGGATGGGCAGGTTCGTTGGGAAAGCTTTGTCAACTACTTTCATTTAGAAAACGTTGATGGAAGTCCGGCTCCCTATGCGAAAAAATCGATCTATTTTTTACCCGATTGCAGCGAACATGAGCTGAGCGGTACTACCGGTGGAGAAAATTTCGGGATTCTGGCAAGGATTCCCGTTCTGGTCAAGTAGAAGACCATACACTATAGAATAGTTGGGAGAAGTTTCATGCTGAATAAAACGATGGTTGTCAACTTATTATTAAGAGATGGAGAGCATGCGGATAATTTGCGACGAATATTCAGCGCCGATCCGGATTGGTGCATCCTGTCCAAAAAGGCTGCCAATCAGCCTGACTTGATCATTTATGAGATCGATCCGGGAAAAGAAGAGGATCTGCAGGAGGTTGAGAATATTATCGGAACCAATGAAACAGCCGAAGTATTCATCACGGCCGGAAGCATCGATACATCCACGCTGATGCGTCTGATGAGGATTGGGGCCAAAGAATTTATTATGCAACCCGTCAATCCGGAAGATGTAAGCAGAGCACTGAACCTGTTTAAAGAAAGACGGACCCTGTCCAGAAAAAATTCCAGCGAAGAATCCGGACAAATTATTAGTATCCTGGGAGGAAAGGGCGGAGTCGGCACAACGACGGTTGCGGTTAACCTTGCAATTTCCCTCAAAACAGTCGAGGAAAATCGGAAAATAGTGCTTTTGGATATGAACACCTTATTCGGTGAAATTCCGCTTTTTCTGGAAGTCGCTCCAAAATTTCATTGGGGAGAAATCACCAAAAACATCGATCGTCTGGATGATACATTTTTGCTGAATGTTCTTACCGAGCATGCATCCGGTATTCATCTTCTGCCGTCACCCGCGCATTTGAACGGCCATCTCCCCCCAACGCCGGAGACAATCGAACAGATTTTACGGCTTATGAAGTCCATGTTTGACTATGTAATTATCGACCTTGGCCAATCCACGAATGAAACCGCCTTAAAAGTCCTGCAGATTTCCGATAGTGTAATGCTTGTATCGATTCCAAGCCTGCCTTGTTTAGCCAATACCAACCGGCTTATGAAATCGGTTGTGGATCTGGGGTATGTTTCGGAAAATCGCATCAAAGTAATACTGAATCGCTATATGAAGAAAAATGAAATTTCTCTGGAAGATGTACGGGCCAGCATTAACAATGAACTTTTTTGGGTTATACCCAATGACTATCGGGCCACAATGGCTGCAATTAACAACGGGAAACCATTGCAAGAAATCGCACCAAATTCGGATATATCGAAAAATTTAATAGAGCTTGCGGAAAAATTTTTACATCGGAAAGGCGCTGAAAAGAAAAAACGGAGAACCTTGACCAGTTTTTTGCAAATGCTGCTGGCTTGGCCGCGGAACAATGAATAGCCAAAAGTTGACGATAACCAATTAGGAGAAAAAAGTGTTAGAAAACAAAAATATAAAACAACATTTCGAAAGCCCATTTCGAAAGTATATTCCCGATGAATACTTTGAAATTAAAGCACAGATCCATAATCGCCTGTTAGACCTCCTTGATCTTTCGATTATCGATCAGTTGGAGCGAGATGCGTTGAGTGTAAAAATCAGGCAGGTGGTCGAAAAAATATTACGTGAGGATCAATTCAGCCTGCCTCTTAATCTGGCTGAAAGGGAAAAGATATTTTCAGAGATCATAGACGAGGTTTTAGGCCTGGGTCCAATAGAACCGTTTTTAAAAGATGCAACCGTATCCGACATTTTAATCAATACGTTTAAAAGCATTTATGTAGAACGATTCGGGAAGATCGAATTAACCGATGCCAGATTTAAAGACAATGCTCACCTGATGAAAATAATTGACAAGATCGTTTCATCGATCGGGCGCCGTGTTGATGAGTCCAGTCCAATGGTGGATGCCAGACTTAGCGATGGTTCCCGCGTCAATGTCATTATTCCCCCGCTTTCTTTAGACGGCCCGATTGTTTCGATACGAAAATTTTCCGCAATACCCTTGGAGATCGAGGATCTTATATCGTTTCAAACCGTAACACCTGAAATTGTAGAACTGCTGAAAGCAATTGTCAAATCCCGACTCAATGTTTTGATTTCCGGAGGGACCGGAAGCGGAAAAACAACACTTCTAAACGTACTATCCCGGTTTATTCCAAAAGAAGAGAGAATTATAACAATTGAAGATGCTGCTGAAATTCAGCTCAAACAGGAGCATACGGTACGATTGGAAACGCGTCCGCCAAACCTCGAAGGTAAAGGGGAGATCGTCCAGCGGGATCTGGTTCGGAACAGTTTAAGAATGCGACCGGACCGCATTATTGTCGGCGAAGTACGGGGTGCTGAAGCTTTTGATATGCTTCAGGCGATGAATACCGGGCATGATGGATCGCTGACAACGATTCATTCCAATTCTCCGCGGGATTCCTTGATACGACTTGAAACCATGGTAGCAATGGCACATTTTGATATTCCCAGTGAATTCTTGCGGAGGTATATCAGTTCGGCAATCAATGTCATTATCCAGGTGGAGCGGATGATCGATGGAAAACGAAAAATAGTCAGTCTGCAGGAAATCACCGGCATGGAAGGAAATGTCATCACCATGCAGGAGATCTTTTCCTTTCAAAAGACCAGAATCGATGAGGAAGGAAATGTGAGAGGCTTTTTTAAATTTCATGGTGTCCGGCCAAGTTTTGATTCGAGAATCAAAACAGCGGGAATTCATTTGCCGCAAGATATTTTTGACCCGGCAAGGTTAACGGAAGTATAAACTGAAAGAGAGCAGAATATGAACCTGATTGTTATTGGAATAAGCATTTTTATTTTATCCGTAATTATCATTGAGCTGTCTGTTTATGGGTATAAAAACATGAAGGCTCCTGATCGTTCGAAAATAAGAAAAAAATTGAGAGCCTATTCCTATTCAAACCAGCATGAAGAAAAGACCGACATTTTAAGAAAAAGAGTTCTCAGCAGCGATCCGCTTATCAATAAGATGCTTCAATACATCCCCGGTATGGGAACCATCGATAAGCTGATTGTTCAAGCAAACGCGCCTTACCAGGCAGGGTTTATTCTGTTTTTTTCCCTATTGATTTGTGTGGTCGGGTTCACAGTGAGTTTTATATTTTTGCGGATGTATTGGATATCCATACTCGTATCCCTGCTTGCTGGGACGCTTCCATTTTTCCATCTGTTAATGTTAAAACAGAAACGAATTGCAAAATTTAAGCGGCAGTTTCCTGAAGCGCTTGAATTGGTTGCGCGTAGTTTGAAAGCCGGGCACGCTTTCACCAGTGGATTCAATATAGCCGCAGATGAATTTGATGATCCCCTGGGTCCTGAATTCAGTGAGACATTAGATGAAATCAATTTCGGAATCAGCGTTTCCGATGCTTTAAAAAATCTTAGTCACCGAATTGATTGTTCTGAAATACGACATTTTACGATTGCGGTCAATCTGCAGCGAGAGACTGGAGGCAATTTATCTGAAATTTTAGAAAGCCTCAGCCACCTCATACGGGAAAATTTTAAATTCCAGGGCAGAGTTAAAGTTTTAGCCGCTGAAGGAAAATTGTCCGCTGTAATTCTGACGTTACTTCCCATACTGGTTGGCGCGTATCTTTGGATTACGAATCCCCATTATCTGGACAAGCTGTTGTATGAACCGGTAGGAAGAATATTGTTAGGATCGGCAATTGGCCTGATGATTCTGGGTGTCATTGTCATGAAAAAAATAATTACCATTAAAGTATAACGATCCGTCAGGAGAGGTGGGAGATGCCATTCACAGATTCGAATTTAATTATTCTCGTTACATTGATAACATTTTTATCCATATTTTTGTTGTCGATTGGAATCGGGCAATATATTCGGCAAAAAGAAAAACGGAATGAAATCATTGAAAAAATAAGAAGAGGTGGTGAGGCAAATCTGTTTTTCGAAGAAGAAAAACTGAAAAACGCGCATATCCCTGAAAATCCGTTTTTAAAATTTTTAGTAAAACTGGGCGAGCGAATAAAACCTGAAAATCTGTATTCGCAATCAAAATTACGAGCCAAAATTTTTCAGACCGGAATTCGAAAAGAAAGTTCGATTTCCATTTTTTGGGGAGCAAAATGCTTGTTTACGATTGTTTTCCCGTTGATTTTCATCCTGATCCGCATACCTTTTTTAAATGTTGTCAGCCATTCGCTAACCATTGCAATCAGTGTGATATTGGCTTTAATCGGCTTTTATCTCCCGGATGCCGTTTTGCAGATCATGATAGATCGAAGAAAGGTTAAAATTTTTGAAGAGCTGCCCGATGCAATTGATTTGTTTGTCGTGTGCACGGAAGCCGGTATGGGTCTTGATGCGGCGATCTCAAAGACTGCCAATGAAATGGCAACCAACAATTCTGTATTAAGTGAAGAACTGAAGTTTTTCAACCTCGAGATCAGAGCTGGAAAATCACGTCAGCATGCGCTCAGAAATCTGGCGCGGCGAACCGATCTGGAAGAACTGAACAGCCTGGTCACCCTGCTCATCCAGGCTGATAGATTCGGCACAGGGATCGCAAAAACATTACGCGTATTCTCAGATTCGTTTCGAAACACACGTTATTTGAAAGCAGAGGAGATTGCCGCGAAGCTTCCGGTAAAACTGGTGGTCCCGCTGATACTGTTTATTTTTCCAGCGCTGTTTGTCGTGCTCGTTGGACCGGTTGCAATCAATATATATCAGAATCTGCTGATTAAATAAGACACGATGAAAAAAGGATATCACTATGAAGAATACTGAATATAGAACACGATCTTATTTATTGTATTTAAAAATACTATTTTTCTGCATCATCGTCTCTGCAAATGTCGGATGCGCCAATCACCAGAAAAATATTCTGCCGAAAGATGTCAGTAATGAGTCTGACTATTCCGTAACGGGAAGTACTACTGTTTATGACAAAGTACAAAACGACAGCGAAAACATTCAAATGACTGCACAAGAGCATGAACAGCTTGGAGATGCCTCCTTGAAAAAAGGCAGACTGTATATCGCTTTTAAACAATACGAGAAGGCGTTAGAGAAAGATCGTGAAAATATCCGGTTAGAGTATAAAAAGGGGTTAACATTACTTTCAGCAAAAAAATATGACGATGCGATAAAACAGTTCAAAATAGTTCTCAATCAGGATACGGAACATGCGTTTGCCTATCTGGGGATCGGAACTGCTTATTTTAAAAAGAAAGATTATATCAATGGAGAGATCCATTTAACTACAAGTACCGAACTTAATCCATCTCTATGGAAGGCGCACAATTTATTGGGCAATATCTATGACCGCCAAAAAAAGTATGACATGGCAATATCGGAATATCAAAAAGCAATTTCTATAAATCCGTATGAGGGCGCCCTTGATAATAACCTGGGTGTTTCATACACATTATACGGTGACCATGAAAACGCCGTTCAGGCATTTGAGAGTGCCCTGAGGAAGAGATATTGTAATGAAAAGGTATATAACAACCTTGGAATTGCGCTATCCAACCTGCAGAAATATGAAGAGGCGTTTAATGCATTCAAAAAGAGCCTGGGGGAAGCACAGGCCTATAACAACCTTGGCTGCATTTATATGAAACTTGGCAAGCGTGAAGAAGCCATCCGCTGCTTTGAAAAGGCAATAGAAGTTAATCCCAGGTTTTATCAGAAAGCCAGTGACAATTTAAAAAAACTGAATGCAAACCGCTTTGAGAATGGAATTTATCCCGCATCTTGATGGATGATGCATTCATGAATTTGTGAACATTTATAAATTTATGTAAGAAATTGAAAGCGTCGCCTTGTTTATTCAACATCAGAATTATTAACGGATCGGAATTTCAATAATCATTACAATGTAAAATTATCGGTATGATATTTAACAATCATAAAAAACGGTTTTCAATGACGGAAGTTAAACTACTTCGTCCTTTAATACGATCTCGCCTGCAAAATGGAATATCGTATAACACCTTTATTGAAGCTATTAAATGGCTCTTCATCGATGTTGCCGCCAATGAATTTCGTATTGACGGCAGAAAACAATCCGACTCTCGCATTTCAGTCATTACAGGGCTATCCAGAAAAGAAGTGAAGCGTATCCGCGAACAGCTGCCGCCTGAGGACATTGCTACAGTGGAAAACTATAATCGGGCAATTCGCGTAATTTATGGTTGGCTCAGTGAAAACAGGCTTAAAAAAAATAAAGAAGTAGAAAAAGAAATTCCGATTTATGGTGAGGGCTTCACGTTGGACTCATTAACCCGCCGCTATAGCGGAGATGTTCCCGTACGTGCTGTTCTGGACGAATTAATTCGAATCAGGGCGATTAAAAAAATTAACAATAAACGGGTCAAGCTGTTACTCCCCTGATTCCAGAAATTTTTTGTTAGAAAATTTAGCGCAATACCGGAAACGTAACAAGGCGCTGGCCGGTTTCGGATCACTCCTTGAATCAACCTTCCACCCCCAATCCCTCAGGGCGGGATCTCCGATGTGTTTTGTATCTCCTGTCACTATTGTCCAAAAACGGAATATAATTTGATTACTTGAAATTGTTCTCCTTGTGGGACATTATTTTGTTTCCGACAAAAATAATAAACCGCAACAAGGAGAACGACAAAATGATACGACATGCGAGCCTTTTCAGTCAACTGGTTAAATTGTTCGATCGCAATAAATTTTATCGTTTGGTTTCAAAACATCAAGCCGAGCGATATTCAAAAGAATTTGATTCCTGGGACCAATTTATTTCCATGTTATTCTGTCAATTAGCACAAGCAAAAAGCCTGAGAGAAATCAGCGGTGGACTATCATCCTGCATGGGTAAATTGCGTCACTTGGGGATGAAAGCGGCTCCTAAAAAATCCACTCTTTCATATGCCAATGCAAATCGTCCATGGGGCATGTATCAGGATCTGTTTTATGAAACCCTGGACTTTTGCCGTATGATAAGCACGATGAAACATAAATTCCGCTTTAAAAACAAGCTGCTTTCATTGGACAGCACGACAATATCTCTCTGCCTGTCATTATTTCCATGGGCCAAATTCAGACAAACAAAGGGTGCGGTTAAGCTTCATTTGCTATTAGACCATGACGGATATCTTCCCACATTTGCATATATTACCAACGGGAAAAAACATGATGTTACGATTGCCCGTCGGGTGCCTCTTGCGAAAGGCTCTATTGTTGCCATGGATCGTGGATACAATGACTATTCTCTTTTTTCATACTGGACAGTAAACGGAATTTGTTTCGTTACACGACTGAAAGAGAATGCAGACTATATCGTTGTTGAAGATCGAAAACCGTCACAAAACAGAAGCATTCTTGCGGACCAAATTATCAGATTCTCTGGGATCACTGCAAAAAAGAGATGCCCTCACATTCTTAGAAGAGTTGTTATATGGGATGATGAGAAAAACCGTGAGATCATTTTACTCACAAACCATATGGAATTTGGGACAACAACCATCAGTGCAATCTATAAAGACCGTTGGCAGATTGAACTCTTTTTTAAAGCGATAAAACAGAACCTGAAAATCAAAACATTTGTTGGAACTAATGAGAATGCTTTGTATGTTCAGATTTGGACAGCATTAATCGCAATGTTGCTGATCAAATATCTCCAGTTCAAAGCAAAGTTTGGTTGGTCACTATCGAATCTTGTTGCTTTGCTCCGTTGGAATCTCTTTACTTATAAAGATTTATGGAAATGGATAGATCAGCCTTTTGAAGAACAATTACTAGAGCCGGCACAAATACAGTGCGATCTACCCTTTAAAGGTTTTGGACAGCAACGGTTTACTATGGCAACCTGATTCAGGGAAAATGTTTTTTTGATGTATAACATATTGAATTATTTATGACTGATTTAAAAAATCAGTTTATTTTGGACGACAGTGATTGGAATTGAAAAACACCATTGTCAATTCCCGGTCTTGTTATTTCTGTAGTAACTATATTATGTTCGTATAAAAAATCTGAAATGTGTTCAATGGCTATGAGGGAGGT
>CAZOEW010000109.1:0-12895 GCA_964578935.1 uncultured Desulfobacterales bacterium | reverse complement strand
ACAACGAAAAAAGAGCTCACAAGCAGGGAAGATATCTTTATGTTTACAAAAAAATATTTCACGGATGAACTGGAGATCCCTGCATCCAGGATCAGCCCTGAAACGAATCTTTACCAGGACCTTGAACTGGACAGCATTGACGCCTTTAACATGGCGGGCATGTTGGAGAAGGAGTTGGATATCGGGATTGATGATGAAGATTTAAAAAAAATAATCACCATACAGGACATTGTTGACTATATTGTTCATAAAACGTCATCAAAACCGGCAATGCTGTCCTGAGTCGGGAACCCGGAATGACCGAATCCATACAAAACGAGATCGCGACCGAGATAACCTTTCATCATGATTCGCCATGGTTTTCAGGGCATTTCCCGGACAATCCGATTCTTCCAGGCATTGCGCAGCTTTCAATTGTTTTCGATGCGGTTCGGAATGCAACGAAAAACGAATTGAAAATTTTTGAATTCAAGAGGGTTAAATTCAAGAAACTGATCCGGCCGGAGGACAAGCTCGAAATCAAAGCGATCCAGGATAAAAAAAACGCTTCAACCTATTCATTCATGATTTCAGTTAAAGGAGAGGTTGTCTGCAATGGAATCATGATAACAAAAAGTGAAATCAACGTATCCATGTAAGAGGAAAAAAGAATGACCACCGTAGCAGCCAAAAATGACATTATCACCCACGTTGCCCGCGTGATGATCGAAGAACTCAAGCTGGAGGATGTGACCCCGGAAACCTTTAATCCGGATATCGATCTGGTTGACGAAATTGGGATTGACAGTATGGACCTTGCCACAGTCGCACTTGTTTTGCAGGATGAATATGGAATGCGGTTTGACGAAGAGGATTACCCCAAACTGACAACCATTCGTTTAATTGCCGAATATATTGAAAGAGAACTCCGATAACCTGTTTCATTCAACCCTGTTTGTCATCGGGTTCTCCCGTTCAACAGACGGATTGTTGCCATGGCAGACAATTGAAACCGATACCTTAAAACTGATATATCATGAATGACGCGCTCGCAAGAAGTAACCGGCTGATGAAAAGAACTGAAAAAAACACCCCCTTTGCCGATCATAACCATCCAGAGAGTAAATGGAAATTCTCTGAAATGATTGCTGATTCCAAAATCGGCGCCCGATGGGAAAAGGTCAGAAAATTTTTTTTCCTCCGCGAGTCAACCTATGACATGACCAGCCGCTGCAACATCCAGTGTGAAGGATGCTACTATTTTAAGGGAGAAAAACAATTTACCAAAGAAAATCAGGACCCTTCGTCCTGGAGCGCCCTGATGAAATCGGAAAGGGAAAGAGGGATCACCTATGTTGTTCTGGCCGGTGCAGAGCCCTCGATTGTTCCTGATCTTTTACATACCTGTTTTCAGGAAATACCGCTTGGGTGTATCGCGACAAACGGATTGATACCGATACCCCGGTCGATAGATTACACGATCCATCTCTCTGTCTGGGGAAATGATGAAACAAGCCTGTCCGTCCGTAAAGCAAAAAACATGCTGGAAAGACAGATTGCAAACTACAAAAACGATCCTCGCGCAATCTTTGTTTACACGTTCACAAGAAAAAATATCGATGAAGTTCATGAAGTTGCCCGCGTGCTGTCGGAAAACGGCTGCATGCTTACATTCAATATGTTTTCAGCTCCCGTGGGATATACAGGAGATCTCAGACACACCCAAGCGTCCCTGATGCATACCCGGGAAGCGATGCTGGAACTTCTTGAAAAATATCCTGGAAATGTTCTTTTTTCCCATTACAACGTGGTGGCGCATACGCACGCAAAAGGGCTGCACGAACTTTATTCCTGCTCCTATCCGCGCATGAATCCGTCCGGGGATGTCGGACTTGGCCGATCTTTCAGACAATATCGAACCGATCGCAGCTGGAACCGGGAGATGGCATGCTGCGTTCCGGATACGGACTGCGCGGACTGCAGACATTATGCAGCGGGCAGTGCTGTCGTTACCGCAAGGCTTTTTCGTCACGCGACACATCCTGAAATCTTCAAGGCATGGCTCGATTATGTGGATACCTATCTTTCGGTCTGGGTAAGGGGATATGAAAAAGGAGCGAATCTTTGCAATGATCTTGTTCAGCCGCCAGGGACTGAACCGGATGGAAAAATATAGAGGCTGAGAAGATTTATCCTTCAAGGGTACCATTCCTTTTCCGGATCATGTTTACAATCTCTTTTCAGATCGCAAATTAAGGAGTAGAAAGAATGATAACCGTAAGTTCATTACTGGATGATTCATGGTATGAACGATACAAGAAAATTTCAAAACTGAATATCCGCAGCTCCATATATGACGTAACCAACCGATGCAATCTTCGCTGCAAAGGGTGTTTCTTTTTCTCTTCGGGTGAGCATCATGCTGCAAAAGAAGAGATGAAGATTGAAAACTGGGAGCAGTTTATCGAAAAGGAAAAAGAACGGGGCGTCAATCTCGCCATCCTGATCGGCGGCGAACCCACACTCTGCCTGGACAGGGTGGAAGCCTTTTACAAGCGTTTACCCACTTTTTGCGCGACAAACGGTCTCATAAAAATTCCTAGAGAAAAATTTCCGGACATGATGGTGGGGATCTCCCTGTGGGGAGATGAAAAAGATGAAAAAGTGCTGCGGGGCAAGGATTCTTTTGCCATATCCAGTAAAAACTATGAAGGGGATGAATATACCTATTATCTTTACACGATTACACCCAGACAGCTTGGAAAGACAGAACAGATCATAAAAAAAATAAGAGATATCGGCGTAAAGGTCCATATGCAGCTGTTATCCAATGACGAAGGGGTTGACGGTTTTTACTGGAAAGACGAGGAACTCCGGGATCTTTGCTTTGAAATGGACGAAATGCTCGATCATTACCCGGATACGGTGGTTTCGTCCAGGTATTATCATAAAGTCCTTACCACGGGAAAGATGCTGGATCGAAGTTTTGGCTGGATGGAGTGCCCCTCTGTCACCGAATCCTTTGACAACCGAGAACCGAAGCCCAAACGCCTGATACACTTTACCCGGTGGGCGTCGGATTTGAAAACCACGCATCGATGCTGTACTTCTGAAACCAGAGACTGCTCAACCTGCAAAGACGGTGCTGCCCATATGAGCTGGGTAATGGTAAACAAAAGAGCCCACATCCGTACGGCCGAAGATCTCCAGAACTGGATCGAAGTGTATGAGATGTTTGCGAAACTATACCGTTTTATACCCTGGTAAAACAAATTTCACCCGAAGAACACCCTGATTTTCATATGAACCCGAAACAAACCGTAATCGTTGGATATGATTGTGTTTCACCTCTCGGAACCGATATGGAGGCCCAGTGGGAGCGGGCCAAAAAAGGCGAAAGCGGAATCGATCTTCTCACCCGTTTCCCGATCGATGAAACCTTTCCGGTTCAGATTGCCGGCCAGGTGGATGATCTGGACACTTCAGACTATCCCTTCCTCTCTCCCCGTCAAATGGCTCATTGGAAATCACCTGTCTTTAAATACGCGCTTCTTGTTGCTCACCGGGCTCTCCAAAACAGCGGAATCGAGATAACCTCCGAAATAGCGCCAAGAGTCGCGATCACCTTCAGTTCAGCGGTTGGGGGGCAGGATGCCGTGCTTCACGCGGACAGGCTGATGCGGTCAACCGGGAAAATGCCCCACCCTTTTACCAACCCCAACTCATGCATCAACATGGCAGGGGGGAAAATATCCATTCTCACCAAAGCAACCGGTCCGATCGCATCGACAATCACCGCATGCGCCACAGGCATCACCTCCATCATTATCGGCTCCATGCTTCTGGAACAGAAAAGGGCTGATGTCGCCATATGCGGGGCGGTTGACTTTGCGCTGGTAGAACCGATTGTTGCCGGTTTTGCGACAATGAACGGAACCTATCAGCCAAAACCCGGCCGGAAGGCCGAACCTCCGTCTCGAGCCAGCCGTCCATTTTCGGTTGACAGAAGGGGGTTTGTCATATCAGAAGGTGCGGGGTGCGTCATCATCGCGACAAAAGAATTTGCGGACGCCCATGGCCTGCGATTCAATACCTGTCTCGCGGGATGGAGCATGACATCCGACGCGCACCATTTTGTGGCCCCGAATTTTGAAACCGTCAGGCGATGCATCGCGGAAAGTATTGACAATGCGGGAATAAAACCCGAACATATCCACGCGATCAATGCGCATGGAACATCAACACGGGTTGGTGACAGGATTGAATTCGACGCGCTTCGGTCTGTTTTTGGAAAGAATATTCCGCCGGTTTCCGCGAACAAATCGTTTACAGGCCATGCAATGGGCGCATCCAGCGCGATCGAAACCATTTTTGCAATAAAAGGAATGACAACCGAAACGCTGCTTCCGACAATTAACTATACACCCGACCCGGAGATGGAGCTGGATTGTGTCGCCGAGGGAGCGCGCGCCCTTTCCCAGGAATATGTGCTGAAAAATTCCTTCGGGTTCGGCGGCTGCAACTCGTGTGTTGTTTTACAACGGATTTGAACAGGAAAGAGAATGAGGGCACCCAAAAACAGACGCGTATTTGTTATCGGATACGGCATGGCAACACCTCTCGGGAAAACCCTGGAGATCACCTGGAAGAATGCGGTTCAAGGAAAAGCCGGATTTCGAAAAATAACGAGATGCGAGACCGAATCCCTGAGCAGCGTCGTCGGTGAAATCCCGGACTGGGATCCGGAATCGCTTGATTTTGTCGATAAACGGGAAGCGTATAACTGGAATGCCGGATTTGTCATTCTGACCATGGCTGTCTGCAAAGAGGCGCTCGAAAATTCAGGCCTTGAAATCAACGGGGAAACCGGACCCAGAACAGCCTGTCTCATCGGCTCGGCCTTAAACGGGGTCGATTCCTTTCGCATTGCCATGAACAATTATATCAACAAAGGGCCGTTTCACGTGAGCCCCTACCTGCTTCCCAATCTTTGCGCGAATCTTCCATCCGGAAAAGCCGGGATGCTCCTGGGCTTTACGGGTCCTGTATTCTCTCCTCAGGGGGCCTGCGCTTCCGGAAACCACGCGATTGGAATCGGTGCGAGGATGATACGGGACGGCGACTGCGACTTCGTGCTTGCAGGCGGTGTTGAAACCTGCATTGTACCGGAAATCGTTCAGGGCTTTTCCAACATGCTCGCGACCATCAGCATCACGCCAAAAGACAGGGCGTTCAACGACCCGGGACAGGCTTCAAGACCTTTCAGTATCGACAGAAAAGGAATGGTGTTGTCCGAGGGCGGAGGCGTGCTGGTTCTTGCGGCGGAAGAGATGCTCAAACCCCTGGGGCTGGAGCCGAAGGCGGAAGTTCTGGGAATCGGTATGACATCGGATGCCTATCATTTTACAAAACCGAACCCGGAGGCAATCACCACGGCAATCCATCAGGCAATTGAAGACGCGGGATTGACGGCTGAAGATGTCCGGTACGTGAATGCCCACGGCACCTCAACCAGAACAGGGGACCTCACGGAAGTGGCATGCCTGAAAACGGTTTTCGGGAAACGGCTCGAAAAGATACCGGTTTCCTCCAACAAGTCTCAGATCGGTCATACACTGGGAGCTTCCGCGGCCATTGAAGCCGCTCTGTCCATCGAGGCGATGCGAAACGGGCTCCTGCTTCCGACCATAAACCACATCCCGGATCCGAATCTGGACGGCATCGATGTGGTTCCCAATGAAACGCGAAAGTATCATCATGAAATTTTTCTTTCCAATGCATTCGGTTTTGGTGGTACAAACTGCTGCATAATTTTTAAAGGAATATGAAATGAGACCAAAACCGTTTATCCCGGAAAATTATAAAAATGACGAGAGGTATGTCAGAAATCAGACCGACAGTCTCATCTGGCACCTGTGCCGTAATCGCACGCTCTACGCGGATACCGACCGTTCGCAGATTGTATACCATGCCAATTATCTTCGTTATTTTGAACTGGGAAGAGCCTCCTTGATGCGGGACACGGCTTATCCATACAAAGAAGTGGAAGAAAACGGCTATATCTATCCGATCATCGAGATCGGCATTCAATATTACAAACCCCTGTACTATGATGATCCAATGATCATCTATACACGGCCCTCGGACATTGAAAGGGTAAAACTGAAATTTGACTATACCATCACACACGAGGAAACAGGGGATATCGTCTGCATCGGCTTTACCCGGCATTGCGCGATCAACTCTTCCGGAACGCCGGTAGGAATTGACGAAAAAACAGTTCATTTATGGCAAATCTTCCCCAAATAAAAGACGGGAAACGGTTCCCCCTGGAAATAGAGCGTCATTCCTACCTCATGGACCACAGGTTCGAGGGAAATGCCGTGTTTCCGGCAGTTGAAGCGATGCAGCTTCTGGCCGCGTCAACCCAATCCCACTTCCCGGAGATAGATCCAACCGTGATCCGCAATGCTGAATTTGAAAAATTCCTCTACCTGCATGCGGATCAGCCGGAACTTGAAATCTTCAATGAAATCAGTTCCGGTGAAGAGGACAGCCTGGTAAGCAGACTGGTTTCCAGAACAAAATCAAAAACATTATCCATATCCAGATGGAAAAAGCACGTTTCCCTTTCGTTTCATTCCCGGCAGGCCAATGAAACAGGCTTGCCGTTGCCGGAGGATGTGACGGATCTGGGAGCCGGAACATTTTCAATTCCCGCTTCAACGGTTTATCGTGAACTGGTGCCGTTCGGGCCTTCCTATCATAACATGACAGGGGATCTGCTCCTGTCCAAAACCGGCGCGGTCGCGGCGATTCATGCGCCCCGGGGTCCTGCCCCGTCAGAACCGCTCGGATCACCCTTCCCCCTTGACGCTGCTTTCCATGCCGCCTGTGCCTGGTGCCAGTGTTATTTGAAATTTATCGGATTTCCGGTGGGATTTCAAAAACGGCAGGTTTTTCTAAAGACAATGGCCGGAAAAGAATATGGTGCGAGAATGATCCCGGTTCAGGCCGCCGCGGACAAGCTGATCTGCGATTTATGGATATGGAATCCAGAGGGCCGATTCGTTGAAGCGGTTTCCGGTTTGATCATGCGGGATGTGAGCGGAGGAAAAAAACGCCCTCCCCAATGGATCATGAACCTTCATTCACATCAAAAGGCAAAACCATGATGATTCTTCGCCTTGTCCTGGTACTCGTCGCTGCCTATATCGCAAGCTCTGTCAACTTCTCCATTGTCCTCTTTAAAATACTCGGCAAAGAAGATCCCAGAAAACAATTCAGCGGAAACGCCGGTGCCACGAACGTCTATCGCCAGGCAGGATTTTTCTGGGCCGCGGTCGTGCTCCTGCTGGATATGGGAAGAGCGATGCTCATCGCTCTTGTTTCACTTCACTTTCTGGATTACCCATACGCCACCTTTCCGGGTTTTGCACTGATACTTGGAAATCGTTTTCCGTGCTTTCATCAGTTCCGGGGAGGAAAAGGAGTCGCCAATTATCTGGGATTTACGTTGATACTCGCGCCGATCGCGACACTGACGGCGTCGCTGGCCTGGGGACTGGTGTTCCTGTTCTTCCGGATTCCGTTTATCTCCTCTTTTGCCATGGTTCTGATCCTTGGCATGGGAACGGTTATGCGCTTCGGTGATCATCTCCCGGCAATAACGGCAACCCTTGCAACGGTCGCCTTGATTCTGATCAACCACAAACCGAACGTCATCGAGTTCATCAAAAAAGTCAGGGAAAAATGAAACGGATTCTTTTGCTAAAACCGGATTCCCGGCTTCTGGTTGTCAGAAGGCTTCGGGCGTTTCTTCACCTCGAGCCGCTTGCCCTGGAATATATTGCCGGAAGCATACCGGAAGGGCATGAAATCAAGATTCTGGACCTGACGGCCGAAAGACAGCCGATCAGGACCTTGAAAAAAGCCTTAAGAAAATTCAACCCGGATCTGGTCGGGGTGACGGCTTACAGCAACCAGATCCACCGGGCCGCGCAGTGCATCAGAATCATCCGTGAAGAATGCCCGGATTCGATTATCGTCCTTGGCGGCCACCACGCGACAATCATTCCGGGTGAATGCAGGATACCGCACCTGGATGCGATCGTGAGAGGAGAAGGCTGCGGTCCTTTCCGGGCAATCCTGGAAACCCTGGAATCCGGAGAAGGGTCGATCTTCTCCATCCCGAATGTCCATCCCCCGGATGCCGAAGATTTTGGTCCGATTCCCCGGTATCCGGGTGTTGACTCCCTTCCGATGCCGCGCCGGGACCTGGTAAACCGATCCAGCTATTTCTGCGCGTGGAGCTCTCCCCGTAAAGAAAAAAAAGCGTCCATTCTTCCGCGGATCGCCAGCATGAGAACTTCATCCGGATGCGCCTATCAATGCAGTTTCTGCATTGTCCACAAACTGTACGGACGCAAATACTTTCCCCGGAAGGTTGACGATATTATCGAGGAGCTGAAATCGATCTCCGAAGAGTATGTCTATTTTGTGGATGATGAGACGTTTCTTTCCGCAAAGCATATGCGGGAGCTGGGTGAAAAAATTCGCGAACAGGGCATCAAAAAGCATTTTGTATCCTGGGCCAGAAGCAATACCATCACGGAAAACCCGGATCTTTTTGCATACTGGCATGAAATCGGGCTTGAAATTGTCTACGTCGGCCTGGAAAGCATTCATGAAAGGACACTGAAAACGCTAAACAAAAAGGCAACGATCCGCCATAACAACCAGGCCATCGAGATTCTGGAAAAGATCGGCATTACCATACATCCCGCCTTTATGGTGATGCCGGATTTTGAGGTGGATGACTTCAAGGCGCTCAATGCGTATGTGCAGTCGATGCCTCCCTGTGAAGCGACCTTTACGGTCTACTCTCCTGCGCCGGGAACCGATGACTGGGAAAAGCATAAAGACGATTTTATCTGTGACGCCATTTCCTTTTATGACTGCATGCACACGATTCTTCCTGCAACGCTTCCGCTGAAGGAGTTTTACAAGCACTTCTCCCAATTGACTGTCCGCGCGCTGAGCCGGAACCCGCTCCGGGTCAACAACATCCCGGTCAATCCGCTGGAGCTTCTGAAGATACTCTGGAGAACGCACCTGTATATCCGGGCACAGAAAAACCTCTACAAAGACTACTGACGATTCCGCGGAAAGTCCGTTTTCGTATCACCGCGCTGATCAAACCATTGTTTTTCATCAACAGGCGACCGGAATATCCCTCTGTCCGTGACCGGTTTGAGCTGAACACACTTTAAAGTATCAAATTAAGCATATTAAATTAATTTTTTGATTATAAAGTTGCAATTATGATAATTTATTTATATATAAAAATCTTGACATGGTGCTTCTTTTTTATTACAAATTTGATATATTATTTATATAAATAAGTTTTAAAGTTATAATTATGAGGCATTATGAAATTCAGTTCCATGAATAACCAGGCGGTGCTCAGAGAAATTGGTGTTAGAATCCGTAGAGAGCGTTTGAATCAAAATTTAACACAGGAGACGCTGGCACAGCAGGCAGGTGTTTCGCGCCGTGTAATTCTTGACCTGGAAGGGGGGAAAGGGTGCGGTCTCAGCTCGTTTATTGAAATCCTTCGCGCATTGCGAAAACTCGACCAGTTGGACGCATTCATACCCGATCCGGGCATCAGCCCGATTCAACTTGCAAAACTTAGAGGTCGTGAGCGCCGGCGAGCATCCGGCCGAAGAATTAAAGGAAAGGAGTAAAAACGATGCCGGTTCTTGTTGCCAGCGTTACTCTATGGGGTGATCCGGTAGGTGCTGTGGCCTGGGATGACGACCGGGGTTTTGCAACATTTGAGTATGATCCTTCATTCCTTCGCAGGCAGCTTGAAATCGCTCCGCTTACCATGCCATTGAATTCTGGAATCTATGCCTTCCCTGAACTGAACAGCAGGACATTCTATGGTCTTCCGGGGCTATTGGCCGATTCGCTGCCTGATCGCTATGGAACAAAACTCATCGAAGTATGGTTGCAAAGACAGGGCAGATCACTTGGCGAATTCAGCCCTATCGAGAGGCTCTGCTACATGGGAAGTCGCGGAATGGGTGCGCTGGAATTTGAACCCGCGCTTGTTACCCCAAAAAAGGCGACTCGTATTGAAATTTCCGAACTGGTGTCACTTGCCCGGAAGATCCTTTCCGAAAGAGAAGGCCTGCTTGCGAATTTATCCAATGATGAGTCGATGGCTTTGGACACGATCATTCGGGTGGGAACTTCTGCCGGCGGAGCCAGGGCAAAGGCTGTCATCGCGTGGAATCCCGAGACAAAGGATGTCCGATCAGGCCAGGTGAAGGCACCGAAAGGATTTGAGTACTGGATCATCAAATTTGACGGCATCCATGACGACGCCCTGGGTGATCCCGAAGGATTTGGAAAAATAGAGTATGCCTATCATCTCATGGCAAAGGCCGCGGGAATCGAAATGACCGAGTGCCGGTTGATGAAGGAAAATGGGCGATCACATTTTATGACACGAAGATTTGACCGGACGAACAATTCAGACAAAATCCATATGCAATCGCTTTGTGCATTAGGCCACTACGATTTTAAATTGCCCGGCCAATATGGGTATGAAACAGCCATGTCCACCTGCCAGCAATTAGGGTTGGGACAGCAAGTTCTTCATCAGCTTTTCAGGAGAATGGCATTCAACGTTATCGCCCGCAATCAGGACGATCATACGCGCAATATCGCCTTTCTCATGGATCAAAACGGGAGCTGGCATCTTGCTCCCGCCTTTGATATAATCTGGAGCTATAATTCAAAGGGAGAATGGACGAATCGCCATCAAATGACAATCAACGGGAAACGGGATGATTTTACGAAGCAGGATTTTATCGAAGTGGCAAAACCGTTCAGGATTAAAAAACCGTTGGACATACTTGCGGATGTCGGTGCGGCAGTTCTTCGCTGGTCTGACTTTGCGAAGGAAGTGGGGGTGAAGCAAAATCAGATCACGGAAATCGCATCCACACACAGATTGCATCTTGTGCCGTAATATCGTGAACCGGATACCCTGAAAGCGGCGTACAACGCCGCCTTTTATTTATATTGACTGAAATCGACCCCCCGCTGCTTCCCGCGCTGATCAAACCAGTCATTTTCATCCAGAGGCGGCAGAACTCTCTCTTCCGGTTTTTTCCGAACGAGCTGGATCGCCTCGACCGGGCAGGTGGTGACACAGAGGCCGCACCCGATACACTTGTCCCGATCGACCTGATAGCCGTCATCCGTTTCCATGATCGCCTCGATCTGGCACCTTTCTTCCGCGCAGATCCCGCAGCTTTCGCATAACGCTTCATCGATCTTGGCGTAGAAACTGGAATTGATCGTGTGCTGCAATCCAAGATCATTGATCGAACGCAGTACGCCGCAGCAGCATCCGCAGCAGTTGCAGATATAAAAATGACCGCTTTGCACATTGCCGGTGAGGTGCACCAGCCCGGCCTCTTCGGATATTTTTAAAATTTCATAGGCCTCTTCTTTTGTGATGACGCGGCCTCCCATCGGGAAATTATCAAACACGCCCGGTACCGGAGCGATTGCAAGGCAGACCTCGGACGGCTTGTCACATCCTTCATCCAGAAGCCGCTTCTCCTTCTTGCAGATACATTCATTTACCGCAAAGGACTGACCTGCCTCGATGATCGCGGAAACCCTTTCATACGGAAGGCTTTCCTGATCATTCCGCAGCTCCTCCTCGATGGGCACCACCTGCATAAGCTGCGGTCTCCCGTTGAAAAACTGCTCTCCAAAAACCGGGTTATATTCTTCACACAGCTCCGCGAACTCCCGATCCATATGTTTCAGCTGGAACTCGTAGATCCCGAAAACCCAGGGAATCATCTTGTAAACCTTCACGGTCCCAAAATCGATTCCAAAAACCAGGCCCCTCTCCCACATGGATTCAAGCTTGCTGGAAAGATCGCCTGGATCACGGCCGGTGCGGGCCGCGATCTCATCCGGATTCTCAAAAGTAAGCCGCAGATCGCAAAAAATTTCCGCGTCTTCCTCTGAAAAAAGCTTTTTCAACAGGGTAAACTCAACCCCGCTTTCAGTTGACGGAAAGCCGTTTGGCAGCGTATCTAATGTCTTGGCCAGTTTCTGATAAATCGCATCGTTCATGACACCTTCTCCTGACTTGGATGGTAGTTGCCTTTTTCACGATTCCGGGCGGATCATGTTTTCCCTGCAAACTTACGGTAGAATCTACATCAACAGGTTAAAACTGTCAATTCCTGAATCCCCCGACCCCCGAACCAGGAACCAAGAACGATGAACCAGGAACCAGGAACCAGGAACCCCGAACCAAGAACCCCCAATTCCAGCTCTCTTCTTGTGGAAACGCTCTTGCCTTCAGCCAATACTTTTGTTAATGAATAAAAGACATTAATAACAATTCACGATAGGCCCGTTCACTCCTACCGAAGTTCACCGGATTTCTCCAGAAATTTAAAAACTTATCCCCACTTTTTCGAGGAGCAAAATTTTTGGAACTATTCTTGTATCAAAGGATCAGAAATGGCTGAGGTCTATGCGCCAAATCACAGAATATCGGTTTATTGCGAACAAAGATATGTCAGATTTTTTTTGAAGTGTTTTTTAGTAAATATAAGGTAAATTTCAATGTTCGAGTCAACCAGGAGACAACTGTGAAACGTCTTTGTCTCTCCGGTTGAGAGAAGGGTTAGGCGGCGCTCTGAGGCATCTACGGCATCTACTTCGCGACCCGGGCTCGGGCGATGCGGCTGCGTGTGGACGGCCGCAACCCGTTGGTGCCCGTTGGGTCGTATCGCTCATCGACCTGGATATCGTCCAAGTCTTCTGCAAGTTCAAAACCGACATTGAGGAGCTCTTCCGCGAGGGCTTT
>CAZOEW010000108.1:0-12948 GCA_964578935.1 uncultured Desulfobacterales bacterium | reverse complement strand
TCTCCATATCCCAGAAAGGCAAATGCGGTCTGAAGATGGAGCGGTTTGGGATAGTAAATGGCATAGGGAATGTTTTCATCTTTCATTTTTTGAAGGATGGCGGAACGCGTATCACTGTTGGTTGATAACAAAGAGTACTGTGCCCATATTGAACGGCAGTATTCAGGGATCTGCTGCCTCACAAAAAATGGACACTCTGCCAGCAGTTCATCGTATCGACCTGCGACACGCTGCCGCAGCTCGATCTCCTCATGAAAAATTTCAAGCTTTGCCAGAAGAACGGCAGCCTGCAGGGTATCCATCCTGCCGTTTATTCCGATCCGGACATTGTCATACGGATGATCCCCTTGTCCGTGAATCCGAAAAGACCGGATGCGGCCTGCAAGTTCATCATTATCCGTAAAACACATACCCCCATCGCCGTAACAGCCTAGAGGCTTTGCCGGAAAAAATGATGTACAGGCGATTTCAGCCAGAGAACAGGATTTTTTCCCTTTGTACGCTGCTCCAAATGACTGCGCCGCATCTTCAATGACAAAAAGGCCATGTTTTTCTGCAATGCTGTTGATCTGATCATATTCGGCAGGAAGACCAAACAGATCAACGGCAATCACGCCTTTGGGTGATAGAGAGGATGCATGTGCATTTTCCGGAATCGGATAGATCGACTGGTCAACGTTTTCCATTGCCAGGATCGCTCTTTCCAGTTCAGCAGGAGATATATTGAAGGTATAGGGGTCGATATCCACAAAAACAGGAACCGCTCCGAGCAGGCTGATCACTTCCGCGGTCGCGAAAAATGTAAACGGTGTTGTAAAAACAGCATCTCCAGGACCCACACCGCAGGCCATTAAAGACATAAGAAGCGCGTCCGTTCCCGAAGAGCAGGCAACCGCATGATTTACGCCTGAGAATTGACCCAATTGATCTTCCAGCTCGGCGATCTCCGGCCCCATGACATACTGGCCATGGTCAAGAACGTTTTGCATATTCTTTTCCAGCTTGTTTTTAATTCGATTCTGCTGGGTTTTCAAATCAACAAATTTCATGAGGGCTTCTTTTTGGGTCCATTCAGATTGTTGAACGTATCCAATGCGTTATGCTTACATTACCATCTCGATCTTTTCGTGTGGAATTCCATAGCCGGATATCTTTTCCAGAATTTTTTTACTGGGGGTGTCAGAGGTGATCAGCACTTTGTCAAAAACCATGGAAGGCAGCAAATCAGGATCCTTTATGGTCTGATTCAGGTATTGAGCGCCCTTTTTTTGTTGATCCACAATCGCGACAAGCTGGATTGAGGTTTCCTGCAGGGACAAGTAGGCGATTTCCGCCAGATCACCTGCACTGAAAAACACGATGCGTTGGATGTTATTTTTTTCAAAATTCACAAATATTTTTTTCAGCTTTGAACGGGCATCACGATAAAAATGATAGGACAATTGAATATACTCATAGGTAAGCCTTGTCTTTTCGGCAAATCCTTTGGGTGTAAGAATATATTTGATTCGATTTCTGGGGATTGTCGTGGCCTTGAAATAACCTTTCTGGGTCAGCCGTTTGATAAAAGAGTTCACCAGCCCCAGCGAAATATTAAGCTTTCTGGCGAGTTCCCGCTGGCTTGGGCTCTGGTCCTTTTCGATCTCTTCCAGAATTCTCAGCGTTCTTAAATTTTGTTGGTCCATGTTTCTCTTTTTATTTGTTTTGAAAATGCCGCGGAATGATATAGCTCCGCATGGTGGGTTACAGAAAATGGCTCATGAATTTCAGGGGAATCAGAAATGCAAGAAATTCTATAAATCTATATGACTTACAGAACGTTCATTTATTGAACACAAAACGTATCAATTGTCAAGGGCAATTGATTGGATAAGGGATGTATCTCCACATCACTTTTCGGAAAAATACAGATCGACAAGGGATTGGGCGATGCCGGTGTAACGATCCACAGAAAGATTTTTCATCCTTTCCTTATAATCAGGAGGAATCCTTTCAAGACGGTCAATAAAGTCATGCAATGACTTCCGGGTAATCTTTTTGCCCCGGGTCAACTCCTTTAATTTTTCATATGGGTTTTCTTCTCCAAACACCCTCATGACAGTCTGGATCGGCTCGGCAAGAAGCTCCTGGTTGTTGTTTAAATCATGTTGAACCGTCTCCCGGTTGAGATCGATTTTATCAAGGCCTTTGACGGCACTTTTCAGCCCGATCAGAAAATAGCCGAAAACAGACCCAAGGTTTCGAAGGACGGTGCTGTCGGACAAATCCCGCTGGAATCGGGATTGAAGAAGTTTTACCGCGAGATGATCCATCATCGAAACCGCTATCCCCATATTGCCTTCGCTGTTTTCAAAATCGATGGGATTGATCTTATGCGGCATGGTGGAAGACCCCACCTCCCCTTTTTTCAATTTTTGTGTAAAATATCCAATCGAGATATACCCCCACATGTCCCGGTCGAGATCGATGATGATCGAGGCGATACGGATCATCGTATGGAGAAGGCTTGAGATATAATTGTATGGATTAATCTGGGTGGTAATCAGGATAGGAGATAGATCCAGATATTCCGATAAAAACCTGCGGCTTGTCTCTATCCAGTTTATATCGGGATATACAAATGCATGTGCATTGAAATTTCCGGATGCTCCGTTGAATTTTCCCTGAATATCTGAATTTCTCAATTTTGCAAGCTCTTCACGGATTCTCCAGGCAAAATTGATAAATTCCTTCCCCACGGTTGTGGGGGTTGCAGGCTGACCATGGGTTCTGGACATCATGGGAACATCTTTGTATTTCATGCCCATATTTTCGATTTTTTCAAGAAGCTCGGAAACGGCATCCCCTGCAAAATCCCTTCCGGTTTTCAGCATCATCGCATAGGAAGTGTTGTTGATATCCTCGGATGTACATGAAAAATGGACCCACTCCTTGATCGACTCAAGTCCGGATTGCGCAAGTTTCTCCTTGATATAATATTCCACCGCTTTCACATCGTGATTGGTTGTTTTTTCGATCGCCTTCACCTGGTTTGCCGCAGTCTCATCAAACCGGGATGCGATATCTTCAAGTTTTTGCAAATCACCCGATTTAATTTCAGCGAGACGCAACTCCCGGATCAAAAATTTCAGCCATTGAATCTCAACGATTACTCTGTGCCGGATAAGCCCGTACTCGGAAAAAATATCATGGAGCGGATTCGTTATTTTTTCATATCGTCCGTCAAGGACTGACAGCGCTTTGATGTTATCCATCTCTTCCTCCGATAACGGTTCGCAGGTTGACTTTTCTTTTAAAATGCAATCAATAGCAAAATTATTTCATCTTTAAAACAAATATCATCAACCGCATTACGGATATCCATGATACCCTTTCCAACCGGACTGATCATGTGCTATGGTATTTGTTTCCGACAATCCCATAATAAATCTTGACAAATTTTAAAACCCCATGTATTTTTTAAAAATTCAATTTGAACTTATCTGGTTTTTAAAATGAAAAAATTATCCGTCATTATCAATATTATTCTTATCCTTATTATCCTCGTCGTGGGGGTCGTACCTTGCTGCGAGGAAAAGGGCTGATAATGGCTTAACCAGACGAATCAACTTTAAAAACCGTTATCAGCCCAAAAAGGCTGATAACGGTTTTTTTGTTTTAGGGAGGTCCAGACCGATGAAAAGCGATGCAATTAAAAAGGGGATTGAAAGAGCCCCTCACCGTTCTCTTTTTAAATCAATGGGATATACTGACACAGAAATCAAGAGGCCTTTAATCGGAATCGCGAATTCTGCAAACACGATCATCCCGGGTCATATTCATCTGAATACGATTGTCGAAGCGGTCAAGGCAGGCGTTTACATGGCAGGAGGCACTCCCATCGAATTTGGTACGATTGGTATCTGTGACGGAATCGCCATGAATCATATCGGCATGAAATACTCTCTTGGGAGTCGTGAACTCATTGCCGATTCCATAGAAGTAATGGCGATTGCGCATTGCTTTGACGCAATGGTCATGGTGACCAATTGCGACAAGATCACACCCGGCATGCTTATGGCAGCCGCGAGGCTCGACCTTCCCACGATCATTGTAAGCGGCGGTCCGATGCTCTCCGGAAGGCTTTCCGACAATGTATCAAAAAAACTCGACCTCGTGACGGTTTTTGAATCCGTAGGATCTGTTCTTTCCGGCAAAATGACCGAAGATGAACTTGAAAAAATCGAAGACGAGGCTTGCCCTACCTGCGGATCATGCGCGGGGATGTTTACCGCAAACTCGATGAACTGTCTGACGGAAGCGATCGGAATGGGGCTTCCGGGCAACGGGACAATCCCCGCGGTAATGTCCGCACGCATTCGACTTGCAAAAAACGCAGGGATGCAGATTCTCAAACTGCATGAACTGGGTATTACCCCCAGCCGGATTCTGACCGAAAAAGCCTTTCGGAATGCACTTGCAGTTGACATGGCCCTTGGCTGTTCAACCAATACAGTGCTGCATCTTCCCGCGATAGCCAGAGAGGCCGGCATCTCCATTAACCTGAATATGATTAATGAGATCAGTGAAAAAACACCCCATCTTTGCTCATTGAGTCCGGGCGGGAGCCATCATATCGAAGATCTGAACCGTGCCGGCGGAGTCGGTGCCGTGATGAAAATCCTTTCAGATGGAAACCTGATCAACACGGATTGTTTGACGGTAACCGGGAAAACGGTTGAAGAAAACATGAAGGCGGCCCGTGTTCTTGACGCAGATGTCATTCGACCACTTAACAAACCGTATCATCAACAGGGTGGACTTGCCGTGCTTTTCGGCAATCTTGCCCCGGATGGATGTGTTGTCAAGCAATCCGCGGTACGAGAAGAGATGATGCGGCATGAAGGACCTGCCAGGGTTTTTGACTCGGAGGAAGAGGCAACAAGCGCCATCATGAAAGGAAAAATCAATCCGGGCGATGTCGTCGTTATTCGATATGAAGGCCCCATGGGTGGGCCGGGAATGAGAGAGATGCTGACACCCACATCCGCAATTGCAGGAATGAATCTGGATGCCCAGGTTGCCTTGATAACAGACGGACGCTTTTCCGGCGGAACCCGGGGTGCCGCCATCGGTCATATTTCACCTGAAGGAATGCAGAAAGGCCCGATTGCGGTGATTCAGGAAGGAGACCTGATATCCGTGGACATCCCCAATAAAAAACTGACACTCAACCTGACTGACAAAGAGATCGAAGAACGGTTTTCAAAATGGACACCGCCTGAGTCAAAAATAACAAAGGGCTACATGGCGAGATACGCCCGAATGGTTTCTTCGGCCAGCGAAGGTGCGGTCGTCAAGTAATGCGGGAAGCGGAAAATGCGGTATACCGGAAGCGAATGTTTTACCTGTCAGTAATCGTGAATGTAAAAACAGTGTCGGAAAACGAATCCAAAATGGATCATTAACAATCGGCTCGTAAGGAAGGTTCTAATGGAATTAACTGGTGCACAAATCCTGATGAAAGTTCTCAAGGAAGAAGGTGTTGACACAATTTTCGGTTATCCGGGCGGCGCTGTCCTTGATTTTTATGATGAACTGTCACGTACTGATTTTAAACATATCCTGGTGCGTCATGAGCAGGGAGCTGTGCACGCGGCCGACGGCTATGCAAGAGCAAGCGGGAAAGTAGGTGTTTGTCTCGTGACGTCCGGCCCGGGCGCGACAAATACAGTGACCGGCATTGCATCCGCGAACATGGATTCAATCCCTCTGGTGGTCATAACCGGGCAGGTACCGTCACCTCTTATCGGCAACGACGCGTTCCAGGAAGTGGATATCGTAGGGATTACACGTCCATGCACGAAACATAACTATCTGGTCAAAAGAATAGATGATCTTGCACGAATTATCAAAGAGGCTTTCTACATTGCGCGATCCGGTCGCCCCGGTCCGGTACTGATCGATATTCCCAAGGATATCACAAATTCGAAAACCAGATACACGAAACCGGCGGAAGTGATTCTGAAATCCTATAACCCGACATATGAACCCAACTTAAAGCAGGTTCGCAAAGTTGTTGACCTGATAAAAAAATCAAAAAAGCCCGTCATTTTTGCCGGTGGAGGAATCATTCTATCCGGAGCTGCGGACGTCCTGATCGAATTTTCCCGCAAAACACAGATACCGGTTACCGCGTCCCTGATGGGATTGGGCGCCATTCCAGGAACCGATCCTCTATGGCTGGGCATGCCGGGTATGCATGGAACCTATCGCGCGAATATGTCGATCGGAGAAGCTGATCTTCTGATCGCCGCAGGAGTCCGCTTTGATGACCGGGTGACGGGAAAAGTAGAAGAATTCGCCAAACATGCTGAAATTGTTCATATCGATATCGACCCGACCTCCATTCATAAAAATATTCCGGTTTCAGTTCCGGTAGTGGGTGACTGCAAAAAAACGTTCATGCATTTGAACCGATTGATTGATAAAACGGATCTGGGAGACCTCCATCAAAAAAGAAAACCATGGCTGAAAAAAATCAATGACTGGAAAAAAACGACGCCCCTTGCCTATAAACAGGGAAACGTTATCAAACCTCAGTATGTTGTTGAAAAAATTTATGAGCTTACAAAGGGAAAGGCGATCATCACAACCGAAGTGGGTCAGAATCAGATGTGGGCCGCGCAGTATTATCATTTTGACAGACCGAACCACTTTATTACATCAGGCGGTCTTGGCTGTATGGGCTTTGGATTGCCGGCAGCCATCGGCGCTCAGGTAGCCTGCCCCGACAAAATCGTTGTAGACATTGCGGGAGATGGAAGTATTCAAATGAACAGCCAGGAGCTTGCAACCGCGGTTCAGTTCAACCTGCCCGTCAAAGTCGCCATTCTTAACAATGGCTTTCTGGGCATGGTCAGGCAGTGGCAGCAACTTTTTTACAAAAAAAATTATTCCTGGACCAATATGAGCCATACACCTGATTTCGTAAAGCTGGCAGAGGCTTATGGCGCGGTTGGCCTGAGAGCGACAAAACCGGAAGAAGTGGAGCAGGTTATCATCACGGCGATGAAGACGCCAAAACCGGTTATCATGGATTTTGTGGTTGAGCAGGAAGAGAACGTTTACCCGATGGTACCGGCCGGTTCAGCGATCACTGAAATGATTCTGGTTTAACCATTGCAAAAAAGGACGGATATAATGACGGAAGAAAAGCACATTTTTTCAATTCTTGTTGATAATCAGCCGGGTGTTTTATCCAGAATCGCGGGTCTTTTCAGCGGAAGGGGCTACAATATCGAAAGCCTTTGCGTTGCGGAAACAATGGAACCGGATATTTCAAGAATCACCATGGTAACCAAGGGCGATGCAAAGGTGATCGAGCAAATCAAAAAACAATTGTTCAAGTTGATCAATGTGATTAAAGTGTTTGACCTCACAACCGAAAAAAGCATCCAGCGAGAACTGATTTTGATCAAAGTTTCCGCAAAACCGGAACACCGGGCGGAAATTCTGAGAATCGTCGACATCTTTCGAGCCAAAGTGGTCGATGTCGGACCGGAGCACTACACGATCGAGGTAACCGGCACGGAAGACAAATTGAACGCGATCCAAACCTTGTTAAAACCAATGGGAATTAAAAACATCGCCCGATCAGGAAGGATAGCTTTGTTAAGAGAATCAAAACCGTGATGGCTTCGTAAAAAGCCCAATTTCGGCGTTGCGCTGCATCTCTCGTCAGTACCGTGCACGACAGTGCAGCGGTAGCCGGAGGCGTGAGTAGGCCAACTACACACGCCTACGGCTACCGCTGGCGCAGTATTCCTCGGGATTTGCGCGCCTTGAACTTGAACTTTTTTCTTTGCCATCAAGATATTGACTTTTTGAGAATTCATCAAAACCGTAATTTTTTAATTTAGAGGAGAGAAAAAATGCCTACGATTGATTTTGGAGGAGTTAAAGAAGAGATTGTTACACTGGAAGAATTTTCACTGGAGAAAGCCCGGGAAATCTTGAAAGATGAGATCATTACCGTCCTGGGTTATGGTGTTCAGGGTCCTGCCCAGGCACTTAACCTGAAAGATAATGGATTTGAAGTAATCATCGGCCAGCTTGAAGGTGACGAGTATTGGAAAAAAGCTGTCGCGGACGGATTCATTCCCGGCAAAACCCTTTTTCCGATTGAAGAAGCAGCCCGGAAAGGAACCATCATCAAAATGCTGCTTTCAGACGCCGGTCAGGTGGCTGTCTGGCCGAAAGTAAAAGAATGTCTCAACGAAGGAGACGCGCTTTACTTCTCTCACGGTTTTTCAATTGTATACAAGGATCAGACCGGTATCGTCCCCGCGAAAAACATTGATGTTATACTGGTTGCCCCAAAAGGTTCGGGGACAAATGTCCGAAGAAACTTTATTGACGGGAGCGGCATCAACTCCAGCTATGCGGTTCATCAGAACTATACCGGCCGAGCGGTAGAAAGAACACTCGCACTTGGAATCGGAATCGGCTCCGGATATCTGTTTCCGACCACGTTTGAAAAGGAAGTATACAGTGATCTGACCGGTGAAAGAGGTGTTCTGATGGGCTGCCTTGCCGGAACCATGGAGGCCCAGTACAATGTGCTGCGAAAAAATGGTCATTCTCCCAGCGAAGCTTTTAATGAAACCGTCGAAGAACTCACACAAAGTCTTATCCGCCTTGTGGCTGAAAACGGAATGGACTGGATGTTTTCAAACTGCAGTGCAACAGCGCAGAGAGGAGCTCTTGACTGGGCTCCGAAATTTCGGGATGCTGTCGCGCCTGTCTTTGATGAACTTTATGACCGGGTCAAAACCGGCAAGGAGACCGAAAGGGTTCTTGCCGTCAACAGTGCGCCCGATTACAAGGAAAAACTGACGAAAGAACTGAATGCCATCAAAAATTCCGAGATGTGGAAAGCGGGTGCCGCGGTGCGTTCACTGAGGCCTGAAAACAGGAAAAAATAGATTATGGCTGTATGCCGGAAAAAATCAAAATGGAACCAATTCTAATATACGATACAACGCTTCGAGACGGATCCCAGGGAGAAAACATCAGTTTTACGGCTGAAGAGAAAATCAGGATCGCGCAGAAGATTGATGACCTTGGTGTTCATTATATCGAAGGAGGCTGGCCTGGATCCAATCCAAAGGATATGCAGTTTTTCAAGCTGGCGAAGAAGGTTGCCTTTCAGAATGCCCGCTTGACGGCATTCGGCTCAACAAGAAGACCGGGAATTGAACCACAGAAAGATCAAAACCTTCTCGGTCTTCTTGAAAGCAAAACTCCCGCGGTAACCATATTCGGCAAAACATGGGCTCTTCATGTCGAGCAGGTGATGGGAAATACGCTGGAAGAGAATCTTGCCATGATCCGCGAAAGTGTTCTTTTTTTGAAAGAGCATAAACGTGAAGTCATATACGATGCGGAACATTTTTTTGACGGATACAAAGAAAATCGAGATTATGCCCTTGAAACCATAAAAACAGCCGTCGAAGGAGGTGCCGATTTCATCGTATTGTGTGATACCAATGGCGGCACCCTTCCCTTTGAAATCGCTTCGATCACCAAAGAGGTTCGCAGCGCCCTGAAAATGGGATGCGCTCCTTCCGGAACGTCCGTAAAACTTGGTATCCATACCCATAATGATTGCGGAATGGCAGTCGCGAATTCAATCACGGCCGTGCAGGAAGGGGCCACCATGGTTCACGGAACCATCAACGGATATGGTGAAAGATGCGGCAATGCGGATCTTATGGCAATCATACCCATTCTTTGCATTAAGATGGGATATCCCGGCATATCAAAAGAAAATCTGAAAAAACTTCGCAAGCTGTCAAGGTTTGTAAGTGAAATCGCCAATATGATTCCTTTGAACAATCGTCCTTTTGTCGGTAGAAGCGCGTTTGCCCATAAAGGTGGAATTCATGTAAGCGCGATCATGAAAAATCCAAAAGCCTATGAACACATCGATCCGGATCTTGTCGGAAACAAACGGCGCGTGCTGGTATCCGATCTTTCGGGAAAAAGCAACATTGAATACAAGGCAAAGGAAATGGACATCGAGATTGACGCGAATGGTGTCCACAGCCAGAAGATTGTTTCTGAAATCAAACGCCTTGAAATGGAAGGATATCAATTTGAAGCCGCGGAAGGCTCATTCCAGATTTTAATGCAAAAAATCGCGGATCGATTCAAACCCCTTTTTGAATTGAAATCATTCCGGGTTACCGTTGAAAAAGACAAAGATCGGCCCTGCTCCTCCCATGCGACGATCAAAATTGCTGTTGCGGGGCAGGAAGAGATAACTGCCGCGGAAGGTCAAGGGCCGGTAAGCGCACTCGATAACGCTCTTCGCAAAGCACTCGGAAAATTCTTCAAAGATTTAGACGAGATGCATCTGGTTGACTTTAAAGTCCGTGTAATGGACGGACGTGATGGAACATCCGCGAAAGTCCGGGTTCTGATTGAATCAAGGGATGCAGATAATATCTGGAGTACGATCGGTGTATCCGAAGACATTATAGAAGCAAGCTGGCAGGCGCTTGCAGACAGTTTTCATTATAAACTGTCCAATAAAAGTCGATAGCAAAAACCGTTTACAATGGAGCAAAAAATGAGTGACAGGATAATCATTTTCGATACAACCTTGCGCGATGGTGAGCAATCTCCCGGTGCAAGCATGAATACCGCGGAAAAGCTCAGACTGGCGACACAACTTGAAAAACTCGGAGTGGATGTTATTGAGGCGGGTTTCCCCGCTGCCTCGGAAGGCGACTTTGAGGCTGTGTCTGAAATTTCAAAAAAAATCACAACCTGTGAAGTCGCGGGTCTCTGCCGGACTTCCAGAAATGATATCGATCGCGCATGGAAAGCCATATCCCATGCCGCGAAACCAAGAATTCATACATTTATCGCGACCTCGGATATTCATATGAGATACAAATTGAAAATGGATCGTGAGGAAGTTATCCGGGCAACGATAGAAGCGGTAACCTATGCGAAATCTCTTACGGAAAACGTGGAGTTCTCGGCAGAAGACGGCTCCAGAAGTGACCGTGATTTTTTATGCCGGGTATTTGAAGCGGCAATATCATCAGGCGCCACCACGGTCAACCTTCCGGACACCGTCGGCTACGCCATTCCCCGGGAATTTTCGGATCTTGTCCGATATGTAATGAAAAATACATCGAACATGCAGCAGGCGATCCTGAGCGTGCACTGTCACAATGATCTGGGGCTTGCCACCGCGAATACACTGGCCGCAATTGATGCAGGGGCCAGGCAGGCCGAGGTGACCATAAACGGCATTGGCGAGAGAGCAGGCAACACCTCCCTGGAAGAAGTCGTGATGGCTGTCAAGACAAGGCCTAATTTCTTCCCGATGCATACCAATATTGAAAGTACTCTCATACACCCCATAAGCCGCCTTGTCAGCATGATTACCGGTATTATGGTACAGCCCAATAAAGCGATAGTCGGCGCGAATGCATTTGCGCATGAAGCCGGAATTCATCAGGACGGTGTTTTGAAAAACCCGATGACCTATGAAATCATGCAACCGGAAACAATTGGCTTGTCCAGCAACAAGCTGATACTCGGCAAACATTCAGGAAGACATGCCCTGAAATCCCATTTAAAAGATATGGGGTACGAGCTTTCAGACGAAGAGCTGAATCTTGTCTTCACAAAATTCAAAGAACTTGCCGACAAGAAAAAACATGTTCATGATGAAGATCTGGAAGCACTCGTAACCGAAGGCATCCTGAGGACCACGGACATCTTTTGCCTTGAATACCTTCATGTGAGCAGCGGAACAACCGTTCGTCCCATTGCAAGCGTCAAAATGTCGATAAACGGCAGATCAACCGAAGGAACCGCATATGGAAACGGACCGATCGATGCCGCCTTTAACGCGATTGCCAATCTTACCGGGACAGCGTCGGATCTGCTTCGATTTTCAGTAAGTGCGCTGACAGGAGGCACGGATGCTCAGGGAGAGGTTACGGTCAGATTGCGGGAAGACAGTTTAATCGCATTGGGAAAGGGCGCTGATTCCGACATCATCACCGCAAGTGCGAAAGCGTATATAAACGGTCTTAACCGGCTTGAGTACCTGAAGAAAAATCCGTTTCAGGCTTCGGAAGTCCTTTAGCGGATCCAGGAATTGAGACTGCGGGGTTGAATGGATTCAACTCGATCCCGCGGTTTTACGTATATGCAGGAAATGCAAGTTGGCTTTAGTCATATTTTTTCTCAGACACCATTTCCTCCTTGTTTATTTTAATGGCGCCATCAAGCTTTCCGGCATTTTTTAACAATATTGTTATTATACCAAATCCTCCGAAGGAAGTGGCGACTGTAATCCAGTGTGTGAATCTTGTATCCGGACTTAAGCAAACGAAAAGATATGGAGCTAATAATAACAGGCCGGACCACATTATAATACAATGAGGTATTACGAGATCTTTATAACGCGGATTTAAAATAAGCATAAAACCGAAGAAAGAAAAAATTATATTAAGCAATGCCCAAAACCAGGGCATCATAAAAAATTTATCTTTAACTAAACGAACATATTTTCTATAAACCGTATACAATACTGTATCAGGCTTTGTAAGATTATATATATTCTTGGGACAATTGACATCGAATCCTTTCGCCACACTCATTTCAGTTTCTGTTATCCCGAAGGTTTTAAATATTATATTTATTCTATGTTTTATATAGATGATACTATTTTCAGATATCGCTCTAACCCATTCTTTTTTCATTTTATTGACGTCGGCTGGATCTCTAGAGCGTTCGTAGATATTCATTATTCTCCATACTTCACCATTCATTTCTTTATCATAAATTCTTTTTGCGGCCTCCCATGCTTTAAATTCTTCTCTCATGAATTCATCTGCATACACTTTTCCTGTCAATACATAAATGGCTGCCATATCA
>CAZOEW010000107.1:0-12962 GCA_964578935.1 uncultured Desulfobacterales bacterium | reverse complement strand
CAAGCGGACATGAGGAAGTGCATTTTCCACAATCCTGACACGCAAACACATTATGTTCTTTTACAATCTCAAGTATACTTGTGAGGGGGACGGAACCGATCCTGTTCTCCCTGGACGGCTTAATCGGACTCGGTCCAAGCTTCTTCACATTACTGCAAAAACTTTCAAGAAATTTTTTAAGTGAATTGGTTTGATCCGGAAGGAAGGTGGAAAATCGCATACGCTCATTTCCAAGACCGAGGAGTTCCAGAATATCTTTTGTGTCTTCCGTATTCAACGTTGCATTTTTCGTTCCGCTACCGTAACGGCATGTTCCGGATTTGCATCCAACAAGGGCGACCCCATCCGCTCCCATCTCAAAGGCTTTAAAAAGAAGAGCCTTGCTGATTCTTCCGGTACAGGGAATTCGAACCATTTTTATTTCAGGAGGAATATGATATTGATTATCCTGAAGCGCGTGGTACGCTGTATGTGGGCCCCAGTTGCATAAAAAAACGATGATCTTAAAATTTTCCATTTTGACCTGTTTCATAAACCATTGACAAACTATTGCAACAAAATTTCTTCGAGAATCCGCTCCAGAAAAGCCTGGCTTCTGAACGGGCTGTCCGCGGCATTGGACGGGCAAACTGAAATACAGTTTCCGCATCCCTTGCAGAAGGCTTCATCGACCGATGCATACCATCCACCAATGGTATTTTTCTTCAATGTGATTGCATGGTAAAGGCAAACATCGATGCATCTGCCGCAGTTGCGGCACAGGTTCTCATTAACCGATACGGTATACCCCTTACTTTGACGGGGCCCCCTGGGCATCACGGCAGCGGCCAGCGCAGCGGCGGCCGCACCTTTCTTTCGGTTTGAAATATGAATTCCCGGTGGATCCGCCAGAAAGAGCCCTGATATGGAAGTCATTCCCGGGTAGAAAAATGGAATTCCATTGACCCCTTCTTTCTGCATTGAAAAAGCAACAATACGACTCGGAAGCCCTTCCTGATGGATGTATTTAATTTTTTTCCTGAATTTTTCTCCAAGGATAACCGCTCCGACCTGGACCTTATGGCTGAAGTCACCTGAATGGATACGAATCTGGAAATCTCCCAGGGTTCCGCCGAGTTCTTTTACAACAGCCCCTTCAAAAAAGTGAATGTTGGGATGTTCCGGCGCAAACTCCTTTGGCCCGAAGAAATATACATCCATATTGGCATGGGCAAGTGTCAATGCGCTTGATGCCACCGCCTCAGAGTCTCCGATGACAGCGGTGGTAAAGTTATAATTACGGGCAGGTGTTGAAAAAAGCTTCAAATTTTCAGCGCTCCGTATGGAACGGTCCACAAGCCCTTCAAATCTTTTCATGGCATTTTGAGGATCCAGCCTGAGAAGGCTTAAAGCCTCTCCCCTGATGTTGCAGGTCGCGACCATGGATCTGCTGATTCCGGTTGAGTTGAAAAGAGCGGATTTCAGGCGGCTCCGCTGATCTGTACAGGCACTGCAGACAAAATTTAACGGACAGCAGACACAGGATGCCAGCGCGATGCGTGTGATGTTCTTTTCCCGAACAGATCGCAATATTGTCGAGATTCCCTCCGGCACACAGGCAGATGAAACCACTTCCACATGTACAACCTTTTCTCTCTTTGCAAGCCCATTCAAATAACTGTCCATTTCCGCCAGCCAGCCTAACGAATCATTACATTTACAAACAAATACACCGATGCGGATATCCGAAGAAAGTCCGGGATCCGGCTGTGAAAAGGAAAGCCCATGTCCTTTCTGCTGCTGGGAAGTTTTTCCAAGCAGCACCATTGCCTTTGCCGCAGATGCAAAGCCCCGCATCATCATGGCATAAACATCCGATTTTGAAACCTTTGGGCCGTATGATCGAATCACATCATCGCCCTGAATTCGATGCGTCATGGAAGGGTCGGCAATGATCACCACTCCTGCGTGCTCGATTACTTCCTCCTCTTGTTCGCCGTGGTTTATCGCCCCTTCAGCTCCGCATATGGCAGAGCACTGCAGACATTCCGAACATACCCCGCATTGAAGACAGCGTTTCGATTCATAGACAATCTGGGACTCCGGCAAGCCAAGAGCAACCTCGAAAAAATTTCCCTTCCGTTCAGATGGTTTCAGCTCGGGCATGGGGGCCCTTGAAAGTTTCGGAAGGTCTTTTGGAATTTCCGGAAAATCATTGTCATCGCATCTATGGGAACCGGCATCCTTGATATCCATATGGCACAGCTCTTTGAGAACACCTTGAGCCACTTTTCTGCCTTGCGCCATTGCATGGACAACCGATGATGGCCCTGTGACCGTATCCCCGGCCGCATACACAAAAGGAATATTTGTTTTGCCGGATTCATCGGCTAAAACAAAACCGTTTTTGCCTGGACTCAATTTTGCCTGCACGCCGCTTTTCTCAATTGAACCGGCAAGTCCGATGGCGACAACAACCTGATCAAAAAACAGTTCAAAGGGATCTGCGTCCCGGATCATAACCGGCCAGGCAATACCGTTTTCATCAGGCTTCCCGGGTTTTGTGGGCCGGCAGCGAATACGGTTAAGCTTTCCATTTTCGCCTAAAAACGAAACAACCTGTGTGCTGTCCTTAACCTGTATGCCCTCTTCCTCCGCAGCCTTGATCTCATGGGGATCAGCCGGAATTTTGCTTTTTTCAAACCAGGATATCAGTGTCACATCCGCACCGGTTCGCACGATCGTCCGTGCCGCGTCATATGCGGCATTGCCGTCACCGATTATCGCTACCTTCTCTCCTGTTTTTTGACCCGAACCACTGTAAAAACGTGTCAAAAAAGAAAGGCATCCATCCACACCTTCCAATTCTTCTCCGGGAACGCCAAGAGACCTGTCCTTCCAGGTTCCCGTGCAGAGAATCACGGCGTTAAATTCTTTTTTAAGCCGAGAAAGATCCTGATCCAGATCCATTGGACTGGATGTTTGAAATGTTACACCCAGTTCCCGGACATAGCCCAGTTCCAAATCCAGGATGTTTCGGGGCAGGCGATAAGGACCGATTCCATAACGAAGCATGCCGCCCGGCTCTTTCTCTTTTTCAAAAACAGTTACACGGCATCCATACCTTGCAAGCTCTGCCGCAGCAGCAATGCCGGATGGCCCGGAGCCGATTACTGCAAATTTTTCATCTCTTGGTTCAGCCGTCCTGGATGGTTTTTTTACCGACCTGTTTTCGGAATGTTCCACCTCATAATCAACCAGAAACCGTTTGATGTGCCGGATTGAAACAGCATCATCCAGTTCACCTCTGCGGCAATTCTCTTCGCAGGGGTGTGTACATATTCGTCCGCAAATTGCAGGAAGAACATTTTTTGCCCGGATCAGCTCAAGCGCTTCGACATACTTCCCTTCTTTTGCAAGAGCGACATATCCCTGAACATTCACTCCAAGGGGACAATTTTCACGGCAGAGAGGAAGCCTTCGTTTGTCAATAAACGCCCTGCCCGGTAAGCTCAACCGGCTGTCTATCGTGACCGCTTTTTCATTTTCACCTGCAGACACCGGGCATGCTTCCAAACAACGACCGCACAGCGTGCATCTTTCCGAATCAACAAAAGTCGGTTTTTTTGTCAGGCTGACCCGAAATCCCTGGGGATTGTGCCTCACAGAGTTCACCTTTGCGGGGAGGATACATTTTATGCCCGGATTTCTGAAAATTCGAATCAGGCCCGGTCGGTGGGCATGATTCAACGGCATGCCGGTCTTCAACTTCCATTCCTCCCGGCAAAGTTTCCGGTCGATATTTGAATCCGAATCCACAAGTGTTACCGGAATTCCAAGCTCGCCCAGCTTGTTCGTTGCGGCAATTCCTGCCGGTGTCGCACCAATTACAATAACCCTGTGCAGACGATCTTTCGGTCGTTTCATGAAATGACTCCTGCCCGGCCAAAGACCTTTTTTTCGCGTCCTTTCATTTTGGACAAACCATAATCATACCCTTTGATAAATGCCATTATATTTTTTTCTTCCGTACCTTTGGGCACGGAAGAGGATACCGCTTCTTTTGCAGCTTCTAATGAAACCAGGGATGTAATGGCGGTTGTAAAGCCGAGCATGATGATATTGGCCATCATTTTTCGGCCAAGTTCTTCTGCCATTCGAGTGGCAGGTATGGAAAAATAATCCCGTTTTTCATCCGGCCTTACCAGATCCTTGTCTGTCAAAAGAACGCCATCCGGCTTCAGATGATCTATGTATTTTTCATAGGCGGAGTGCGACATGCATACCAGAACATCCGGCTTGTCAACATACGGATACTGAATAACGTTGTTTGAAATGATCACCTGCGCGCAGCAGGCTCCTCCCCGTGATTCAGGACCATAGGATTGAACCAGCGTGCTCTCCTTGTGGTCGCCTAGCGCTGCCGCCATTCCCAGAATGCGTCCGGCAAGAACAATACCCTGTCCTCCGAATCCGGTTACAATGACTTCCTGTCTAATGGTGTCCCTGTCCTCTGTCATGGTTTTATTCGTCCCCTGTCCTCAAATCAGTCCAGCCACCCGCGCAATTCATCAGGCCTGCTCTTTCTCGTAAATCTTCCTGTATTTTTCATAATGGGTCGGTTTATCAATATCGAGAAACTTTCCCAGAATAACTCCCTTGCCAAAATCGATCTCAAGCTCCAGGGGATTTGCGCCATTTTTAATAATGGTATTTTCATTATATTTTTTCAGGGTATCAATGGACTTCTCCTTGTTTCTTCTTCCATAATTGATCGGACATGGAGAAAGAACTTCCACAAACGAAAAACCTTTTTTATGGATTGCGTCTTCGATAGATTCCGTGAGATCCCTTGTGTGGAGCATGGTCCATCTCGCGATATAGGTTGCCCCCGCAGCATAGGCCATCAGCGGCAGATTGAAAGGCGTTTCCGGGTTTCCGGCTGCGGTTGTGGATGATTTCGCAAGATAGGGAGTGGTCGCTGCGACCTGCCCGCCTGTCATACCGTAAATCAGGTTATTGATGCATATAACGGTAATATCCATATTGCGTCTTGCAGCATGGATAAAATGATTTCCGCCGATCGCAAAAAGATCACCGTCACCGGAGAACACAATTACATTGATATCCGGGTTTGCCATTTTAATGCCGGTTGCAAAAGGGATAGCCCGTCCATGGGTGGTGTGAAATGAATCGATGTTGATATATCCAGCCCCTCTGCCGGAACACCCGATGCCGGAAACCATTGCGAACTTTCGATAGTCAATCCCGGTGTTTTTGATGGCTGTAAGGCAAGAGGCAAAAACGGAGCCGATGCCGCATCCCGGGCACCATATATGCGGAATTCGATCTGTACGAATCAGATCGTCCAGCGGATGGACAGCCTGTTTTCTGGATTTTTTTGTCATCATTTAAAAAACCTTTTTCAATAGCGCCAATACATCTTGGGGCGGTATAATCGCGCCGCCGGGATGGCCGACCAGATAAGAGGGCACATCACTTCCGGCGCAACGCTGGACTTCTCTGCAGATCTGCCCCATATTGATTTCAACCGTGACAAATCCCCTCACCCTTTCCGCCAGTTTACGAATCTTTTCATCCGGAAACGGCCAGACCGTAATCAGGCGCAACAGCCCGGCCTTGAAACCCTGTTTTCGGGCCTCATCTACTGCTGTATAACTTGTTCTTGCAGAAACTCCATAGGATACAATAACGATGTCGGCATCATCCAGAAGATAGTCTTCCGTTATGATGATATCATCCAGGTTGTTTCTGATTTTAAAAATAAGCCTCTCCATCATTTCCTTCTGCGTGTCCACGGACATTACCGGATAGCCTTTTTCATCATGGGTAAGGCCGGTTACATGCACATTGTATCCATCTCCAATCGACGGCATGGGCGCCACCCCGTCAGGGCCCGGCTTGTAGAGTTTGAACTTGCTTTTGCTGCCGCTTGGTTTCAGGCGCGATATGGTTTTAATCTTCCGGGCTTCGGGAATAACAACCTTTTCGCTCATATGTCCGACAATCTCATCCGACATGATAAAAACCGGTACACGATATTTTTCGCTGAGATTAAAGGCGGTAATGGTCAAATCAAACATTTCCTGGGGCGAAGACGGCGCAATGGCAATAATTTCATAATCCCCATGAGATCCCCATTTGGCCTGCATCATATCTGCCTGGGCACCCTGGGTAGGAAGGCCGGTCGAAGGGCCTCCCCTCTGAACGTTGACCACAACGCAAGGGGTTTCGGTCACAACGGCAAGGCCAATGGTTTCCATCATCAGGCTGAATCCCGGGCCTGAGGTTGCCGTCATGCTTTTGGCTCCGGTCCACGCGCCGCCTAAAATCGATGTTATGGCCGCAATCTCATCTTCCATCTGAATAAAACTTCCGCCCACATCAGGAAGTCTTTCCGACATTCGCTCCGCAACCTCTGTTGCCGGGGTAATGGGATATCCCCCGAAAAAAGTGCAGCCTGCCGCAAGGGCTCCTTCTGCACACGCAACATCGCCGTTTATAAAATGTTCACCGGTGAGGACGACTGGTTTCATTTCTTGCCTCATCATTGTTCAAAAGTTATACAGATCATGGCCGGAAACCCCCCATAGCGATCATGATGAATCCGCGGCAACGGAAAAAATGGCAAACTCCGGACACAGGAGTTCGCAATAGTGACAGTCCAGGCAGTTTTCCAATACAACAACCGGGGGGTGGTATCCCTTAACGTTAAACTCTGTTGAAAACTTGAGAACCTTTTGAGGGCAATACTCTATGCAATAGCCGCACCCTTTGCATCGATCCTCAATAATGTGAACAATTCCACGAGTTACTTTTATTGCATCCGAATCAAGCGGAACCCGCCAAAAATCCATTGGCTTTCCTCGCAATGTTTTACGTTGATCTGCTTTTTCCATTAAATTTAGCGATTATATATGATATCGATAAAAATTCAATCAAAAAAAGAGGCGGTTCTTTTTTGAAAAGACAAGATACCCTCTCTTTTTAAAAAGGGGTTTCTCAAAAATAAGGTCCGGGCACCATCAGAGCGTTAGATGATATCTTCAAAATAAAACGGGATTGAACGAGCCGGAAGACCGGAAGAAGAGATGGCTGCTTTTTTTAAGGCTCGGTATCTGGTACAGAACCCGAGCCGGATTAAAAACTTTATTATTTTCAAGTAATTATAAAAGAATGGGGAGAGATCATTTTGATTCCGAACGCAGACCGCGTATAAAACCACCCACCGCTTTGACTCCTTCCTTTTCGACAAGTCGAATCGTCTGGGTACCGATCACGGCAATATCGACCTTTCCTCGCAGGAAATCGATATCCGCCTTTTCCTTGACTCCAAACCCAAGGGCCAGGGGAAGATCTGTGGCGTTTCTGCATCTTTCAAGATATTTTTGAAAATCAAGTGAGAATTCCGTGTCCGTCCCGGTAACGCCTCTTCTGGCCACGCAATAGATAAAACCGTCTGCATAACCGGCTATCTTTTTCATGCGCTCCAGAGAGGTCGTTGGGGTGAAAATGAAAATCGGAGACAGGTTGTGATCCGCCATTACCTCGATATACTCCGCACCTTCCTCGGGCGGGAGGTCCGGAACAATGGCACCTTTTAAACCGGTTTCAGCCATGACCGATGCAAATCGGCGGACTCCATATTTAAAAAGAATATTATAATAGCTCATAAAAAGAAAAGGAATGTTGAAGGTTTGAACAGCCTTTTCCGCAAAAGCGATGCATTTTTCAACCGTTGAACCGGCTGCCAGCGAACGCTGGTTTGCTTTCAGGATAACCGGTCCGTCTGCAATCGGTTCTGAAAAAGGAATCTGAAGCTCCATGATGTCCACGCCTGCTTCTACCATTTCCGCTACAATCCGAAAAGAGTCCTCAAACGAAGGGTAACCCAGAACAATATGGGTCATGAGCAGAATGTCGTGTTTACTGCGCTGTTCTCGAAGGTAGGATTCAAGCAAGGTATTCCTCCGCTTTTTTGAGAATAAACTTTTTCCATCCAGGATCGTTGAAAGCATCTGCAACCGTAAAGATATCCTTATCCCCTCTTCCGGACTGATTGATGATCACAACATCATCTCCGGAAAGTTCCGGTGCTTCCTTGAAAGCCTGAACAAAAGCATGCGAGGATTCCAGTGCGGGAATCACCCCCTCTTTCCGGATTGTCAGAGACAGGGCATCGACCACTTCATGATCCATTGCCGCCTCAAAACGAACCCGCCCCGTCTCTTTCAAATGAGAAAGAATGGGGGAAACACCCACATAATCCAAACCCGCCGCGATGCTGTGCGTTTCTTTCATCTGTCCGTCATCGTCCTGAAGGAAATAGGTCTTATACCCCTGCGCAACACCAATGCTCGCATCCTTCGAAGATAATCGTGACGCATGCCGGGATGTTTCAAGGCCTTCTCCTCCCGCCTCCACACCGACAAGTTCAACCGGATCATCCATAAAACCACTGAATATGCCCAGGGCATTGGAACCACCCCCCACGCAGGCATAGACTCTTTTCGGCAGCACACCTTCCAGTTCAAGAATCTGTTTTCGGGCCTCTTTTCCAATAATGGACTGAAAGTAAGTTACCATCTCCGGAAAGGGATGCGGTCCGCAGGCAGTGCCCAGAACATAATGGGTAGTATCCATATTGGTGACCCAGTCCCGAAAAGCTTCGTTAATGGCATCCTTCAGAATTCGCGTTCCTTCTTTTACAGGAATCACCTCTGCTCCCAGGCGTTCCATCCAGAACACATTGGGCCGCTGTCTCTCAACATCCACTTCCCCCATATATATGGTACAGCTAAAGCCAAACCGGGCGGCCATTGTTGCGGTCGCCATCCCATGCTGGCCGGCACCGGTCTCTGCGATTACACGCTTTTTGCCCATTCGTTTGACCAGAAGCCCCTGCCCCATCACATTGTTTGCCTTATGCGCTCCGGTATGATTCAGATCTTCCCGTTTGATATAGATTTTTGCCCCGCCAAAATGCGCTGTTAAATTCCCTGCAAACGTCAGCGGTGTCGGGCGGCAGGAATAACTTGACATGATCTTTTCATATTCCTTCCAGAAACCGGAATCCGCCTTTGCATCCTGATACGCAGCAACAAGCTCATCAAAGGTTGCAACCAGAATTTCGGGAATAAAGGCTCCGCCGAATCCATCATAATATCCCCTGTTATCCATTTTGAATCCCTCCGATTTTCTGGGAAAAAACAAATTGATCAGTCCGGCAGAAAAGCTCCGAAAAAATTGCGTTTTCAGCCTGATAAAAATGTAAAAACCGTTTAACGCAAAGGATCGGGGTCTTGCTGGAGACATTCAGGTCTCCTGCCCGCCTGCCGGTAAGATATCCGATCCGGAAATTCTGATTTCCGCCAACAGGCCGCATATAATAATTTTCCGCAACAACCTGGGAAAGGGATTTTCCGGCAAGATCGATCTGGTTGATCCCTGAAAAAATGGTGCTGTGAAGATAAATATCTTCGATCAGAACCGGTTTCCCGGAAACCCGGCTCAGCCTGGAAAGGAAATACGCATTTTTTTTGGAAAACGGATTTTCATCATCCTCCGCAACCTCGGTAAGCTGTGTTTCCGTGATGATGGAGGTTTGAAGCGTGAATCCTTTTTCCTGGAATGATGAAAGGGTTCCGGCAAGCGAAAACAGATCCACCTCTTTGGGCTGTTCCGCGACAAAAGTACCGGAACCTCTTTTGCGGAGCAGAGCATTTCTCCGAACCAGAAGGTCGGTGGCCTGCCTTACCGTGGGTCTTCCGATTTTAAACGTCTCTGCAAGACGATGTTCAGACGGAATCTTCGAGCCTTCCGGATATGCTCCCGACCGGATCCGCTCCAGCAGGATCTCTGCAAGCTGATGATACAAAGGCACGGGGGAGAGTTGGTTTAACATACTGTTTTAAATACTTTTCTGCTTAAAGGTCACAATGGTTGTCTGCCGATTTTTACATACCGGTGTTAAACCTGTATTCCAAATTGGTAAAGTTGTCAAGACAAATTTATCTGAAAAAATATAGCCTGATCCACGACACTGGACCCATCATGAAGATGGCTTCTTCTTGGAACAACCTGCTATTCTCTTGACAAAAAACCTCATTTATACAATAAGTACCCTGGTTTCCGCTTCCTGCAACTATGCAGAAAAACAATTAGTTATTACAATTTGGAGGAACTATGCGTAACATGTCACGCTTGTTGGTGCTTGGCGTTTTTTTGATTTTAACCGGTTGTTTTTCAACTTACGGCATCATCAAAGAAAGCAAACCGTCCGGGGCTCTCAACGCCTATGATCTTATCCATGTGGGGTGGCTTGATCTGGGTGAAGACAGATGGAATGAATATGGGTTTCAAGAAAAAGACACCTGGATCACGATGATCAACCACATGAACCGAAAAGCGCTGCCGGACTATTTGAAGGAAGCGATCCCGAATAAAAAAGTGTCTGTGGCGGACAGTAAAAATGCGAAGCTGCCCAAAGAGGGTCTTGTAATAAAATTTACCAACGTCAATTATGTTCAACGTACCAGTACAGCCGCAAAGGTAATGTTTGGATCGTTTGCCGGATCAGATACCCTGGATCTTACCGTGCATTTTATCAATGGAAAAACCCAGGAAGAATTGTATACTGTAGAAACCAGCATATACTCGAAATCAGCGTTCGATGCCGCCGGATGGGGATTTGAAGGCCGCATCAACAACTGTGTTTACAATCTGGCTTATTTCATTCAAGAGAAGATCCAATAGAAAACCACAACCCGGAAACGGCTGACAGCATGAAGCGTCTCGGGTTGAAGTGTTAAGCTCCATGCATCGCATGGGGCTTAACACCTTAAAATAACTTTCGAATTTGTGCGGAACCCGGAATGAACGTTCAAACTGCTCCATCCTTTCCAACCCAAGGAGATTATCCATGAAAAAAGCGCTTGTCACCGGCGCCGCCGGTTTTATCGGATCTCATGTCGTTCAGGAACTTCTAAAGGATAATGTGGAAGTGAAGGCGATGATCATGCCCGGGGAAGATACCAAAAACCTGGAAGGGTTGGATATCGAAACGGTGGAAGGCAACATCCTTGACGAGCATGCGGTAAAAGATGCGGTAAAAAATGTCGACACCGTTTTCCATCTCGCTGCAATCTATGCGATCTGGATGAAAGACTGGCGAAACATCTATGAAGTGAACATTCAGGGCTCCCGCAATGTGCTGTGGGCTTCCCGCAATGCGGACATAAACCGAGTCGTCTATACCAGTTCCATTGCTGCCCTGGGCATCAAAGCCGGAACAGCGTTAAGCAATGAGGAAACCCCTTTTAACCAGTACGACCTGGGCAACCACTACGTACTCACCAAATACCTATCACAGCAGGAAGCTCTGGGTTTTGCCGAAAATGGTCTTGATCTGGTTGTGGTGAACCCGTGTCTCCCTTTTGGTGAAAACGATATCGCCCCGACCCCGACCGGACAGATCATCGTCGACATCCTTGCCGGCCTGAACCGGTTCTCTTTTGGTGGAGGGTTTAACGTGGTGGATGTGAAGGATGTTGCCAGAGGGCATGTGCTGGCCGCCAGAAAGGGCAAAACCGGAGAAAAATATATCCTTGGAAATCGGAATGTTAAGATAGCAGAATTTATGCGGCTCATCTACAAGGCCGCTGGATTTGAAAAACGGACGCTGATCAACATACCGGGGTTCTTGATGAAGGCCGGAACCATCCCATTGAAATACTGGGCCGATCATGTCAGCCACAAACCGCCGCTTTCTTCGCCCCCGGAAATCGACTACACCTCCCAGTACCTGTTTTTCGACAACACCAAAGCCAGGGAAGCTCTTGGTCTGGAATTTACACCGGTTGAGGACTCCCTTGAGCGATCCATCAACTGGTTCCGCGAAAATGGTTATGCCTGAAACCGGGGAAATCCGGAACAAAAACGATAACGTTCTAAAAAAGAACACAAGCAGACACCTCTTTTTGAAAAAAGCCTCGTTTCGACTGAGGTATCTTCTAAAATATTCCTTAACGAAAACTGGTTTCACAATCTTTGATCGGATCGAAAATCATTCTTTAAATTCGTTTCAGGATAAGGACTCTCTGATTCTGGCCATTGCTTCCGTGACATTTTCAAAGCTGTTAAAAGCGCTTATCCGGATAAATCCTTCACCGCACTTTCCAAACCCGGCCCCGGGCGTACAGACGACACCGGCCTTGTTCAGCAACAGATCAAAAAACTTCCAGGAATCGATCTTTCCATCTATCCAGATATAGGGAGAATGATCGCCTCCCACGCAGCGATACCCAAGATCGATCATCGCTTTTCGGATCACTGCCGCGTTTTTCAGGTAATAATCGATGAGCGACTTTATCTGAGTTTGTCCTTCCTCGCTGTAAACCGCTTCGGCTGCCTTTTGCACCGGATAGGAAACCCCGTTAAACTTTGTAGAGTGTCTTCGATTCCACATTGCATGAAGAAGATGTTTTTCACCAGAACCATCATAGGCGGTGCATGTTGTTGGCACTACGGTATAAGCACAGCGGGTTCCGGTAAAACCGGCGGTTTTGGAAAAACTTCTGAATTCAATCGCAACTTCCCGGGCTCCCTCGATTTCATAAATGGACCGGGGTATGGTTTCATCCCGGATAAACGCCTCATACGCGGCATCATAGAGTATCAGCGAACGATTCTCTGTCGCATAATCCACCCAGGCCTTCAGAACTTCCCGGGTAGCCACTGCTCCGGTAGGATTGTTTGGAAAACAGAGATAGATCAGGTCAACCGGATTTTCAGGAAGATCCGGTATAAATCCGTTTTCTGCTGTGCAGTCCAGATAAACGACATTCTGATACCGGCCGTTTTCAAACGAACCGGTTCGGCCTGCCATGACATTGGTATCGAGATAAACCGGGTAAACCGGATCCGGAATTGCAATCCGGATATCGGTTGCAAATATTTCCTGT
>CAZOEW010000106.1:0-13007 GCA_964578935.1 uncultured Desulfobacterales bacterium | reverse complement strand
GGTAATCAAAAAATACAGTGATAATTGTTATATCGAAGTGATCAATCTGGATAAACTCCAGACCGTGGAATATGACAGGTATGATGCAATCCTGGTCATGGATGCGATCATCGCGTGGGGCGGATTCAATCCGGAAATGAAAAATTATATTGATTCGCTGAGCGACAATAAAAAGGTCGTTCTGTTTCTTTCCGCCGGTGATGAGGAGTTGAAATACAGTTATAAGGGTGTTGATGCGATAAGCTCCGCTTCTGTCGTTGAGGAAGAGGATAAAATCGTTCAAGAGATTACCGGGAAGATCGATAAGCTGCTGCTGGAAAGCAGGTCGGACTGAAGAGCGGGAGTTGCAATGCTTTTCGAATGACCGGTTACGATCACAAAGCAGGTCCAAGCCCCGATCCGGATAACCGGATAGGCCTTTTACTGGGAGGCAGGGAATGAACTTATTTGAAGTGGATCGGCAATCATGCAATCAGGATGGAATCTGTGCGGCGATCTGCCCCGCAGGCCTTATTGATTTTCAGAAAGGCAGGCATCCGGAACCCATACCCGGGGCGGATGAATTATGTATCCGATGCGGACATTGTGTGGCCGTCTGTCCGACAGGAAGCCTCTCTCATTGCGAGATATCCGTTTCCGAATGCTCTCCGGTACAAAAAGAATTTCAGTTGACTGCTGAACAGAGTGAACATTTTTTACGCAGTCGCCGTTCAATAAGAGTTTATAAAGACAAACAGGTTCCGGTGGAGGATCTGGAAAAACTTATCAAAACGGCAAGGTACGCTCCGTCCGGGCACAATTCCCAGAGCGTGGAATGGCTGGTTCTGGGAAACGGGAATGAATTGCGGAAACTTTCGGAGATTATTGCGGACTGGATGCACTGGATGATCACCAATATGCCGGATTTCGCCCTTTCCATGCATATGGATAGAACGCTGGACAGATGGAAGAGCGGCAGAGACGTCTTTCTGCGGGGCGCACCGGCAGTGATCGTAACGCATGCGGAAAAAAACAACCTTCTGGCCCCTGCCGCCTGCACCATCGCTTTGGCGTATCTTGAGCTGGCCTCAATCGGGATGGGTTTGGGCTGCTGCTGGGCCGGTTATTTTAATGCGGCCGCAACTACCTACCCGCCCATGATGAAGGCGCTTGCACTTCCCGAGAATCATCAATGCCTCGGTGCCATGATGGTGGGGTATCCCAGGTTCAGTTATCACAGACTGCCGCCTCGTAAGCCTCCCGGGATAACATGGCGTATGGCGTAGAGCTGGTTTTTATCTGTAAAACCAAATTATAACGGAGAAGAAAAAATGAGAAAAGTGAATGTTATCGGTGTCGGTATGACAAAGTTTACAACGCCAAAAGCCCTTATCCCTTACACGATTATGGGAAAAGAAGCGGCAATGGACGCCTTGAAGGATGCGGGAGTAGACTACAAGGAAATTGAGCAGGCCTATACCGGTTGGGTTTATGCTGACAGCTGCGCAGGTGAAAAAGTTCTGTATGAACTGGGCATGACCGGCATCCCCATATTCAATGTAAACAACAACTGTTCAACCGGATCAAACGCGCTTTATCTCGCGAGGCAGGCTGTCGCAAGCGGTGTTGTCGAATGCGCTTTGGCTCTTGGATTTGAACAGATGACACCCGGCGCTCTTGGAGCGACATTTAACGACCGGCCGAATCCGATGGAAACTTTTTTTGTAAAATTGTTTGAATTCCAGGCGCCAAAAGAAGGTGCGCCGCCAGCCGCCATGCTTTTCGGAGGAGCCGGCGTGGAATACATGGAAAAGTATGGTACAAAACCTGAAACTTTTGGAAAAATATCCGTAAAGGCAAGAAAACATGCAGAGCACAATGAAAGGGCGGTGTTCAGAAATCTTTTAACGGTTGAAGAGGTCATGGCATCGCCGCATCAGTTTGGGCCCCTTACCCGTTTCCAGTGCTGTCCGCCGACATGCGGCGCGGCAGCAGCCGTTGTCTGTTCAGATGATTTTGCAAAAAAACATCATATCAGCAATCCGGTATATATCGCGGGTCAGTCCATGATTACGGATTTTTCCAGTTCCTTTAAAGATAAGAGCGCGATGAAGATTGTCGGCTATGATATGACCGCGGCGGCGGCGAAGGAAGTATATGAAGCGGCAGGCATCGGTCCGGAAGATATCGGTGTCGTCGAGCTGCATGACTGCTTTACGGCTAATGAGCTTATTACCTATGAAGGGTTGGGGCTGACTCCTGAAGGGACCGCGGAGAAGTTCATTGAGGACGGCGACAATACGTATGGCGGTAAAGTGGTGACCAATCCGTCAGGAGGACTGCTGTCCAAAGGCCATCCTCTTGGAGCAACCGGTCTTGCCCAGTGCTCTGAGCTTGTCTGGCAGCTTCGCGGAGAGTGCGGGGTCCGCCAGGTAGAAGGCGTAAAAGTGGGGCTTCAGCACAATATCGGGTTAGGCGGTGCTGCGGTTGTGACCATGTATCGAAGGGATTAGCCGCGTTGCCGTATTGTTATCGGCTGTTCAATCCGGATAGAGAAAACCGGGTTCATCGGGACCCGATTTTTTATTGTGTCTCGGTTGACATAAAAGCCATAGGATATTGCCGGGTTTTTCCCCGTATTAAATCAGAATTTATTTAGGGTTGTCTTTTTAGCGACTTTCATCATAGATTGATGAGAAACAGAATTCGAACCACTTGAATTATAGACTTGTCAACGATTTCCGGGAGAAGAATTTCGTTTTTGATGCTTAACCTTTTATGGGGCAGGCAATGACACAATTTTCAGGCAAATCGGATCATGTGCGCCGGATCCTTCCTGCTATTGACTCAAAGCAGTTCGAGAAAGACCTTGGCCGGCTATGTAAAATAGCGATCGAGTCCGGAGCGGAAGCCGCGGTTGCTGTCGATTCAGGTGATGTTGTTTTCAATTCTGTAATTCTTGAACGTGTTTCTTCAGACGATTCCTACGCTTCGGTTCACTGGCCTCTTCAGTATCCCAAAGATGATATCATTGAAGCTGTAAACGCATACCGGAAAGGCATTTTTTTCAGGGTCACAGGCGACAAGGAAATGCCGGCGTATGGCGGCGGGCCCATTCAGAATGAGGCTCATTGGAAAAATTACTTAAAAATCTATCAAATTGTTTCCATGCTGGAATCGATCTCGTTTTATGATGGATATCATCTTGCAGCCGGATTTGCGGCCGGAAACTGCCGTGCGGTCTTTTGCGCAAATGAAAAAAGATGTCTCCCCATGCTGAAAGGAAAAGCCTGCATCCATCAAAACAAGGGCAGGCCCTCGATGGAGGCGGCTGGAATGGACGCGATCGCCATGGCAAAAAATTTTGGCTGGAAGCCTGTGGGAAACCGTTCCGTGATTTATGGATTGCTGATGGTCGCTTAGAAGGAGGTGGATCCATTGTTTGACGCTGACCTGGAAAAACTGCGAAAAGGTGCAATAAAAGCCGGTGCGGAGAAGGCGGTCGTCATTCCTGCTTCTGATGTTATAATCGATCCCAGGGTAAGGCTGAAATGCATGATCCCCAAATGCTATATGTCCGGAAGCTGCGGACACTGTCCGCCGCATGGGTATTCAATTCAGGAAGTAAAAGATATCGTGTCGCGGTTTGAGAAAGCAGTTTTTTTCCGGGTGGCGGTAAAGAGTGACATCATCGCCGCGGAATCACTTTACAAGGCTGTCGAGTCCGGTGTGATGGATCGAAAGGGGAACGCGTTTAATCTTGGAGGGCATTATATTCTCGTTTTTTCCATTGTCAAGCTTCTGCAAAAAAGAGCCAGGGAAATGGGATATGCCGGAACGCATGGATTCGCAGCCGGAAACTGCAGGGATCCTTTCTGCCATCTGCAGCCGCATTGCCAGGACCTTATGACAAAAAACGGCTGCCGTCATCCGGAGCTGAGTTCATACTCCATGGAAGCATGCGGCATTGATGTGTTTTTGATGGCCGCAAAAACAGGTTGGAACCACTACCCGATCGGGGGTTCCTGTGTTCCCGGGAAAGTGCCGCAGGGGAATTTGATGGGGCTTGTACTGGTTGCGCGAAAAAATTCAATTTCCGGGTCAATCCCGACATAACGGCGGAGGAAGAAATGAAGACACCCAATCGAAGTTTTTGGAGTCGTTCATCGGATTTTCGCGATAATCTGTCGGCTCTCAAAAAATATAATATTACAATCAAACAACTTCCCTTCCTGCTGAAGGAGTGGCGGCTGTGGCTTCAGGTAACCCGGAATTTCAGGGAAATAGAAGGCTCCTGGTCAGGGGCTTTTCGGCGCTATGTCCGAATGTTTACAAACAGGCCGGATAGAAAGCGTAATCCGTTCATGGAAAGCGATTAGCATGAAAGCCATTTATTTTGATGTCAGCATCCCTAAAATACTCATAACCAAATCGTTATCAACAATTTTTCCGTCCATCTGCTTCTCTTCGTTTTCACCTGTCGGTTTCGGAGAATTCAGGGACCAGAGTCTTCCCGGAAAAGGATGGGTTCGAGTTGAGAACATCCTTGCCGGGATATGCGGTACAGACATTTCAATGTTTTTTGTTAAAGCACACCCTTCCATATCGATCGCCGCCCTGCCAGGTGTGCCTCGGGTTTTTCTGGGACATGAGATCATCGGAAGGGTTGTCGAAAAAGGTGACGGCGTAACCGATCTTTCCGTGGGAGATCGGGTTACGATGCAGTCCTATCTTCCGTGCTGTTCCATCAAGGAGATTGATCCGCCCTGTGATTCATGCCGGAACGGAAATTACAACACCTGTGAGAATTTTTCAGTAGGCGAGTTGCCGAAAAATCTTGGAGCCGGTTTTGGAGACCGGTTCATTGCCCACCATTCCCAGCTCGTAAAAGTCCCGGATGAAATACCGGATGAAGATGCCGTGCTGATCGAGCCTGCTGCCGTTTCCCTTCACGCGGTGCTCAAAAGGTCTCCCAGGCAGGGTGAAAATGTTCTGGTTATCGGAGCGGGTACGATCGGTCTGAATGTAATACAGTGCGCAAAAGCCATAAGCCCCGGATGCACCATTTTTCTGATGGAGAAAATTGATTTCAAGAAGGCGCTTGCCTTAGAGCTTGGCGCGGACCATTTGCTGGAGGGTGATCCATATTCGGAGGTCGCTGATGCGACCGGGGGAAAACTTTACAGGGGGCCGCTTGGCAACAACAATATTCTGGGGGGATTTGATCTGATCTATGATTGTGTCGGGCATTCGCGGACAATACATGACTCCTTGAGATGGCTGAAGGCAAGGGGGGATTACGTCATGATTGGAAACCAGCTCACTCCTGTTTCTTTTGACCAAACCCCGATATGGCATCAGGAGCTGAAGGTGATCGGCGTCAACTCGCACGGCGCTGAGGTGTTCAACGGAAGAAAAACAAGCAGCTTTGACCTTGCCATGGAGATGATGCAACAGGGTAAAATCAAACTGAAACACTTTATTACGCACCGGTTTCCTCTGAAGGATTACCGGCAGGCCTTCAAGCTTCTTCGAAACGCTTCCGATAAGATTGTCAAGGTTGTTTTTGAAATCCAATAGGCCGGAGACGGTCTGTTCGATCTCCGGCATTTTTCCCATGATTGTTGTTTGGTGTAAAGTTTATAAAAATATTGACACATGAGTCAAAAGTTGTAAATTATACACTGGCTTGAGCCAAAAGGCGGTTTCTTTCTGCTCCAGCTTGTCCCTGATTTTAAAGTAAAGGTAATGTGCAATGTCAATGGACCCGTATATCCTGAAGTATGGACTTTTTGCTGATGCACCGGATCTGGTGGATAACCTCCCGGCGCTTGGAAAGCTGAAAAAGGCATATCCGAAATATATTAAACGGGCGGAAGAGGCCCAGCGCCTGGCAAGAAAGTTTGCACGGGAAGAGATGCTCCCAAAGGTGCTTGAAATCGATACAAAGTGCGGCAAGGACCCAAAATATATGGACTGGGAGCTGTGGCGAAGGGCAAATGATGCCCGGCTCAACATTTCACCGATACCGGAAAAGTTGGGAGGGCTGGGATGGAGCGCACTGGACAATGCCGTCCTGGTTGAGGAGCTGTCCAGTGTATGCATTGCCAGTGCGGCCAATATCACATTCAACACTTTCGGGCTTCTTGGCGCCCTTGTGGAGTGCAGGACAGGAACGGTGCTGAAGATTATCAAGATGATGGTTGATGCCCAGCAGAAAGGAAAACCGCTATTCTGGTCATGGGCGATCACCGAGCCGGGCGCCGGAACGGATGTGGAGGACGGAGAAGCCATGGCGACGATGAGACCTTCCTCCAATGCCAGGAAGGTACCAGGTGGGTATATCCTCAACGGGACAAAATGTTTTATTACAAATGGAAGTATTGCAGACTATGTCATTGCGACCGTTCCGCTGGATGTTTCAAACCCCAGAGAGTCCATGGCGACTTTTTTTGTGCCGGCTGATTCAGCTGGTTTTTCTGTCGGGCGCGTGGAAAGGAAATGCGGACAGAAAGCCAGTCAGACAGCCGAACTTTTTTTCAGCGATCTGTTTGTGCCTGACGAAAATCTCTGGGAACCGCCAGGGCGAGGCCTGCGTCATACAAGAGAGATTCTCTCCATCACACGAGGGTATATAGGCCTCTGTGGATCTGCAATCGCAAGCGGGGCGCTCCAGCGCTGTATCCAGTTCGCGAATCGGAAAAAGATTAAAAATCACCGTCTGATAGAAGAGGATTGGGTAAAATTCGCGATTTCCGATATGCTGAAGGATATCATGGCGGTTCGCGCCGCGTGCTATAATTTCGCGCTGGCCATGGATACCTATCACGTATGGAGTCTGTTTGATAAAATTCCGATCAAGGCCTCCCTTGCGGTTCTTCCTGAAAAATTCATATTGGGAGAGTCTGTTCTTGAGCTCGCACAGAATCGGATGGTGGGTTCGGCGGGCGCTAAATACAAGGGCAGTATTGTTACAGATGATCTGGTTGAAATGTTTGTGAAAGAAGGATCGGCTCTCAAGGTTGCCGGAACCGATCTGGCCATGAAAGTAAGCGCCAGAGTCCTCGATGTTGTAGGGCTTGACGGGATGTCCTATCAGTATGGAATTGAAAAATACTTCAGGGACGCGAAGGTTACGCAAATATATGAAGGTTCCAATCAGGCAAACCGGATCGACCTTTTTAACAATGCGATCGGTGAAATGATATCGAAGTAGGTTTCCGATGCGGCTTGTCTGTTTTTGTTCCTTTCAGCTTTGGAGAATCAGGGCATGTCTTTCAAAGAGCTCAATGAGATAGTAACGGAATGCAGAAAATTTGCTAAAAATGAAATCAGGGATCAAGCCCTCGATGCCGATCTCGCGCCCGACATGGCATGGGTTAAGGGTATCTGGTCCAAGAGCGTGCAACTGGATATTCCATCGCTCCTGATCCCGGAGGCTTATGACGGAGCCGGTTATTCCCAGTTTTGCTGCGCGCTGGTGCTTGATGCACTTGCATCCGAATGCGCGGGCGTTGCATCCATATTTGCTCACCATTTTGCTGCCTGTATTCCGCTTATCCATTCCGACATGAAACGGTGCGAAAAATATATCAGGCGGATTTCCGGTGCAGGGGGAAATCATGCAATACCGGCATCTGTAATTTTTCCTTCGAATATGGAAGAGGAAAATATCATTCTGGCGCAAAAAGAGGGCAGGTTTATTCTTTCCGGAACAAGCCAGCTCACCGGAAATACGGATGCGGCAGGTTTATTTTGCGTTTTTGCCGAAGATCCTGAAAACGATAACGGGTTAACCTGTGTCGTACTCGAAAAAAACACCCCGGGGGTCTCTTTTGGGGAGGATGCAAAACTTCCGGGCTTGAAGGTCAATTCGTTCAGGCGGATAACCTGTGAAGATGTGGAGATAGCCCCTGAAGCGATTATCGGAGAACAGGGCGGCAGCCTGAATCTGATGAAAAAGGCACAGGGTGCTTTTTACGGATTTATCGCGGCAATGGCCATGGGAAGTGCCCGCACCGCATACAAAAAAGCCTTTGCATATGCCGGGGAACGGTATCAGTACGGGAAAATGATCATAGAACATCAGGAGATTCAGAGAATGCTCGGAAACATGCTGATGAAGCTGGGCATGGGGACATCCGGATATACCCATTTGTATCATGAAGAAAAGCTGAATCTTCCGTTTTCATCATCAGACCCCATGCTGGCAAAAGCGTTTTGCACGGATGCGGCGCTGGAAATTATACTGGATGCCATCCAAATCCATGGCGGATACGGATATATGCATGAGTACGGGCTGGAAAAAATCATGCGTGACATCAAAGTGCTTCAGCTTCTGGGCGGAAGCAATCCGTACCACCACGTTCAGATCATTGCAGACAGGCACTGATTCGAAGAATTTTCAGGATTTCATACGATATCCGGCAAAAGGAAACAGGGATGACCATGAATCGTCTTTTCGCGCCTGATGAATTGGCTGAACTCGCCGTTCCATATCCAGACCGTATAACAAGATGTATCCACAATGGAAAGATTGAGAAAGCGATCTCCTTGTGTGATGAAATGCGCGGTTCAAGAATTTTGCTGCATGATTTTTTTGCAGATTCATGCACCGTTCTCTGGAGCTTTATCGGAGAGCGTCTTGGCGAAGATGCCATGGATGCCATGTTTCGATACATTTTCAAACAGTCGGCAAAGCGACAGTATTATGATGTCGCGGAAGCCCAGGTTATGCCCCATCTGACGGTTTATCTCCTTGCAAAATCATGGAGGGCGCACAGTTGTTTCGGTGCTGGTGAATATCCGGGAAAATTTACAATCACGGAGGATGATGAGAAATTTACATTTCACCTGCATCCCTGTGGAAGCGGTGCAAGGCTTTGGCGGAAGGGTTGGTATGAAAAGGGCAGGGGAGGGAGGCTTTCCCAAAAGGCTCATTCCTGGACATACAGCCGTGTCGGGTTTCCGACATATTGTATTCACTGTCCTTTCTTGAATGAGATTCTTCCGTATGAATCAGGCTACAAAAGGATCATGTGGCCGGTGGATCCCCTGAAAGGACCCGAGGATGAATGCGCATGGCAGGTTTATAAAGATCCGGACAGGGTTCCTGAAAAATATTATGAAAGGCTGAATCTGCCCAGGAAGCCTGGAAAAATGAGGCTGGCGCCTGCCGGAAAAAAAAGATATTTTACGGATTTCGAACTGGAAGAGCTGGCCAGGCCCATGACGGATCGAATTGCGGAAGCGCTCAGACAGGGAGATCGCAATGAGGCGCGCCGGTTGTTAAAGGATGTAAAAGACGAGTTTTTAACCCTTCATGACCTGTATGCCATGATGCTTCTGGCAACATTGACGTTTATCGCGGACACTGCCGGAGAACCGGCAGTGGGTGAGGCGCTGGATATTCAGTTCGATAAATGCATAAAGGAACAGCTGTTTCTCAAGACAAAGAACATGACCGCAGAGAAGAAAGTTGCCTTTCTCGCGACCATGATTTTTGGGACGGATAATTGCAATGGCTCCGGGTATCACCGGGGAGCATTCTCTATCCAGGAGACGGAGAGCGAAATCCGGTTTGTTCTGAATCCGTGTGGAAGCGGAGGCAGACTACTTCGATTCGGATGCTATGAACGGATGGGCGCTCTTCAACAATACCGCGAAAAATTCGAAAACCGGATCGTCAATTTTTCAGCCCGGAAACTTCCTCTTCCGGAAACCCTTCTGAAAATCGTTTTTCCCTGGGTGGTCACTCATTTTACCCAGCGGAAATCCTGTTCCCAGGGAAAAACAAAAGAGGCGTACTCCTGGTCTTTCGGAAAAAAGGGAGCGCCGTATTTTTGCTGTCAATGCGGGAAATTAGCTGAAAAGTTGAAAGGAACCGGGCTGCAGATCGATTTTCCCCAAAGAAGAAAAGACTCCTGTGTCTGGAAGCTTGAAAAGAGCAAGTTGAAGAATTCGTAATATCGTAAAAAAATCTCAAAATCTCATTGACAAATCCCGCCTGGTGGTATAGGAACATATATCTTTAATTGTCCTTATAAAAAAGTTTCATTCACAATTTGAATTCGGATCTTATACGAGATCTTCACGCGACATCGCGAAATTTTTGGAGAAAAAAGAACGTGTTGATCCTGTTTCACCTGGCAGGGCAACAGGTTTCATAACGGATTTTAAAACCGATTCGATTCGTTGTGCAAATCTCATTGCACAGCTTTGAAGATAATCATGAGACCCTTGCGACATTATGCAAATAACGACGGGTTTACCATCATGGAACTTTTGACCGTTATCGGGATTATCTCAATTGTGTCTGTGATCAGCGTTCCACCCTTTATAAGCTGGATTCCGGATTACAGGCTTAAAAGCGCGGCACTAGATCTTTTTTCAAACTTTCAGAATGCACGGATGCGCGCGATACAAAGCAGAGGGGAATACGCGATCCTGTTTAACGTATCTGCCGGCACCTATCAACTCGTCAGCAGCGGGAAAAATAAAACGCTTGATGGGGGTGAAAGCGATGACAGGATAGAGAAGACGGTTTTTCTTTCAGATTATGGGAGCGGTATCCGATATGGTTATGGCAGCGCTTCAGAAAAAGCAACCGGAGATGGAGGCGGTTTTTCACCTGGCGATGAGGTCAGTTATAACGGCGATATGGCTGAATTCAATTCCCGGGGAATGGCCAACAGAATGGGGTATGTGTATCTGGAAAACAGCCGCAAATCCACTTTTGCCGTATCGACTCCTACCATGGCGGGTTTCGTTCATATCAAAAGGTGGAATGGCAGGGAATGGCGATGATCATGATCCGGAAAAGATCATTATACGAATCTGAAAATGGTTTTACGTTGATTGAAATTCTTGTTGCACTTGCCATCGCAAGTATCGTGGCCGGAACAATCATATCCGCCTTTATCTCTCAACATAACTCTTACAAGGTTCAGATCCGGGTTGCCGCACTGCAGCAGAACTTGAGGACGGCGATGGACATGATCACAGAAGATATCAGAATGGCCGGACATTATACCAGTATCGATGCCGGGCGTTATGGCGGTGATATCGACTGGAATCCCGTTGAGAAAGGCATGGATGACTTTATACCACTGGTAAATGGAATCAATGGGATCACGGGAATCAAAAAATACAAAAAGAATTCGGATATTATTTTGATTGTTAAAGCAAGCAAGGACCGAGGAGTCTTAAATATCTCGGAACTGGCGTCAGCCGGAGAGAATATTCTATATCTGAATCATTTAGATCTGGATGGAGACGGAGATGAGGATTTAAACAGTAGCGGACGTAACTTTGGTGTCCTGACAAAAGCGGACCTCAGCGGCTCGGAGCTTTTTAAAATTGTTTCAGAAGGGCCGCCGGTAATGACGGCTGATCGGTTTCAGAAAACTTACGGCAGGGGGGATTATATCGCAAGAGCGGATATCGTCGTCTACAGGGTGGATGATCAAAACAGCTCCTTTTTGCAGACGGTACTGGAAAGAAAGAATTTCGGCAACGGCAATCAGTTTCAGGTCGTGTCCGAAGGCATTTCAGATCTTCAGCTCCGATATATTCTGGATGATAGAAGCATCGTTGACGATCCAGCCGGAGACGAAAGAAACATCTGTGCGGTAAAGGTGAGACTGACCGGAGAATTGGTGATCTCAGGCTCGGTGAAAAAGAGTTGTCATCTGGAGACCATGGTGGAAGTCAGGAACAAAGGGGTTTGAAAAGGGGAACGGAAAATGCGATTCAAAAAAAATCCCTCAGTTCACAATGCCGGTTTTACAGTGATCGAAGTTCTTATCGCCATGACGATTTTATCGGTTGGAATTCTGGGAATCATGACGCTGCAGATCAAGAGCATTCAAAATAATTCACTTGCCGGTTCATCGACAGTTGCCGGGGCAATCGCACAACTTCATCTGGAAAGTATCATCGGCAGCGATTTCCATGCTCCCGGCATCCGGGATATCAACAAGGAAAACAATAGCGATCTGGAATCCGTTGCCCATTTCGATTTCAGGAATATCAATGTGGACGGGAAACCGGTTTACTGGGGGAAATACGATCTTTTCTGTAATGTCGCGGATGATACCCCTGTAAAAAATACAAAAACGTTTGTTGTTACGGTCACCTGGGATAAGGGAAGGCGTTCGAGAAGCGTCAGCACCATCAAGTGCCTTGCATCAGGAGCAATCGCTGATTCATACTAAATCGATCGGACCGCTCAGCGCCTCATTTTTTATAAACCGGATAGGAGAGGTTCTTCTTCTACGGCGGCAAAAATCAAGGAACGAAATTTCGCGACTCCTGAAATCGTAACCTTATGGATTTGACTGCAAAAAATGGAGAACAGCATGTTTAAAATAGTAGAGGAAAGGGATGGCGCAATCACGGTGGTTGCGGTTGCAGTACTGGTGATACTGACCATTCTTGGAATCTGCGTCAGCGGTCTTTCGAGAATGGAACTGTTCATATCGAAAAATGAGGCACATTCCTGTGATGATTTTTATATTGCAGAAGGCGGCGTTCATCGGGAAGCTCAGGAACTCGGTAACGGCAGTTACCGGATAAAGGATACCGATAATCCGTCAGTGATCGCAACAGAAAAGTCCTCTGATTTGCCACTGCCCAGTCCACATGATGTCAAGGGATATTCATATGATTTTACGCTGCAATATATCGGCAGGCATCTACCGGCAAAAGGATTTTCCGCAACACTTTTCAATCGGTATGATTATGATATCGATGTGAGAAAAGAAGGTAATGGTATAAAGGCGAGATATTGCATGATCGGCCCCAAGGCAGATTGATCGGATGTCGATAGGTTCTTTTTTTTATAAAGGACACTATTTTTATAGCCGTTGTCATAAATATGTTCTGATTGAACAGCGACCAAGAGCCTCCTCGTTCTTTGGTCTATGACTTTTGAGCGTTCTATCATTTGCTTCGCTAAATTTGAAAAACTCGGTCGCAAGCTCCCTCAGACAGTTTCAAATTTGACGCTCCGCTGCATGAAGAACGCT
>CAZOEW010000105.1:2621-13016 GCA_964578935.1 uncultured Desulfobacterales bacterium | reverse complement strand
GACGCTTACTTCCATTAAACGTGCGGGGGCGGATATGATACTGACCTATTTTGCTATGGAAGCGGCGGAACTGATACAAAAAAGAAAATAAACGATAGCGGGCACTTCGATCTGTTTTAAGAACCATTTTATTTTTTTAATGATTTTCTTGTTATGAGGCTCTGAAAAGTCAGATTTTGGAAAGGGCTTAAACAATTACTTGACGTATCAAATATTAATATATATACAGTTAATGCATAAAATTGTTTTTCGGATCAGGTTGAAGGGTTGAACGGTTTTTCAATTGTTTTGTGTTGGATCCACAAAAAAGGAGGAGTCAACTGATGTCAAAAGCGGATGACCGACTGATATACCTGATTTCACGCGCCCAGCGAAGTCTAGGAACTTATTTAAAAATGGAGTTTCAGTCTGAAAAACTGAAGATTACTCCGGTGCAGACGGGAATTTTGTTTTTACTGCAAAAGAGAGCCCATACCATGACCGAACTGAGTCAACAACTCTCAATCGACAATTCTGCTGTCACCGGGCTGGTGGATCGATTGGAAAAAGCAGGGCTTGCAAGGCGAAGTGTCAATCCGGATGACCGTCGAACATTCCTGATTCACATAACCGACTATGGTCTGGAGGAAATCAGCAGGGCGTACAAAATCGTCAGGAGAGTCAATGAGGAGATCAAGGCCGGCTTTACGGAAGAAGAGGTTGCAGTGTTTAAAAACATGTTGAACCGTTTTTTTGATAAATTTGAATAACAATTCCATTCACGAGCCAGGGAAAGCCTCTGAAAAAAATCAAAAGGATAGATACCATGGAGTTTAAAAGTATTGCGGAAGTTGACGAAAAGCTTAAGGAAGCGGATTATATCTGTTCCCATAACATTACGACCGTTGTGTATCTGGCGCTGGTCACGCAGAAACCGATTCTTGTGGAAGGGCCTGCCGGAGTCGGTAAAACGGAATTGGCAAAGGCGGTTTCAAAAAGCCTTGGCCGGGAGTTGATTCGGCTGCAATGCTATGAGGGCCTTGATGAAGCAAAGGCTTTGTATGAATGGGAATATGCCAAGCAGCTTTTGTATACCCAGATGGTGAAGGAGAAAATCAATGATGTGATCACCGGATCTCACTCTCTCGCGGATGCGGTCGATCGAATCGCGTTGCAGGAAGATGCATTTTTCTCGGAGCGATTTATCCAGCCCCGTCCATTGCTGAAAGCCATCAGCGCAGATGATCCGGTAGTGCTTCTGATTGATGAGGTGGATAAGGCGGATCCTGAATTTGAAGCATTCTTACTTGAAATTTTGAGCGATTTTCAAATTTCAATACCGGAACTGGGAACCCGAAAAGCGAAAAATATTCCTTTCGTGATTTTAACCTCCAATAATTATCGGGACATGAGCGATGCGCTCAAGCGTCGATGCCTTCATCTGTATATTGATTATCCGGAACGCAATCTGGAACTGGATATTGTCAGGCTCAAATTGCCCATGATCGGGGCTCGGCTGGCAGAGCAGCTTGTGGATGCTGTCCGGGGTATTCGAAACCTGGATATGAAAAAAAAGCCTTGTATCTCAGAAACATTGGATTGGGCAACGTCACTTGTCGCCCTTCAGGTCGAAGATCTCTCTGCTGATATTTTAAAAGACACCCTGAACATTATATGCAAGTACAGGGCGGACACAGAACTGGTTTGTGAGAATATTCAAAAAATTATGCGGTAGTGCTCAACCTTGAATGACAAATTTGTCCAACTGCTGCATCCTCGAAGGCGGGGATTGCGGCTTGCGTTTGAATAACATGTTTTATTTCCGGATGGGCAATCACGGATCGAGTGTTCATGGTAAATCTTATCCTGAAATTTGTTTCCTCCAGTAGAGCTGCCGGGCTTAGAATTTCTACCTCTGAGGTTCTGGACTGCATGGATCAGCTGAGACAGATCAATTTTCTGGACGAACCGCAGTTCGAGATTGTTTTACGGGCCAATTTTGCCAAAAGCCGCGGAGACCAGATAAAATTTGATCGCCTGTATCATCTTTTTTTTCATGAATTGCGTGAGGATGGCGGGATAAAAAGTTTCGCTTCCATCTCTGACCATGTGGAGGAGATTCTTTCTGAATTGAAAAATACCGTTGAACAGAATCAGACGTTCTCGTCAATTTTGGAATTTCTTGCAGGTGATCCGCTTTCATACATTGAAGAAGTACAAAAAATTCAGTCACAGGATCAGGAAAGGGGACACGGATTCCCGGGAAATATGGGAGAAATGACAAGGAACCTTTCCATTATGCTTTCCATTGGAAGTGTTCGGAAAATGATATCTCAGTTTCTAAGCGGCAATCGGAACCGAATTGACTGGGACGAAAGGCAGGCTCTGTCTGAGTTTTTCAACAGGCATCTGGACAGTATGCTGAACCTGCTGAACGAAAAGCAGATACCGGATCGTATTGAAACAAAACGATTTGACTCCTATGAGAAGCGAATGAGCCGCCTGGGTGAAAAAACGTTTTGGACCCTGACACCGAGAGAAGTCGAAGAAATGAGGGAAATCATCGCAAAGCTGGTCAGGAAGCTCAAGGACACGATTGGCCGGAGATACGCCGCGAGAAATCGAGGTGTCCCGGACCTGAAAAAAACGCTTCGTCGATCTGCAAAATATCAGGGAATTCCGATTGAAATACTTTTCAGAAAAAAATCCCCTCGCAAAGGTAAAATTATCGTTTTATGCGATGTCTCCGGTTCGGTCTGGTCTGCCGCGAAATTTATGCTCAACATGCTGTATTCGCTTCAGGAGTGCTTTACAAAGGTCCGCAGTTTTATTTTTGTGTCCGGACTTGATGAAGTGACGGAATTTTTTGAAAAACATGAAGTTGATCTGGCAATCGAAAAGATTTTAAGTGAGGCGGATGTCCATTACAATGATTCCACGGATTATGGTTTGACATTTCGTCAATTTAAAAACAAGTATATGGATATCCTGAATAAAAAGACAACCCTTATTGTTATCGGTGACGGACGCTCCAATTATTCAAATCCGGAGGAGAACATCTTCAAGGAGATGAAAGAAAAATGCCGAAGAGTGATCTGGCTTAATCCGGAGACAAAGAAGTTCTGGCACACAGGGGATAGTGAAATCAAAACATACCGGGCATACTGCGACGAACTTCGGCTGTGCCAAAACCTTAACCAACTTCATGATTTTATCAGGGATCTGGTGCTATGATGCGAAAAAGACGTATAACAATTATCGATTGGATATTGACTCAGAAAAAATGGATTGAAGACAAGTCGTTTCCTTGTTTCAGCGATTGGTGTCAGGAGGTTTATTTCCGGAAATCAAAATCATGGTCTGATCCGGCAGATATGGCCATTGCAGGCGGTTTTTTTGCAGACCGGGTCAGCTATGCATTTGCCGCGGGATATCATTCAAGCCTTCATCGCCTGATTCCTTCGTTGCCGGTTGACTCCATCACCGCATTTTGTGTAACCGAAGAAGGAGGAGGGCATCCGATGGCCATAAAAACCAAAATGGAACCGGTCAAGAGCGATGAGGAGAGTCCTCCTTTATTCAGGTTAAACGGAACAAAGAAATTTATTACCTGTGCCGGCGAAGCAGAGCGACTGGTAGTGGCCGTGTCCACCGGATTTGAGGCGGAAGGCAAAAATCGAATCCGCATGGCGCTTTTACATAAGGGAATGGCGGGGATTACCGTAATCCCGATGAAGGATCTGCCTTTTGTTCCGGAAATCAGCCACGGTATTCTCCGGCTGGAAGATGTTGAAGTCAAGGAGAGCGATCTACTTCCGGGCGACGGATATACGGAATACATCAAGCCGTTTCGTACCATTGAGGATCTTCACGTATCCGCAGCCATCCTGGGATATTTATTTCGCATTTCATGCCTTTATGCGTGGCCCCGGGAAGTAAAAGAAAAAATCCTGTTTTTGATGGTAACGGTCAGAGCCCTTGCGGGTTGTGATCCCAATACTCCGGAGGTTCATATCGCTTGTGGAGGTTTCTTCGGCCAGATTTCCCATCTGGTTCAAGTTGCCGCTCCTTTTTGGAAAAATGTGGAAACAGAGGTACGGAAAGCATGGGATCGGGACAAGGAACTGTTAGATGTCGCCGGGTCCGCCCGGGTAAGGCGTTTAAAAACAGCCTGGTCATTTTATGGGGAGTAGAGCTTGTTTTAAAAACTCCCTTTGGGGGAGACACTGAAAACAAGACCGGCAAAAGATATGTTATCCACAGGCATCCTGCAGAACAGACAATACACAATTGATCCGGAAGTTCGTTTTGAAAACGATGCAAACATGTATACCGTGACCACTCAATCCGGTAAATTCAACGTTCGAGGTGATGTTATGCTTCGAAGATTTCGGCTGAACTGAAGCGATAGCTAAGGGTAGATTGTACTCAGGTAAAAAATTGAGTCTTCTTTTTTAATAAATATATTGAAGTAAATTTCATTACCCGCTTTTTGGATAATCTTTTCCAGATCAATCACCCCATTCGCATCTGTGATGGTATCCCCTATGATTTTCATACTTGAGGTTTGAATGATTAATTTTTCACCCGGACCAGGTTCCTGTTCACCACAAAGTACGACCCGACCTGTCTGGACATTACCATGATGCTTTTTTTCTGTTCCTGCTGCTTCCACCCACGCCCTTTGCAATATAAAACTGCCTACATGCGGTGTGGCTATCGCCGCTGGTGTTGCGAGAACCGCTGCCGCTTCGATGGCACGCTTCTTTTTTTCCTTGTAAACCTCTATCTCTTCCTGCATTTCCATACATATGGGCTGCTTTACCAGAAAAAATTGACTGGCTTTTGTTTCAAGCTTATATGCATACGTGATTTCTTCACCCGCAAACTTCTTCCCTTTAACGATCTCGGCTTCTGCATGGGTGGTGAAGAAAAATATAATAAAGAACAAAAAAAGTGAACATATTTTATTTGTCTTCATTCTGATATCCTTTCATGACGACCAGTCATCTGGTTTAAAGACTACTCCAGAACCGGAAACATTCCATTTTTATGCATTACGGCAAGGCCATAATGCGAAAGACCGAAATTAATTACTGTTTTTTCATTTGCATACGGAGCTGGATCCCTTTTTATGACAAAAGAGTAAATCTGTTTGAACGGATAAGCCCTATCTTTCGGTGATCGTTCGTCTATGGTTAAAATTTTTATGGATTCTTCACCGGTAAGAGCGCCATTGGTCATAAAGGATATTGAACCGGGCTTTTCCTGGACCTCCTCGATAACGGCAACAGAACGGTCAACGATTACATCATACTTAATCTCTCTCATCTGCATCACATTCATCCTGAAATTCTGATACGCTCCTGTCTCTTCTCCTGGAACAATAACTTCTATTTTCCGGTCTGCCCCTCCAAGTTCTTTCCAGTTGGACAGCCGTCCGCTGAAGATATCCCGTACCTGGTTCAATGAGAGATTGCTCAAGAGGCACGGTGTACCCGTTCCGGAATCAACATTTGTGAAAACCGCTATGGAATCGTGACAAAAGGGTATTTCAATATACCCCTTCTTTTTCAGTTCATCAGGCACTCCGATGGAAATCAATGCGATATCACTCACACCATTGACCAGCCGATTCAACGCTTTGTAAGATGGGCCATTATAGACCTGAACAGGAATCCCGAAAAAATTTTGAAAATCGATTACGATTTGTTTTCCATATGCTTTTGCAATCTGAGAAGAACAGGCAAAGCGAATACCCGAATTCGCATATGCCGGTAAAACAAGAATTGTGAAAAACAGCGTTGATAGCAGATTACAAAAGAGAAACATTGAAAGAAATTTTTTCATATTTATTTCTCCTGATTAAACATGATTATCGGAGTAAACCAGCACCCGCATCAAGGATGGCTTTGGTTGGGGGAAAAGCCATAAATTAGAATTGAAATAGATTATGAAAACTTTAACGCAGCTATCAGTAAGTTGTCAAATGAAAAAAGAACGGCAAACCGCCCGGGATCGTTTTCCCTGCCTTTGCAATGCCGACTATATGGTATTGTCAATGCCATACGGGTTGTGATAACTTTTGAACTTGATGCATTTTTCACTCCTTTTTCGGAACAAGAAATGAATACTGGTTTTTGAATGAGTAACGGTTTGCTACCGATATGTTGATGGTGATGATATTCATGCCACTGAGATTGTAAGCGCAGGAAATCAGACCAGGGGCATCTTCATTCTCATCGATCCATTACAGATGAAGTAATCATTACGGAAGTGATAAGAATGAATCACCCGATAAAAATCCGCGAATTGCCGATATCGTACACTTAATTTCTACAAATTAACCATGGTTATCGCATCCGTGGGGCAGTCCTCCGCGCAACTGCCGCAACCGGTGCAAACGGTTTCATTCAGCAAGTTTGGATACTTATGGTTTGGTATGCCTCCGCTTGCCACGGACATGGACAGACAGTCTACCGGACATGAATCGATGCATATTACGCACGAGTTGCATTTTTTGATGTTAAACTGGGGGATTTTCTTTTCCTTTTTGTTCGTCATGCCGAGTACCTCATTTTGATTTTCAACCGGATTGGTTTATTGCCCATGATCGCCTTCGTCATCATGAATCTATTTTTGAATCTTCGAGGTCAAGCCGGTTGAGTGATGAAGCCGCGGGCTCTCCGGTCTGGGGATCCCAGCCAAATTCCCGCCAATAGTCCGACATCATGGTTTGCAGATCCACGGTGCGGCCTTTGTTCGCGCCTTCCTTCTGCGGCGGCATTCCCAAGGCACGCGGAGCGACTTTTACATCCCTTGGTTTGATTCCGTGCTTGACATTAAATGCCTGACGCAGGGTCTGAATCCGTGCTCCGATTTCCATATATTCCTCCGGCGTTTTGTTCCATCCGGTGGCCGCGTTGAACCACTCAAAAATGGGAAAACGCGGGGTTCCCATAAAAGCGGCAAACAAGCAGGCACCGGCTCCGTTCAGGAAGCTCATATACTTGCTGCATGCCGCGCCCATGGCGGCCTTTGCTTCATCTGCCACATACTTTTTGTCTTTATGATAAATCATGGAAAAGAGGCCGAATCTGGGAACATTTTTCACCCGTTTCCAGAGCTGATACATCTCGTAATACATCTGTGACCCAATGGTGTGTCTGCCGGGTGTCGGTTCAACGGCATAGTGAAGGTTGTAACCGGGATCGTTTCGGCCATCATGCATCGGCAGATCCTGGCCACCCACCTGGGAAGCATATTGCATGGCATCCAGGCCCAGTTTTTCCGCAGCCTTTTTGGATCCATCCGCCAGAAGGTCACCGATCCCTTCCCGTTGGATCATTTTTTTCAGCAGGGCAATGATGGCTTCGGTATTGCCCCAGCTCAATTCGAGTCCACCGGTATCTTCGGTGGTCAGAAGCGCTTTTTCAAAGCATTCAATGGCAAATGCAACGGCTGAGCCTGCGGAAATGGTATCCATTCCTGCCCGGTTCAGCAGTTCGTTCATATAAAAAAGGCTGTCCGGGTCTTCATTCATGCACAGGCCGCCAAGTGCTAAAACTGTCTCATATTCGGGTTTGTGGGTTTCACTGAATTCCCCTCCGGTTTTGCCTTTGATCGCACATATGCCGCCGCAGCCCAGAGGACAGGAATAACAGTGATATTTAACCATTTCACATTCCGTAAACACATCGGGATTTATCGGTTTTGATTTTTTAGGCCCGAAATCCTTGTTGCTTCCCAACCAGTTCTTAACCGGTGCATCACCCATTTCGATGCTGGCCTGATTCATACTGACGGTTCCCCATTTTCGCAGCATGATTTTATAAAGCAGGCCATCCTGTACCATCTGGGTGGGCAATATTCGAAGCAGTGCGCCAAGGTAAGCCGTCATGGGGCCGGATAGAAACGGCGGCTGGAACTGAACCCATTTATTGCATTTTTTGCTCAGCTTTTTCATTTCGTCACGGTTGTGCGGGGTCACTTTTTTAACGCCTGATAAAACCACTGCTTTCAGTTTTTTAGAACCCATTACCGCGCCCAAACCCGAACGGGCGGCCATTCGCCCTCTGTCGTTTGAAATTCCTGAAATCAGGGAAAGCTTTTCACCAGCCGGTCCAATGCAGACGATGCGGGGCTTTTTTTTAGCGGTAGATCGTTCAAACAGAATTTCTTCCGTTTCAATGGCGTCTTTGCCCCAGAGATCAGAGGCATCTCTAAGCTCCGCCTTTCCTTTTTCCACGGAAAGATAAACCGGTTTTTCACTGATGCCGGTAAAAAAGATTCCGTCATAACCGCATCTTTTAATCGCCGGTGAAAATGTTCCGCCGCAATTGGCATCACCCCAGCCTCCGGTCAGAGGAGATTTGCCCACCACCATCCATCGTCCGGTAAACAGACTTCCTGTGCCTGTCAGAAGACCGGACACAAAACCGAGCATATTTTCCGGCCCAAGAGGTTCCGCGTCTTTCGGAATATTTTTGTACAGCATGTAAGCGCCCAGACCCAGGCCGGAGAGAACTTTTTTATAGACTTCGTCCGGAATGACTTCCTCCTGAATCCGACCGCTGCTCAAATCCACCCGCAGCACTTTGCCCATATATGCGTTTCCCATATCCTCTCCTTTTACCAGGTGTAGGCTTCATTCAGTACATTCAAGGCGTCCTTTTCATCCATTTCCAGGGGATTAAAAGTCAGCGTACCGTCATTGATGGCCGTTTGAGCAATGCTTTCCAGCTGGCTTCTGGATACACCGGCCTCTTTTAAATTTCGAGGCAGACCACAGAGGTCATACAGGGTCTGCTGCAGCTTTCGGACCAGCACGATCGTTCTTGCCGCCCGCCGTTCTTCGGGCATTTTGGTATACTCTTCCATACCGCCGAAGGGGAGCAATAGTTCGGCTACATATTTTTTCGTTTTTTCAAGATTGTATTCCAGCCCGATGGGTAAAAATATCGACATGGCCATACCATGCGGTATGTGGCAGATTGCACCGACGGAATGCCCCAGTGCATGCACCATCCCGCACATGGAATTGGAAAAGGCAGCCCCTGCCATGGTCGAAGCATTGGCCATAGCTGAACGGGAATTCTCGTCATTCCCGTCCTCTACCGCTTTGCAGAGATTTTCGCTGATCAGCTTGATGGCGGCAAATGCATAGGCATCGCTCAAGGGATTTTTTTGCAGACAGGTGTATGACTCCATGGCATGGGTCAACGCATCCATGCCGGTGGCAGCCGTGATATGCGGCGGCATGGTTATGGTCATACGTGGATCAAGTATGGCAACTTTTGGAAACAGAAGATGGGAGGCAAAACCCATTTTTACATTTTTTTCCGTATTCTTTATCACGGCGGCAAGGGTTACCTCAGACCCGGTTCCGGCAGTTGTGGGAATAACGACAAACGGCTGCATCGGTTTTTTCAGCCTGTCCGCGCCTTCAAATTCCATCAAATCATTGGAATTCTCACTGATCACGATGTTGACGCCCTTGGCTGTATCAATGGGGGAACCGCCTCCGACAGCCACGATGGCATCACAGCCGTTTTCACGGTAAACCGTTACAATGTCGTTCACAACTTGAGTGGATGAATCCGGCGGCACATCGTCATAAATGGCACCGATGGTCATGCCGGAACTGTCAAACGCAGCCTTGACATGCTTCATCAATCCAGCCTTTACCACTCCCTTGTCGCTGATAATGATCGGCCGGCTCACCCCCAGCTGATCCAGTTCATAAGGAAGATTATCAAGCGCCTTGTTTCCTGAAAGGATTTTTACAGGATTAAAAAATTCATAATAGCTGGGCAGCATAATTCACTCCTATGGGTTGAGGTTGTTTTTGATGGTTTTACAAAAAATTCATTTTCTGTTAAAGCCCGAAAGGCACGCCGATAACGTTGACGACAACTTTAGTCATCAATTTTTTCAGCGTTATCGGAGGCACACGCTTCAGCAGGCGTTTACAGATAAATTTCGGATAAAGAAGCATCAACAGTTCATTCAGGCAGCGGGTAAAAGCCATTGCATAAGCGATGTCGCCTTTCACGGTCAATCGTCGTTCGGCAAATGCCTGGGCTGAACCCATCTGGGGGGTCAATACCAGGAAAGCGCATTCGAGGTTTTTAAAATTGATCACCAGGTCGCCGTCATCGTATTTTGCGCCGCGGTATTTTAGCCGGCCATTTATTTTTTTCATGGCCATTCGCGGGCCAAAAGGCAGAACATTCATGATGACAATGAACCCTTCGGGCCATGCGGAAACCTCTTTTTTGATGTCCGAATCGTGTCTGGCTCCCGACTGAAAGGCCCGCCCCAAAACTATGAATACGATTTTGGCTATCAGGGCTTTAAACCATTTTTTGCCGGGTGTAATCGGATGATATTGTTTGCCCATGATGACTCCTTCTT
>CAZOEW010000105.1:0-2521 GCA_964578935.1 uncultured Desulfobacterales bacterium | reverse complement strand
GTGGCCGGGAATGGTGTTATTGAGCCATTTTCAATAAATAGCGGACGATATCCTTGACCGCAATATTCTGGATCTTCAGCATGGATTGAATTACGAAACCATCCAGAATCGCGACCAGTATGGTTGCAAGGACTTTGAAATCGCTCTGGCCCGGAAGGATTTTTTCAAGGCCCTCTTCCATGGTTTCAAACCAGTGCCGATAGGTTGCAATAAACCTTTCTTCCAGGACCTTGTTTTCAGTCAGGGCCTCCCGGATCAGATAAAGATGCAGCCGGCTCCTGGTTTCCGCCTTTAATATGGTTTCCACCATGGCGGTTAAAACGGTTTCAGGAGAAGGCGGCTCTTCGATCCGGTCAATCAGCATAAACAGATCGTTTGAGATCTGATCGATGTGATCCACCGCGATATCGAAAATCAGTTCATTTTTCGTTGCGTAATAATAGTACAGGGTGCCCTTGCTGATACCGATTTCACGCGCGATATCCGACAGGCTGGTATTATCGATCCCTTTTTGAATGATCAGGCGGGTGGCACCATCGATAATTGTCTTTTTTTTCTGAACATATTTGTTATTGGGTTCCATTTTTCTCCAAAATTCGGCCAGCCGGCCGAATCATAAATTTTTCTAACATGATGCCCTGAATTTTGTCAAGAGTCTCCAGATCGTTATCGGCGGTTGCGGGAAAGTGAGTAAAATCATCTTTGACGACCTGATTTTTTTTTTCATGGTTCACCTGATGTTCAACAGCTCTTTTTATATCGTTGACACACAATTTTTTCTTGAATATACAAAGATACTTGAAAAGAATTCAATCACTGTTCCTTTTTTAGGTTAGGAGATTACACGATGATGAAAAAACTAATTCTATGTTTCGTGCTTGCGGTTTTCCTGAATCCGTTATGCGCCGTAGCAAATCAGCAGGCCGAAGTTGTCATTAAAATTGCCACAATGGCTCCAAGAGGTTCCGGAACCGCCGAACTGCTCGATGAACTCAATAAGGAGATGAAGATCCAGACCAATAATGCCGTAAAATTTAAAATATATTACGGCGGTGTGCACGGGGATGCCAAGAATGTTCTGAACAAGATGAAAGTCAAACAGATTCACGGTGCAATGCTGGCTGGATACGGACTCGCACAGATTGTTCCGAAAGTTCAGGTCACCGCCCTGCCGTATCTTTTCAGGAATTATGATGAAGTTGAATACGTGCGGGCCAAGCTGAATGATGAGATGGAACAGGCATTCATCAATGAAGGCTTTGTGGTGCTCGGATGGTACGACATCGGGTTTGTGCACAGCTTCACGAAAGTGCCAGTTACTTCCCTTGAAATCGCGAGGCAGCAGAAATTTTGGGCGCCCGAGGGCGACCGGCTTGCCCACGCCGCTTATACTTCACTGGGGATTTCGCCGGTGGCGCTATCCCTTACGGATGTATTGACGTCTCTGTCGACCCGCCTCATTGATGCGGCCAGCGCGCCGCCGATTGCAGCGGTCGCTTTTCGCTGGCACTCCAAATTTCAATACATGACCGAATATCCTTCCTCCAATGTGATTGGAGGACTGGTGATCTCCAAGTATATCTGGGATGAATTAACGCTTGAAAACCAGAAAAAGATTCTGCCCTTAACGCGTGAATACTGCCAAAAGATAACGGAACACTACAAGCACCAGAACAAGCAAAGCATTAAAGTAATAAAAGATTCCGGGATCACAATCGTCAGGGTCCAGGATGCGGAAGATTATAAGAAATTCATTGAGGAAACGACAGCCAAAACCATGAATGCCCTTGTGGGAGATATGTTTTCTCAAGAATTGCTGAATCAGACGCTTGCGCACCTTGCGGAATACCGGAAGGCGCATCCGGATAGCGCTGTGGAAAAAATTCAATAGAACCAGTTCTATTGATTTTTCTCAATCGCATTCAACAGCAGGGTGATCGGCTTGTCTTCTTCACTGCTGCCGGTGAACCGGATGGGGCCCGGCCGTCGGTAATCGTCCTCTCCGGGTTCCGCTGCCAGCCATTTTTCTCGGAGCGCTTTAACGACCTTGAAGGCAATGGATTCAGTGTCAACGAGACTTTTTTCAAGAACAAGCGTAAGCTTTCCATTTCTTTCTTCAAGCCGCATCAAAGGCGCGATGGGAATGCCGATGGGCTGCCAGTCTGAAAAATCGTGTTCCAGATTTTTGATGGCAGCCATCTGCCCGGTCGCTCCGTTCGCGATGAGAGAGAAAACCGTTAACCCGAGATTATAGGTATAGTTGCAGTCAAAGCGGCTTGGATCGCTCCCCCTTCCGTCGTATCCGTAAAAATGGAGCTGTGTCTTGAACTTGGGAACCGATTTTCGATAGATTGCCGTAACCGCTTCCGGTATTTTCTCTCCCTCCTGAATCGCATCTCCTTTAAGGAGTTCCTGCCGAAGCGTTTTTTCCGACATGATGGATTCTCTGACAAGCAGATAGGCGTCTTCTTTATCATAGTTTCTAAACAGCACGGGTCCGTAAAAGTCTGGGAGGAGCCCC
>CAZOEW010000104.1:0-13034 GCA_964578935.1 uncultured Desulfobacterales bacterium | reverse complement strand
TGGGTTTACTCTTAAACTTGACAGGTTGCTGACTTTAGGTAATACATGGCTTCAAAAGGGAAGACATGTAAAAGGGTTCATAAGATCGCTGATGCTATGGCCACCAATTCCAATAAATTGGGCTCAATGAATAAAACGATGAAAATTGGGAGATGACATGTTAAAGGAAAAAATCGAAGACAATGTGGTATTTGCGGTTCTTTCAAACGGGAAAACCAATTCCGTCACGCTGGAGACGCTGAAACAGCTTGATGAGATTGTTAAAAAAGTAAATGAAGATGAATCGTTAAAAGGTATTGTCCTTACGGGGGATGGTCGTTTTTTTTCGAGCGGATTTCATCTTCCGATGTTTCTGAACTTCAAAAATCATGGGGAGGCGGTTGATTTCTTTTTGAATGAAGAAGAAATGTTGATCAATTTTTTTACCTGCAAAAAGCCGGTTGTTTCGGCCATTAACGGGCATTGCGCGGCTGCCGGGCTCATTCTGTCAATGGCCGCGGACTATCGGATAGCTAAATTCCATCCGAAAATCAAGCTCGGTATGTCTGAAATAAAGATCGGTCTCGCCCTCTCCATTGCCCAGAACGAAATCATGCGCTTTGGTCTGGATACAGACAAAAAGTTCAGGGATGTGATGTATTTCGGAGAGATGTTCGGTGTGGAAAAAGCAAAGGAAATGGGAATTGTGGATGAGGTTGTAAATGATGATGAGGCGTTAATCAGAAGAGCCAAAGAGATTGTGGCCTTATGGATCGATACGCCAAACCGGCCTTTTATCACCATGAAAAATTTATTAAAAAAGGATACGGTAGATAGAATCAGGGAACGGCTCAAGGGATCTGAATGGAAGGAGGCGCTTCATTGCTTTTTCAAGGAAGATGTAAGGGCGACACTTGAATTTGTCCAGGCTTCCATGGGGTAGATTTAGGTCACATATGGTTATCCAGCCATCTGATAATGTCGCCAAACACCTCTTTTCTGTTGATCTCATTCAGCATCTCATGGCGGCCTTCTTTGTAAATTTTACAGCTGACATCAAGGATACCGGCTTTTTCATACGCCTTGAAAATCTGTTTAACCCCTTTTGAGTGGTTTCCGACAGGATCCATATCGCCTGCAAATAGAAAAATCGGCAGATTCTTTGGAACAAGATCCGTATTGGATCTGAGGTTTATTGTTTTAATACCTTGCAGGAGATCGACATAGAAACCAGCGGTAAAGATTTCTCCGCAATACGGATCATTGATATACTTATCCACTTCTTCGTCATCTCTGCTGAGCCAGTCGAAATCCGTTCTGGCAGGTTTGAATGCCTTGTTGAAGCTTCCGAATGAAAGTTTGTCCAGGAGAGGACTTTTCGTTTTTTTTCCTTTTTTCTTGCTCTCTCGCTTTGCCAGTAAAATTCCGATAGATCCGAGCAGGCCTGGATCACCTGCGGTCCCCGATAGGATCACCCCTTTTAATTCACGTCCGTATAAATAGATATAGTTGCGTGCAAGAAATGATCCCATGGAATGCCCAAGCAGGAAAACAGGGAGGTCAGGGTGATTTTTTTTTATTATCCCGGTAAGCTGATGCATATCTTCTACAACCAGATTCCATCCGTTTTCATCTGCAAAAAAGCCCAGCGCTTCCACCGAACCGGCTGTTTTTCCATGCCCTCGATGATCATTAATATAAACACCATATCCTGAACCGGTTAGTGCTTTCGCAAACCTTTCATATCTTTTGCCATGCTCTGCCATGCCATGAGCAAGTTGAACAACCGCCTTGATCTCCTTTTCATTTTCAGGAAGCCATTGATAGGTGAAAATGTCTGCATTGTCTTTTGTGTTGAATTGAAAAGTTTCTGATTTCATCCTGACCTCTTTCACTGTCTGTCAGCCGGATATTGATTTTTCGAGCATGTTGACTTCCCTTCCGGCTGAAATCTGTTAACAAGGTAACTGTCGGGAGCTTTTAACAGGAGCATGTGAACCTTTTTGAATTTATTCGAATTTTTCTGAAATTCCAATATGAAAATATGACAAAAAAAGAGAAGTGTGTCAACAGTCTGCTGCCTCATTTTTTTCCCGGATGATTCGATACGGAAAACGTGCCATCAAAAGCATTTGATATCCAGGCCGGTCATGAAAAAGAGATCGATCCATTTGCATATCGGGTTCACCGCGAAGAAAAACAGCGCAAGCTTTTACGAACTTTACGGGTTTGTAATCGGTGATTTCAACCATGTTGAAATGGTTTTTTCTTTTGAAAGAGAATCCGGTTTTGAGATCGCCCAGGGGATTTGGATGAGTGTGAAGGAGATTTATCAGAACCGTTATTATCCTTCTTTCAGTATTTTTTTTAAAAATTGTCCGGTATAACTTGCTGGAGACGATGCGATCCTTTCGGGAGGTCCCTGGGCTACGATACAGCCCCCCTGATCTCCGCCTTCCGGACCCAGATCAATGATCCAGTCGGCTGTTTTAATGACATCAAGATTGTGTTCAATAACGACAACCGTATTGCCGGCGTTTACAAGCTGTTTTAAAACAGTGAGCAGCAGCCTGATGTCGTCAAAATGAAGACCGGTTGTCGGTTCGTCTAAAATATAGAGTGTTCGACCGGTATCACGCTTGGATAGCTCCCGGGCCAGCTTTATTCGCTGAGCCTCACCACCGGAGAGTGTCGTGGCTGCTTGCCCCAGCTTGATATAGGATAGGCCGACCTGCATCAGGGTGTTCAAAATGGCGGTAATTTTTGGGTGGTTTAAAAAAAGCTCCATGGCCTGGGCAACCGACATGTCCAGTACATCTGCAATGGAGTGGCTTTTGTAGCGTATCTCGAGCGTCTGCCGGTTAAATCGTTTTCCATTGCAGACTTCACAGGGGACAAATACGTCAGCCAGAAAATGCATCTCTACCCGGATGTAGCCGTCACCACTGCAGAATTCACACCGCCCGCCTTTGACATTGAACGAGAATCGTCCCTTTTGATATCCCCTGGCTTTGGATTCGGGAAGGAGCGCGAAAAGATCCCGGATATGATCGAACACTTTTGTGTAGGTGGCCGGGTTGCTCCTGGGTGTTCTGCCGATAGCTTTCTGGTCTATATTGATGACCTTATCAATGTTTGACAATCCTTTTATGCTTTTGTGTTTTCCGATCGGAAGCGTGGATGCGTGCAGTTTCCGGGCAAGTGCCGGATAAAGGATCTGGTTGATCAGGGTTGACTTACCTGCTCCGGACACACCGGTTATGGACACCAGAAGGCCGACGGGGATTCTTACGGTTATATCAGCCAGATTGTTTTCAGATGCCTTTTGTATTGAAATCCATTTGTTTCCGGTGGCTTTCGGTGTTTTCCGTTCCTTCGGGATCTCTATTTTTTCTTTTCCGCTCAGGTATCTCCCCGTAATGGATACTGCTGACTTCATGATCTGTTCCGGAGTACCGGCCGCAACGATCTGGCCCCCCAGATGGCCGGCTCCAGGTCCGATATCAAGAATCCAGTCAGCAGACTCGATTGTTTCCCTGTCATGTTCCACAACAATCAATGTGTTGCCAATATCCCTTAGATGGCAGAGCGTCTTGAGAAGTTTGATGTTATCCTTCTGGTGAAGCCCGATGGAAGGTTCATCCAGAATATAAAGAACTCCGGTAAGCTCTGACCCTACCTGAGATGCCAGGCGGATGCGCTGGGATTCGCCGCCGGACAAAGAGGGGCCCTTTCTATCGAGGGAGAGATAATTAAGGCCGACATTGATAAGGAATCCAAGCCTGCCGGATATTTCCTTTAACAGTTCATCAGCGATCATCTTCCGGTTCCCGGTCAGCGTCAGTGACCTGAAAAAGTCGTAAGCATTTTTTATGGTCATGGCGGTTATGTCAATTATTGAATGGTTTTCAATTTTGACATGCAGCGCCTCTGCTTTCAGACGGCTTCCGTTGCAGAAGGAGCAGGTGTTTTCCGTAAGAAACCTGGAATACCAGGATTTTGCACTTTCAGAATGGGTCTGCATGTATCTACGCATCATGCTGTTTAAGAGGCCTTCAAAATGAGTGGTGACTTCTCCTTTAATTTTAGATGAATTCCAGTTGACGGTAATTTCTTCTCCCCTTGATCCATAAAGGCAGATATCCCGATGTTTTTTCGGGAGCTTTTCCCATGGAATATCAAAATCAATGCCCCATTTTTTTTCCATTGCCTTGAGCTGCTGAAATCCCCATCCGCCTCCATGAAGGGAATTTTCCTTTGTGAAATAGTTCAGCCAGGGGATAACGGCTCCTTCCCGGATGGTTCGTTTCCCATCCGGTATGATTTTATTTTCATCCATGGAGAGGACTGTCCCGATGCCATTACAGGAAGGGCACATCCCCCTTGGGGAGTTAAATGAAAAAAGAGAAGGGACCAATTCCGGAAATGCGATTCCGCAGCAGGTTCGGGTCTCGCTCATTCTGATGTCTTCCCGGTCCATGATATGCACAACAAGTTGGCCGTTTCCGAGCTTCAAGGCCGCTTCCACCGAGTCTGTCAGGCGTTCTTGAAAAGCAGACCCCTCTTTGATAACGAGACGGTCCACAATGACTTCGATATTGTGCTTCTTGTGTTTTGAAAGGGTTTGAACATCGGAAAGATTGTGTACAACACCGTCTATCCGTACCCGCGCGAAACCGTCATTTCTCAATCTTTCAAATAATTCGCGATGCTCTCCTTTCCGGTTTTCAATGACCGGAGCAAGAAGGATAATTCGGGTTGACAGCGGTATCGTGAGTATCTGGTCGACCATGCTTGAAGCATCTCCCCTGCCGACTTTTTTACCACATTTAAGGCAGTACTGGATGCCTACCCGCGCAAACAGAACCCTCAGATAATCATATATTTCCGTTATGGTTCCGACAGTTGACCGCGGGTTTTTGGATGCGGATTTCTGCTCAATGGATATGGTTGGCGAAAGTCCCCTTATGGTGTCATATTTCGGCTTTTCCATCTGGCCGATAAATTGTCTTGCATAGGCGGACAGAGACTCAACATAGCGGCGCTGACCTTCAGCGAAGATCGTGTCAAACGCAAGGCTCGACTTGCCGGATCCGGACACGCCTGTAAAAACGATAAGCTTTTTTTTCGGAAGTTCAACGTGGATGTTCTTGAGGTTATGCTCTCTTGCTCCTTTGATCAGGATATGGTCAAGCTCTTTGCTTTTTTCCAAATCAAAGATGTTGAGTCGTGCTGACTTGTTTCTCTTCATGTGAATTGTTGCCAGATCCTTATTCTAGTGTTCCGGATTATTTGTTTCGGGTGATCTTTCCAGGATTCCGGTTTTTCCGGGGGTTGTTTGAGCGATGTTTTTTTGAACCGGATTTGAAGGATTTTCTGCCGCTTTTTGAATCATATGGCTTTTTTTTCGTTTTTTCACCGGGACGGTATCCTTGTTTCGATGGAGAAGCTTTTTTATTTGAAGGGGGAGGCAAGGGGGATAGCAGTTGCTGTTCAGGGTATTCGCATTGGATTTTGTGGCCGAGCATCTCTTCGATTGAAGGAATATAAAAGGAGTCATCTTCGCTTGCAAAGTTGACCGCTATTCCGGTGGCTCCTGCCCTGCCTGTCCGGCCTATGCGGTGTACGTAGTCCTCCGGATCCTGGGGGAGGTTATAATTAATGACATGACTTATCCCATCCACATGGATGCCTCGAGCTGCAACATCGGTCGCCACCAGAATGCGAACTTCGCCTTTTTTAAAGCTTTCAAGAGCGTGCAGGCGTTTTGTCTGTGAAACTTCTCCGGACAACAAATCAGCATTGATACCATATTGTCGAAGCTTGTATTCAAGATTTCTGGTTTCCTCACGCGTATTTGAAAAGACAAGAACCCGTTCAAGATTCTGTTGTGTGATCAAATTGTAGAGCAGCGTAAATTTTTTTTCAGAAGTGATGATATAGGTTATCTGGTTCACGGAATCAGACTCTATCTGGCCGGGTTCTATTTCAACATTATAGGGTTCTTTGGTCCATTGCGAAGCAAGATTGATAACTTCCGGCGTCAGTGTCGCGCTGAAAAACATGGTTTGTCTTAGATTTTTATGCGGCGTGCTGTGGACTATTGTTCGAATATCCGGAATGAATCCCATGTCAAGCATTCTGTCAGCCTCATCAATAACCAGTATTTCGACCTTGCTGAGATCCACGATACCCTGTCTTTTAAAATCAAGCAGTCTGCCCGGTGTTGCGACGATGATATCGAATATTCTTCTCTGAAGCTGTTTTTTCTGTTTTTCATATTCCATTCCGCCAAAAACTGGTATTGTCCGGCTTTTCGTATACAGACCTATCTTTTGCGCATCTTTATGAATCTGAAGAGCCAGCTCTCGCGTTGGCGCAAGGATAAGGGCTCTGGGCGTGCCGGGCTTCATTTTTCCTTTTAAAGGATTTCGCAGCAGCCTCGTATAAATGCTGATCAGAAATGCAGCGCTCTTTCCGGTGCCTGTCTGTGCCCGTCCTGTAACGTCCGAGCCTTCAAGCGCTTTTGGCAGAATTCCAGCCTGAATGGGAGTGCAGTATTCAAATTTACAGTCATAGATCCCGTGCATAATTTTTCCCGGCAGCCTGAGGTCGTGAAAACGTGTTTTTTCATGGTGCGCTGAAACCGTGAACTTCGAAAGATCCCATCCGGTTTTTTCCGGTGGTTTTTTTAAATTCTGCAGGCCGTTAAATCCCGAATCAGGAATTTCAGGCAGAGTGGATTTTTTCTGTTTTTCCGGTTGGGGAGCTGTTTTTTTTGTAACAAAAGAACGGAGTTTGCGAACAATAAGCTTTATCAAGATAATTTCCTGCTGTACGTGTTGAGATTTTTCCGGTTTATCCGGAGATCAGTTGATTTATTTTTCCCCGTAATAGCCATCGATTTTATCCATTTGAATTTTTAAAATTTGAAACCTGCACGGCGGGATTTCGCTGTGCGCAGCTTGCTCAGCTGCGGCAGCCTTTGTAATCGCTCAATTCAGGCGTCATAAAAATTTTTTTTGTGTATGGACACGAATTAAAACGGTTACGATATATCATGTTTCCAGAAGTAAATCCATGAAGATTCATGATTGTCTCACCGTAATCCGGTTTGATTTTTTATCTTTCCGAACTAGAGAGGGCATTACCGGCTTGATTTTTTTTTCAGATGGGTGGTATTCTCCACCTGTAAAACAATGTAAAATCGATCGTTTCTTACTCCCTGCAAGTGACAAGGATTTAAAAATGTCTGAATTTCAATTCTGTCCGAAATGCCGTACAAAACTGATTGAGAAAAATATTGAAGGGAAACAGCGACTTTCATGCTCTTCTGAAAAATGTGATTATATATTCTGGGATCCACCCGTGCCGGTTGTTGCCGCCCTTGTGGAAAATAACCGGAAAATCATTCTTGCTCGAAATAAATTATGGCCTGAAAACATGTTCGGGCTTATTACCGGATTCCTTGAAAAGGATGAAGGCCCTGAAAAAGGTGTTTTGCGGGAAGTACGGGAGGAACTTGGGCTTTCCGGAGAAATAAATGAATTAATAGGGGTTTATCAATTTTCGAGGATGAACCAGGTTATTATCGCATATCATGTGTTGACGGATGGTGTGATAAAAATGGGAGAGGAACTGGCGGAGATAAAACCAGTTGTGCCGGAAAGACTCAAACCATGGAATTTTGGTACCGGGCTGGCTGTGCGTGACTGGATGATATCACGCGACCTTATAAAAGCATAACCTGTTTGTGCAGAAAAAGAAAAAATATACGATACGATTTTATGTCAGCTCTCTTCGATAACGGGTTTGATGACCGAATCGTCAATCCCCATTTTGAATTTTATACCAATCCCCGTTGAGGTGGTCCTTACCACTTCACCAATAATTTTTATGGATGAATTGCTTCCACTCTGGGGTGGTATGGTCATGGTTATATCTTCTCCGATCGGCACAGGCGTTTTGGTTCGAATAAACACCCCCCACGCACTGATATCCTGAATATATTCAATGCTTGAAAAGTTTTGTGTCGCATAGGCCACCGCGGTGCTGCATGACGCTCTCCTTGATTCTCTTCTTTCTTTTACCAGGCTGTTTTTTGCTTTATTTCTCATGTCAATTACCTTTGCAGGATATCAAGGATAAAGAACTCGGTTTCAAAAAATCAGATCGTTAAGAATGCCTGAAAAAGAGGAATCCTGTGAATACTGTTACAATGTGGAAGCGTGAATTGTTTCCTGAATCATTTAATCCTGAAAAAACCGAACGTTGGAACAAAGAATCTGACGTAAAATTTTCTATATTATAATACATGAGCCGGTTTATGTCAATCAAAGAAAGGGCTTCATAACCGCTTGATCGCCGATACTTTGGTTGTGTGATGATATCAGAATGTCATGAATGACGAGCTTTATCAAGGGCGTACGTGCCATTTTTCGCAGCAGGAATGCCGCCACTGTTTCAACACAGACGGTAATGACGAAGGATAAAGCGTAAAATGGACATAGAGAGGTTCTTGATCGCAGTTGAATCGGGATATATTTTTGACACGTGCGATAGCGCCGAACCGGCTTTTCACGGAGCCGTCATTACTTGTTTTGGATTGATTTAAGTGGTCTTAAAGGCGCTCTTTTTTCTTTGTTTTTATGTTCTCTTTCATCTCTGATCTTGAGGCCTTCCATTAAAATTGTCATCAGAGGCGGTTTGATCTCTTTTTTCATTTTTTTGCAGGTATTCTCAATTTCGATTACAATTTCATCCCAGCAGAGTAGTTCATAGGCTGCCTCATCATTTTTAAGGTCACCGGCTATGGCGGTCATCAGGTCGCCTTTGTAGAAGTAGAGGTTCCCGGAGTTGCCTTTAGAGGTTACGGTTAAGGTGCAGGTTTTTTTTTCCATTTCAATGAGCTGAAGAAACGAGGAAAGGCTGATTCCTTTGAGTGTCCCTTCGGCTCCGGAATTTAATTCTTCATAAATGCATTCCGTAATAATGTCGATGTTGAGGGGTTTTTCGAAATATTTTGTGGAGCCGAAGGTTTCAAGCCTGTTTTTGATCTCTGAATCCCCAAAAGCGGTCATAATAAATACCGGTATTTCAGGGTGGCGTTCAGAAATACGGGCCAGCAGTTCAAAGCCGTCCATAACGGGCATTTGAAGATCAGTTATGACAAGATCAATTTTCTGGCTTTGGATTACGTTCAGTGCTTCCTTGCCGTCAGGGGCTGTAACTACTTGGAAAGCTTCAGCATGTGGCTTCAATACTCTTGAAAGCAAACCCCGTGTTACAGAGTCGTCATCTACGATCAGGACATTTCTCATTTGTGAAAAAATTTCCAGTATGCTCTGAGATTGATGTATATCCAAAATATTCGATATGGTTTGTATTTGCGCATATCACAGCAGAAAAATAATCTCAAGTACCCATTCTCATGGCCGAAACATCATGAGGATGAAGCAGCACCCATTTGTCGATGTGATGATCAAAAAAACTGAAACAGACTTTCACACGATCGTTGAAGACTTGTTTTTTATGTGTGAGTCTGTTTGACAAGTTTTTGTTTATTGTGTACTGTTTTTCGAAAAAATAAATAAAATTAAAGGTCTGAACTTAATGAAAAAAAACAACCTGTTGTTAAAGTCAATCATCGCATCGATCAAAGGCGGGATGGCAATTCTTGATGTGTATGATTCAGATTATAGGGTTGAATATAAAAAAGATGACTCTCCATTAACGCTTGCCGACAAAAGATCCAACCAGGAAATTTATAATATGCTGGAAACAACGGGCATTCCCATTCTCAGTGAAGAAGGGCGAGAGGTCGATTACAGGGTAAGACAAACATGGGAAACCCTCTGGGTTGTCGACCCTCTTGACGGAACAAAGGAATTTATAAAGCGTAATGATGAGTTTACGGTGAATATCGCACTGGTAAAAAATGGCACTCCTGTTTTAGGGGTCATATTTATACCTGTTTCATCAGTGCTTTACTTTGCCGAAAAGGATAAAGGCTCTTTCAGAATGAATGATTATGGTTTTACAAAAGAGCTGGCAGATCTGTCTGAGCAGGATCAGAAACCGGAAATTCTTTCCAGAATGATTGAGCTTTCCGAAAGGTTGCCTTTGACAACCCGCAAGGATGATTCTTCCTGTACAATTGTCGGCAGCAGATCACATGCTACCCCTGAACTTGAAGAATATGTTGCTGCAAAAAAAAAGGAGTATAAAAAGGTTGAATTTATATCTGCCGGGAGTTCACTTAAATTCTGCCTTGTTGCAGAAGGAAAAGCGGATATATATCCACGACTCGGTCCCACCATGGAGTGGGACACTGCAGCAGGTCAGGCCATTGCGGAAAATTCCGGCTGTTGTGTTCTTCAGTGGGATACCGATATCCCTCTTGGATATAATAAGCAGAACCTTTTGAATCCTTATTTTATTGTTGCCCGGAATGCTTGATCGTGCCGACAGCAAGTTCAAATGGGTAAGGCAGATTCAGACAACGTTCTGAAATAGGGTTAGGAGGATTATGATTGTCCCGGTAATTATTGCGGGTGGCTCCGGCACAAGGCTTTGGCCGTTGTCCCGTCAGCTTTTTCCAAAGCAGTTGATGAACCTTGTTGATGACAATACCATGCTTCAAAATACGATCATACGCATGGCAGGCTATCCGAATGTCAGCCATCCGATAATCATCTGCAATGAGAGTCACCGGTTTATGGTTGCTGAACAGGCTCGTGAAATCAATATCGATCCTGCCGCAATCATTCTGGAACCGGTGGGACGGAATACCGCGCCCGCGGTCGCGGTGGCGGCACTTAAGGCTCTTGATATGGATGACGACCCTGTACTTGTTGTGCTTCCCGCAGACCATTACATTGAAAAAATCGATGTTTTCCATGCGGCAATAAAGAACGGGGAGTATTTTGCCGAAAAAAAGAAATTGATAACCTTTGGTATCGTCCCAAAGGCTCCGGAAACCGGTTATGGCTATATTCGAAAGGGAGATCCAATGGAATTCAAAGGTCCCGGGAATACGGCCGTCTCCATCAAGGAATTTGTGGAAAAGCCGGATAAAAAAACAGCTGAGAAATACCTTGCTTCGGGAGAATACTGCTGGAACAGCGGGATATTCATGTTCAAGGCCTCAAAGGTGCTTTCCGAACTCAGGAAATTTGTTCCAGACATTGTCAATGCCTGTGAACTTGCATATAAAAACGGCGGTGAAGATTTGGATTTCTTCCGGCTCGATGCCGATGCGTTTGAAGGATGCCCTTCAGATTCAATTGATTACGCAGTAATGGAAAAAACAGATGCCGGCATCATGATACCTTTTGATGCAGGCTGGAATGATCTGGGATCCTGGGAGGCGCTCTGGCAGGTCGGCGGCAAGGATGATCATATGAATGTGATCACGGGCGACGTTATCACCTATGAGGTGAAGGGATCCTATCTTCATTCGACCAGTCGCGTGATCGCAGCCGTCGGTCTTGAAAATCACATTGTTGTTGAAACGGATGATGCGGTTCTGATTTCTCCGATGAAACGCGTACAGGAAGTAAAACATATCGTTGATCGTTTGAAAGTGGGAAAGAGGAAAGAGGCTCTTACCCACAAAAAAGATTACAGGCCCTGGGGAATATTGGAAAGCATCGATACCGGCAATCGTTTTCAGGTAAACCGTGTAACGGTAAAACCCGGAGCGAAAATGTCTCTGCAAAAGCATTTTCACCGCGCCGAGCATTGGATTGTCGTAAGGGGAACCGCTCTGGTGACAAAAGGAGAGGAACAGTTTGTCCTCCGGGAGGACCAGTCAACCTATATTCCGATCGGTGTGGCCCACTGTCTGGAAAATCCTGGAAAAATTTCTCTGGAGATTGTTGAGGTGCATTCCGGATCATTTTTGGGGGAGGATGATATCATAAGACTATAAGATTTTTTTAGAGGCATCTCAAAAATAGAAATATAGTTCAAGTTCAAGGAAGCGCCGAAAAGATAACCGGAGGAATATATGGAAATATTTCGAGGATTATCTTTTCGACGCTGACGATGAAATTGGTCGATACAGCATTTTTGAGACAGCCTCTAAAAGAGCTATGACTCACTTTCAAATGGATTCAAGCGGGTTAAAAATTTTGATATTGAATGTTTTAAACCTGTTTTGTTTAAAAAAGACATATAAAACAACTTGTTACGCTGCATATTCTATGTAAGCCACAGGGCGGAGCTGTGTAAAAAGGGGCATTCAGGGAAGGTCGCCTGTAACCATCATTCAGGAGAAACGTACGATGAATAGCAGAAAAATCTTTTTTCGGTTTTGCCTGGGAGTGCTGCTCTCTTTTTGTGTTGTGCAATTGAGTTTTGGACTTGAAAAACTTGCCACACCGGAAAAGAAAAAAACTTCCAGGGTGGATGAAAGGGTATATCGAATCGGAAGCGGTGATCTTCTCGATATCATCACCTGGAAAGAACCGGATTTTTCCCGTGAAGATGTTCTTGTCAGAATAGACGGAAAAATTTCATTTCCTTTGCTGGATGATATTCAGGCAATGGGCCGAACACCCATCGAACTGAAAAAAGAGATTGAAAACGGTCTGAAAAGATATGTCGAGGCGCCTGTCGTAACAGTTGTGATCAAAAACCCCGGGAGTCAGAAATTTTATATTCTTGGAGAGGTTATGCAAACCGGTGAATATAACCTTTATAAAAATCTGACAATACTCCAGGCGTTCGCGATTGCCGGAGGGTTTACGGAATGGGCTTCGAAAGATGAGATCATCCTGTTTCGCAATGAAGGGGGCCGGGAAAACATCATCCGGGTTGATTACAAAGATATTATTAAAGGTGAGGGATTTAAACAGAATATACAGTTAAGAGTGAATGATACGATCATTGTCCCGTGATCCCTGGGTTTCCCCCCTGCGCGTGGCTTAAAAACATATTCGCGCAGAGACGCAGAGACGCAGAGACGAAGAGACGCAGAGTTTCTATGCGTGATAGTGTGATTGACTACAAGATTGTCAACCTGTTAGGATTCTGAAAATGAAATTGGGTAA
>CAZOEW010000103.1:11529-13150 GCA_964578935.1 uncultured Desulfobacterales bacterium | reverse complement strand
CGATCTTGCCGCAAAAATCTTTAAAAAATAAGCTGACCGGCTATGAAACGTTTTCAAACAGTCGTAACGCGACTTTTTCTGTGTCTTGTTATACTCGCCTGTGCCGCACCCGGGAAAACCCTTCAAACGGATTATGATGCGCTTCAAAAAATTTACCCCAGATACAAAAGCATCGTAAAAGTCATTTTCAAAAAACAGACCTATTTTGCTCTCGCGGATTACGGAAAAATCGAAAAAATTATCAAAATCATGGAAACCGAAGAAAACAGCAGTCAGTTATGGGTCGTACTGGATGCAGATGGAAAACTGGAAGAGGTGATTCACTATCCGGAAATGAAACGGTACGATCTCACGGACAACCAGATCCCGGCAACGGCAAAACGATCGTTTATCCATAAAAAATATTCCGACGAAATCAGCAATCTCCCGGTTGACCTCGCGGATGACTGGGAATCATTGATTCAAAAAATCAACATCAAACTTCTCAAAGTCGATGCAACCAGCCAGGCTACCCCATGAACAAAGTGATTGCATGGATTACAATCCTTTTGATTGTTCTTTTGGATATCAATATCGCCTTTTCTGAATGGAGCGGTTATGTCAGACAGGGCTACCAGAGCTGGAAACAATTTTTCGAACCCCAGGAGATTAACAGCCCGGTTGATGCAAGCAGCGGAGCGACTCCCACCGTAAGTGAAAGCGGCCCCGTAACCGAACTGGAAACCCTGTGGGATTTCGAATTTCTGCGCGGAACCGCTACAACCGGTCTTTTTGGCCGCGTTCTCTGGTATTCCGAATCAACGTATGATACTCTTTTCCTGCCGGTTATCCGTTACAGGGATACAAGACACGCCCTGGATCTGGGACGATATCATTCCGAAACATGGGGAAGCGGCCTCCTCGTCTCAACCTATCCGGCAGGAGGCGCAAGATACGCTAATTTTTACGGCAATTTTGAAACCCGCATATTCAACCACGCTGTTATTGAATATTCGGATTTTCAAAAAGTTGATGCCCGATATTTCGGCGTTTCAGAAACCTATCGGCTTCATAAAGGAAAAGCGGGTTTGATGTATGTTTATGATAACACCAACCCCTTTTATGACGCGTCAAGGGCCGAGATCAGCCAGGGCAATGAAGTCAGCATGGTTGCGAACTGGACACTGCCGTCCAACTGGCTCCTTCAGGGAGAGTTCGCGTATGCTGAAGCTCCGGCAGCCTTTGCCGGACTCGACATACCGATTTCAGACCACGTTACCTTCCAGGCCAAAACCCGCTTTATGGGGAATTTATATAACCCGCTCCTGAGCAGGTATGCGCGAGGAGAGGAAAAGCAAATCTATTATATTGTCGCGCTTCCATTACAGTTCTTTTCCGAACAGCTTTCCTTGACGCCGGAATGGGGGGTAAAACAGAAAGAGGATGAAAACTACTGGCTGCCCGGGATTAAAATCGAGGGAGAACTCTTTGATTCTTTATGGCTTGCTTTTCGGATCAAATCGGAACAGCCGTTTTCAGAATGGGGCGAATACGAGCATTATGAGTATACGGAAGCCGGCATGGGATGGATGATCAATAAATACCTCTACATGCATCTGAAATATTCCAAAACATTCAATGG
>CAZOEW010000103.1:0-11429 GCA_964578935.1 uncultured Desulfobacterales bacterium | reverse complement strand
ATTATAAAAAAATGAAAGACGCGGTTGACGCATGCGCAAAAAAGGGAATCGGCCTGACCGCCATGAAAACACAGGCCGGAGGGCAGATCGGAACGGATACTGCGAGTCAGATGAAACTTGCCGAACATTTTCTGAAAAAAGGGTATACCGAATTTCAGGCCAAGCTGAAAGTGGTCTGGGGAAATCCCCAAATTTCAAGCATATGCTCGGAAATGCCGAATACAACCATTTTGATGTCCAATGTTGCCGCGGCTCTGAATCAAACAAAGCTGTCCGCCCGGGACAGGCAGGAACTTCATCACTATGCCTTAAAAACCAGTTCAAGTTATTGCGCCGGCTGTTCCGCCATCTGCGAATCCGTTATCCGAAACAGGGCTCCTGTTGGGGATGTGATGCGTTATTTGATGTACTGCCGAAGCTATCAGGAACGTGGACGCGCTATTGACGGTTTCAAAAAAATACCTGAAAAAATCAGAACGCAACTGGTAAAATTGAATTATGCGGAAGCGGAAAAAAAATGCCCCCGAAAGCTGGAAATTGGAAAACTGATGAGAGAGGCTGTGGATGAGCTTGCGTAAAAAGATCCGATGCATTATGGAATAAAATAAAAATATCTCAATTCAGCCTTTCGATACTATGAATGAAAAAAACAATCGAAAACTATCGAACAGACGAATTTCGGTTCTGGTCATTGACGATGAGGCCATCGCGCTGAAATCGCTCTCACGGATTTTGAACACGGAAGGATATGAGGTAAAATCCACAACAAAAGGCGAAAAAGCGCTTGAACTAATAAATTCCTGGACGTTCAGTATCATTTTAACGGATCTGGTCATCGATGTGATCAGCGGCCTGGATGTGCTTGCGGCGGCAAAGAAACGAGCTCCTGAGACAGAGGTTATCATTCTTACCGGTCATGGATCGGTGGATACAGCGATTGATGCAACGAAACAGGGTGCATTCCATTATCTCCAAAAACCGATCAGACCGGACGAAGTGCGCAACATCGTGAAACGCGCTGTTGAAAAAATCGAGTTAACCGCAAAGGTCCATGAGCTTGAAGCCGGCACAGGTCATGAGTTCCCTTCCATAATCGGGACAAGCCCGAAAATCATTGAAATCAAAAAGCTGATCCAGCGGATTAAAGATTCCGATTCAAATGTGCTGATCACAGGTGAATCCGGAACAGGAAAGGAGCTGGTGGCTCGCGCCATTCATGAATCAAGCGCAAGACAAAAAGAAAAGTTTCTTGCCTTTAACTGCGCCTCGTTTACGGAGGAACTACTTGCCAATGAGCTTTTCGGGCATGAAAAAGACGCCTTTACAGGCGCGACCAAAAGCATGCCGGGCCTGCTTGAAAGCGCTGATAAAGGGACTGTATTTTTAGATGAAGTTGGGGATATGCCCGGCACGATGCAGGTCAAGCTGTTAAGGGTAATCCAGGAACGGGAGGTGCTTCGGGTGGGTGGGACAAAATCCATTCCGGTTGATATCAGGATCATTGCTGCTACAAATAAAAATTTAAAAATGCTCTGTTCCGGCGGGTATTTCAGACAGGACCTGTACTTTCGCTTGAATGTCATACCCATTCATATGCCGAATCTGAGTGAGCGCAGAGAGGATATCCCTCTCCTGGGATCTCATTTTCTAAAACGATATTCAAAAAAAGTCGGGAAGACCATCACGGGATTCTCAGATGAGGCCATCGGGATGTTAAGCAGTTATGGATATCCCGGGAATATTCGCGAGCTTGAAAATATTGTTGAACATGCCGTTTCAATGGCTCGCGATCCAATGATCCATGTTAAAAACCTGCCAAAGGATTTAACAGAATATGATCTTTACACCTTTCATCACCAGGATGAAAAATTGAAATCGCTTGAAGAAATGGAAAAGGAATATATCCGCTGGGTCCTTGACCGAGCGAAAAACAATAAAACCGAAGCTGCTAGAATACTCAACATCGATCGCGTATCCCTGTATCGAAAGCTTAAACGGTTCGAATTTGAAGACGAGTAAAATGATGCAAAATGCAACAAAATATGTTGCGTTTTGCAATTGAATGGTATCCCTTGAATATCAAACAAGTTGTCAGTCCATTCCCATCGCCTGTTGCATATTGCAACAATATCTTCCAACCGATGATTTTACAACCTACCTGATTTAAAAGAATTTTTTAATTTTACACTTCTGGCATTCAAATTGCGATCAGATGGTCAGATCATCTTGAAAAAAACCATCGGAGAGGCAGAGACCTCGATTGTTTTATCCGTTCATTTTGCCACCGGGGAAAAGGATATGATGCCGACAAAATGGATTCTTCTCCTTTTAGAGGATGGGATATTCAACCCGGAAAGCACCTGTTATGCCATCAAACTGGCAAAGAGGATTGGCTGTTCCGTTTCCGTTTTGATGCTCGTAGATCATATCTCCGGCAAATCCGAGAAAGATACCGCTGATCCGGACATCCTGCGGCAAACACTCGATATGATAACAGCGGAAGGCATTCATACCCGGGGCCACTTCGGTTATGGTGACAAGGCCTCTGAATTTTTAAAGCACCTTGCGCTCAATCCCTCGCTTGTCACCATTGTGTGGGGCGGCAGAGAGGGATTTGTTACCGGTCAAAAAAAGAAAAAAACAGATCACTGGTTTACAAAAGTGAAATCAACGATCCAATGCCCTGTTATAAGACCGGCAATTAAGGAGAAACACAAAAAGCAGCTTAAAACCAAAAATTCTTCATTTTTTCAAAACAATTTAAAGCAGGGCGGAGTGGATTGAATATGGAAAATTTGACTCTTGAGATGATTATGGTAATGGTCATGATCGGGCTGGCGATTTTTCTGTTTATTGTCGAATGGGTCCGGGTAGATGTTGTGGCCATTATCATGATGGTAACCTTGCCGCTTCTCCACCTTGTATCTCCCCAGGAAGCATTTATCGGCCTGAGCAGCAATGCCGTTGTTTCCATTATTGCCGTTATCATCATTGGCGCGGGCCTGGATCGAACAGGGATGATTAACAAACTTGTCACACCGGTGTTGCGGATTGCCGGCAACAGTGCATCGCGCATCGTCATTGCCATTTCTGTAACGGTTGCCTTCATTTCGAGCTTCATGCAAAACATTGGTGCTGCCGCACTTTTTTTACCTGCTATCCAACGAATCAGCAAAAAACAAAACATCCCTTTGAGCCGCCTGCTGATGCCTGTCGGGTTCAGTGCCATTCTGGGGGGAACGGTTACATTGGTTGGCTGCAGCCCGCTGATTCTGTTGAATGATCTCTTGGCGCCTTTCAATCTAAAACCATTTGGTCTCTTTGATGTCACACCGATCGGACTGGCGCTGGTTGCCAGCGGCATTGGATGTTTTATCCTGCTGGGGCGGTTTATCCTTCCACAAGGAAAGGTCAATGAGGCTGCGGATAGTGATGTCGCTGAACTCGATGGAACCGAAAATCTCCAGAACGAAATGGAAGACTATTATGAATTGTCAACACCGGATGATTTCACACATTACCGTGATCCGCTGCTCGTTGAAGATTTGAGGCGTCGTTATCTGGTAAACGTTTTAGCAATAACCGAGCCCCCGGATTTCAAGGTAATATCACCATCTCCGGAAATGGAAGTGCGATCGGGAATTGACTTCGTCGTCAGCGGACAAAAAAAAGATGTCAGTAGAATGGCTGTTTCAGAAGGGATGAAACTCAAAGATCAGCTTGAACAGTATAAAGACAACCTGAGCAGTCTTAATTCCGGAACAGTTGAGGCGGTTGTCGCTCCCAGATCAGGGCTTGCGGGAAAGACGCTGGAAGAAATAAACTTCCAGGATCGATACCGCGTCACCCCTTTAAGCTTATACCGTCATGAAGAGACTTACCGGGTAAAAATCGATGATATTCGTTTGCAGGTCGGAGATGTCGTAAGCCTTTATGGGACATGGAAACGGCTTAAAGGATTGCAGCAGGATGGAGGGCTGCTCTTCAGTCTTCCATCCGACATGGAATACATGCGTCCCGGGAAAGCCATCTGGGCAGGCCTGTGGCTCGCTGTGGCACTGATCATGATTATGGTGTTCAAAATTCAGCTTTCGGTTTCATTGATGACTGGAGCACTGGGAATGATTCTAACTCAAGTGCTGACCATTGATGAGGCCTATCAGTCCGTTGACTGGCGGACCATTTTTTTACTGGCCGGCCTGATTCCTCTGGGTATCGCTACTGAAAAAACAGGCACGGCTGCATGGATTGCGAGCAGTGTTCTCAGCGTTATCGGAACCGTCTCTCCCCTTGTGCTTTTAACCGTTATCGGAGTGCTGTCGACACTGTTTACGCTGGTGATTTCAAACGTTGGTGCTACCGTGCTGCTGGTGCCCCTGGTTGTAAATATGGCCATAGCGGCAAACGCTGATCCCAGAATGGCTGCTTTGGTCGTTGGCCTGGCTACAAGCAACTCTTTTATGCTTCCCACGCATCAGGTCAACGCGCTCTATATGGGGCCGGGTCACTATCGCACAATTGATTTTATAAAAGCTGGATTGCTTGTCAGCATTGTCTTTATAATCGTAATGATCGCAATGATAAGTCTGATCTATGGCATATAACTGCTAACCCGTGAAGGAAGTTGTCCAATGGCTATTATTACCATTTCGCGAGGATCTTTTTCGATGGGAAAATCCGTTGCCGAAAAAGTGGCGGAAAAACTTAATTATAAAATTATCAGCCGTGAGATCCTGTTGGATGCCAGTAATCAATTTAAGATACCGGAAATAAAATTGGAGAAAGCGATCCACGATGCTCCGAGGATACTGGAACGTTATCGTCACAGGAAACAGTCCTATGTCGCCTATATTCGCTCTGCCCTGCTCGAAAAGGTGGTGAATGATAATATTATTTACCACGGGCTTGCCGGGCATTTACTTCTCAAAGGGATACAACACGTTCTTAAAGTGAGAATAACAGCGGCCATTGAAAGCCGTCTGGCCTATGTAATGCAAAGAGACGGAATCTCAGCCCAAAATGCCCGAGCCCTTATTCTGGAGGATGACAGACAGCGACGCAAATGGACCCATGACCTTTACGGAGAGGACCCATGGGACAGCGAACTGTATGATCTGACGATCCGCATAGACAAACTCTCGCTTGACAATGCAGTGGATTTTATCTGTCAGGCTGCCCGCAGTGAAGGGTTTGTCACAATGGAAAAAAGCAGACAAAAAATAAAGGACCTGGCGCTGGCCTGTCATGTAAAGGCCGAACTTGTAAACGATTTTCCCGATGTTTTTGTAACATGTGAATATGGCAACATATTGATCTATATGAAAAACAAAGAGCACGGGACAGGCAAACTGACGAAAAAAATCGAAGATATACGTAAAATCAATAAAGGCATCTACAATATGGAAGTACACGCAGGCATACCAATTCCACCGGATGCGGTTTGATCCTCTTTCGAGCAGCCATCTGGTTGGAAAAGATCATTCAGCCTCGATCCGAACAAAAGGAGAATATCATGCCCATTATACTGATCTCCTCCAATTCTCAGGAAGCGGAAAAGGAAATCACTGAAGCGATTGTTGGGATAAATCAATATAACCGGTTGGACGATCAAATCCTTACGGATATTGAGACAAAGCATCATATCGATGCCGGCAGATTGCGCGGAGCCCTGGAAAAAACGCCGTCACTTTTTAAAAAGGTGCTGTCCCGAAGATGGCGGTATTATCTCGCCTGCATTGAGGCGGAGGTCCTCGATCGCCTCCAGGAAGACAATACCGTTTGCAGTGGGCTGGCCGCACATTTATATGTTCAGGGTGTTTCGCACGTCCTGAAAGTCCGTATCATTGACGACAACAATCGACGAATCGAAAAAATAGCCAAGCAACAGGATATCCCCATACCTCGGGCTAAAAAATGGCTGGACATGCAAGCCCGGAAGCGGAGAAAATGGTCGATCGCCGCATATAATCGAGACGAGACTGACTCGTCACAGTACGATCTGGTCATCAATCTTAATCAAATCGATTCAAGTGAAGCGATTAAAACCATCACCGGCGCTGTTGGCTACCGTAAATTTCAACCCGTGACATATTCCATTAAGTGTTTATCCGATCTGGCGCTTGCCGCCAAAGTGAGAATCGTACTTCTGAAATCAATGAGCGACATTCACGTACAGGCACGGGATGGTATCGTAGTGGTCTTTACAAAGGAATTGAAACTGAAAAAACAGGAAAAGGTGATGGCCATCAAAAACCTGGCCGGTAAAATTAATGGAGTGGGCTGCGTAGAGGTCCACGTAACAAAAAATCTTTTTAATGGTGGGGCCGAAAATTTCGGCAATTGATCATACAGGGGCTTTCACGATCCATGGCAACCACTTGGAATATTAATCACAAAAAAATGGAAAAAAATGACGATGAATATTTTAGAAAGATTAAATATTATCCGGCATAAGCATTCTGGAATCAGAGATTTTTGCATCCAGACAATCCGCTTTAAAAAACTCCTTGAGAACACTACCGCCCTGCTGGATCTTTTTGAAGACGGAAATGAAAAACTCAGCGGTGAATATATTCTCGACCGTCATTATGTAACCTCTCTGATCGACAGCGTTATCGAAAAGCTTGGAATGGTTGTATATGACGCGTGTACCCTTGCGCCGGAAAAAGGTGAATTATTATACGCGCAATATGACACGCACAAACTCAAAGCCGAAAAACTGATTGAACAAAAAAGCACCTTGGAAAAGAGAGAGCGTTCCGACATCGGTATCCCCGAACAAACCCCTTTGGTCTATCCGGAATACCGGTTGCTGTCAGAAACGCTGGAATGGCTGAATGGAAAAGAATCGCAAACAACCGTCATGAATTTGGCAAAACAGACATTGCTGAATGGTATCGGGGGCATTGAGTCGGTGGGCAGTCTGAAAGATGAAATCATTTTTCAGCTTAATGGATTGAAAAACCCGGGAAGCACGATTTATCTGATGGAGTTATGGGAAGACCCTGTCAATCCAGTCAAAGAGCCCCGTTCACTTGATGATATTGAAAATGTCCCACTTAAACGGCTGCTTTTGGATATCGCCGATTATGGTTCATCGACCTCATCGACTTACAGCGCAAACCCTGTTACATGGGCCGTTGCGGCAAGTGAGCATGAGATCAGCCTGAATACCTTAAACTCGGATTTCAGTTTCCGTCTTGATGCAGTGATAAGTGGCTATAAAAATCTGGATTACCTCTTTGTTTTTACGGATAACTCTTTAAATGCCGATCATATTATTCCACATGGCTTTCATACGGAAACAACATCATACGGCCGGCTTTCCTGGCAGCGATCTGTATCTGCTGAAACAATCGAAGACAGCCTCATTACAATAGGCGGTAATCTCCTTCGCCAAAGCGCCGGACAAAATTGACGAACCATGTTTCACTATCAAAGGGAGGAAAGCAACCATGAGCGAAAAAAAACTGAGGATTATGGTCATTGACGATGAAAATATTGTGGGAAAACGTCTTAAACCCGCTCTGGAAAAAACGGGTGACATTGTTGAAACGTTTGAAGACAGTGAAAAAGCCCTTGCCCGTTTTCTGGAAGAACCTTTTGATATTGTGGTGACCGACATCCGAATGGAAAAAATTGACGGCATTGAAATCCTGGAACAGATTCTCGCGAAATCCAGCCGCACAAAAGTCATTATCATCACCGGTTACGCAACCGTTGAGGTGGCCAGGGAAGCGCTTTCAAAAGGCGCTTTCGATTTTATCGCAAAACCATTTAAGCCGGGCGATCTGAGAGAAATCATAAAACGCGCGACAAAAGAACTGAGATCGTAATGTCTTGAGTCGGCCGACAAGATTGCCAAACAATTTATTACCCCTGCAGGCTTCCGGTTTGTCCGGGTAAGGGAGGATCATGATGTCTTTAATTTCCGGAAACAGCATGAAGTATGAAATGGATTATCCTTTCAGACTTCGCTATGAAACACTTCGGTCATTGTTGAATAAAAATGGAGAAGCACTTCAAATCATGAGTGATCTCGAAGCGGATCTGAACCATATGCACCACTATGATGAAAGGATAAAACATCCGATTCGAAAACTTTTCACTGAATCCCTTCTTATGGCTCAGGAGCTTAATCTGCTCACGAAAAATCGTTATTCAGACCTGTATGAAAAAATCTTTTGGTTACGGAATGAAACAGATCTGCTGTTTAAAAAAGAGCAAACCTTGCGAAATTATCCGTTGGTGCTCATGATGGACAGCCTGGAATCTCCGGATCCGACACTTATCGGTGGAAAAGCATCCAGCGTCTGGCTTCTCGGAAAGCATTTTACAAATCTGGTCCCAGCCGGATTTGTGGTAACCACAACCGCATATAATCGAATACTTGACGAAGACAATCTGCATCATCGCATACGTCTTCTTTTAAATAATCTGGATGTAACGACAGATCAGGATCAGTTTCGATCCAGGACCCGGACCATACGCCAGTGGATCAGAGAAGCAACCGTTCCGGAAGAAATTGAACATGCAATCCAGAAACACGCCGAACGTATTATGAAAGCTTCCCGCAATGCAACCTGGGCGGTAAGATCTTCAGCTGTCTGCGAAGATGGAACGTATTCATTTGCAGGTCAGTTCGATACTGAACTCCAAATCAAAACCGAAAATCTGGTCAGCGCTTACAAAAACGTTCTTGCAAGCCGATTTTCGGATCGAGCGGTTACCTATCGGATGCATACCGGATTCAGCGAAGTCGATACACCCATGGCTGTTCTTTTTATGCCGATGATCAATCCGGTTGCTTCAGGAGTTGCATACACCTCCGATATGGAACACCCGGATTCAAACAGCATGGTGATTAACGCCGTACCCGGTCTTTCCAATAAAATGATACGGGGAGAAGTAAAGGCGGATACCTTTGTTATCTCAAAAAAACCGCATCCAAAACTGCAAAAAATAGTACCCGCTTCCGATGATTCCAAAACAGATTCCGCTGAAACCTATATCCGTAAGGATAAACTGCTTGAAATTGCGGATATCGCCATAAAGGCTTCTGATCTCTTCGGCTACGACCTGGATATCGAATGGGCACTGGATGCTGACGAAAAAATCCACCTCCTTCAGGCGCGCCAGTTGAACATTGCTTATTCTGAGAAGGAAGCCTCTGTCGGCAGACTGTCAAAGAAAAAAGACACGCTGCCCATACTTGAAGGCGGCATTACCATCTTCCCGGGCAGGGCTGAAGGTCCGGTATGGTTTATAGAAGATAAATCAGCCGCATCCAGCGTGCCGACAGGTGTTATTGCGGTTGTGGAAAAGCCTCGGCCGGAACTTGCCGTTATATTGCCGAAAATTGCGGCATTGCTTGTCATGGAAGGAAATCCGGCAGGCCACCTCGCGACCCTGGTCAGAGAATTTTCCATACCTTGCATTTTCCGGATTGGGAAAAATGCGAAGATACTCCTTGGAAAAAATGTAATCAGCATTAACGCGACAAAACGAACGATATACAGCGGTATTCGCTGGCCCGGCATAAGAGAGAGAGTCCTTGCCCGGATCGCGGCAAAAGACCGCCATAAAAAATCAGGCCCCCTGTATGATCTCGTTCTCAGGCTGAACCTTATTGATCCGGACAAGCCGTCATTCAGGCCGAAATCATGCAAATCGATCCACGACACGCTCCGGTTCATGCATGAAATGTCTGTCCGGTCCATGTTTGGATTTGGCGATGAGCATAAGCGGGGATGGAATAAAAAAAGCCGGGAGCTTCAAACCGGACTGCCTATCAAATTTCAGATGATTGATCTTGACCAGTCAGCTCCCGTGGAAATGAAAAAGGTTAAACCGGAAGATGTGGCAAGCAGGCCGTTCAAGGCATTATGGCGCGGTATATCTGACAAACGAATATCCTGGCCTGATCGGTGGAAAAATGAGATGGCGGGCCTGCCATCTGATTTTCGGGAAACCGTTCTCAGTTTAAAGAAAGGTCCCAGACGTCCTTCGGACAGGAATTATCTGATCGTTGCAAAGGACTACATCAATTTAAACGCCAGATTTGCCTACCATTACGCGATGGTCGACGCAATGATCGGTCCGGGAACGGAAAACAATCATGTACACTTCAGGTTCAGAGGGGGGGGAGCCAGTGATAAAAATAGAATAAGACGCGCCCGTTTTCTCGTGTCCGTACTTCGGGATTCGGGCTTCGGGGTGGATCAGCAGGGAGATCTGGTTACCGCCTGGTATAGAGGGTATCCACAGAATGATTCCGAGAATTCACTGGAAACCCTTGGCCGGCTTATGGTATGTGCGAGGCAGCTCGATGCGGCGCTGAAAAACGATACCGATATAAAACTTTACTCAACATACTTTCTGGAGGGAAAATACAGCATATTTTCATAGTCATCGCCTGATCAAAATGCTATCATACAGGGCAAATTAAAATCTCGAAACGGAAAGAAAAGATTCCCATGGATTTGCAATCTTTCAATGTTAATCAACCGAATACCCAGAATGCGGATAATAATGAAACTCCGGAGAATCTTCCTTTAAGAAACCGCCCTTCAAAAAGCATTCGAGCCAAAATTGCCATTTCATTTTCTCTTTTTTTTATTTTATGCTTCGCAATCACCTGCTGGTCCTACTGGATACTCTCACAGCTTGAAGATAAAATAGACTTTCTTAAAATTACAGATAATTATATGGTTGAAATCCAGCAAGCCCGCCGTTTTGAAAAAAATTATCTTTTATACAGCACCGATCTGAATGACGCGTTGGAGCACCTGAGAAGGGCTGAAGCGATTCTGACAGAACATAGTCAACCAATTGAAAATATCCTTGGAAAAAATCGTTTTGATAAAATGATCCTCTATATGTCCAAATATCACCAGCAGCTTGTTCTGCTTGGTGAAGCCGGGGATGATCAAACAAAAGAACTTCTCGTACCCATGCTTCGTCAGTATGGCAGTCAGATGGTTTCATTTGCCGAAGAATTTGTTACAAAAGAAAGAAACACCGTAGCTCGCATGCTGTTGCTGGCAAAACGAGTCCCTTTCTTTTTCATCTCCATCTTATTGATTCTGATCGTATTTGTTATTATTTCTCTTGTCCGGCAATTGATGATGACCCTGAACCGGTTTATGGATTATACGAAACGAATCGGAGAAGGCGATTTCTCACCCATTGTTCCGGTGCGAAAATACCGGGATGAATTTTCAAAACTGGCGGAAGCCTTCAACCGGATGACAAATGAAATCAATCACAGACATGAAATTCTTCTGGAGTCCCACAAACTGAGAGCAATCGGAACCCTCGTAGCCGGTGTCGCCCATGAACTCAACAACCCTCTCAACAATACGCTGCTGACAGCTTCCGTATTGAAAGAAGATTTCAACGCACTGTCTGAAAAAGATAAAATCGTAATG
>CAZOEW010000102.1:0-13265 GCA_964578935.1 uncultured Desulfobacterales bacterium | reverse complement strand
ACGGGATATTCACGAAGCATTTCATGAATGCCTTTGTGGATTTCGTACCAGAATTCGTAGGCGGCAGCATGTTTGTCTTGCGCGAAAAACCCAATCCAGTGATCCAGTTCAGGGTGGCTGACCCCATCGACCTGTTTTTTGTTTTTCAGGAATTCGAACACCATATCCATGTTGCGTGCGGACTCCCAGAACACCGATGCGTTTCGGCTGGTGATGCGGCTTGCGGTCAGGGTGATCGAACGCAGAAACGCATCCCTTTCTTCGAAGAGGTTTTCCACGATGTCGGGAAGCAGGGTTTCCGCCCATGCCCGGTGAAAACGGCAGATCCCGAGATTGTCCAGCATCAGTTCCTTGAGCATGCGCCGGGCATTTTCTCTCCCCAGTTCACGGGGCGGCAGGAAATCCCGGCCGTAGTGCATGTAATATCTGCCCATGACGGCCATGGGTGCATAAGCGCCGGGGGTCCAGTACTGGTTGGGAACCATCCAGCCCTGGCGGGCAAAGGCATTGTATACAAACCGGTCAAGCACCTGGCGGCTCTTCTCCCGCGATAACCGGCGGGCCAATTTCCGGGCTCCGAATTGCAGTGGTATTTTTCCGTCGGGCAGGATCATCTGATTCAGAAGCGCCATGCCCAGTTCGGCATTGTGCATGGAATCGCCGATCACGTCAAAGTCCGCCATCTCCCATTTGGGTGCTTGATCCACACCCAATTCCGGGGGTGTTATCAGGCCATCGTCCAGGCAGTCCATGAGCCAGGAAAGGATTCCACCCACGGAGATGGCATCGAAACCCAGGCGGTCCGCCTGGTGATTGAGCTTTTCCGCGGCCCGCTGGTCGAAAATGCCGCACAAGGGTCCCAAGGTCTGGTAGGGTTCATAGTCCTTCTTGAAGGGGCCGTTCATTTTTTTGCAGACCGCCGCGCAAGGCTCACCGCAATTGTGCTGCTGCTTGGTTTCTATGGTCTCCTGATTGAACTGCCTGAGGTAATGATTCAGGATGAAGCGTTCGTGCAGGTCCCGGCGGGCTTCCTGGCTCCAGTAGATGGTGCGGTAATTGAACGCCAGGATGTCGCCGTCCATACCGGCGTAGTTCACGCCAAACGTTCCGCCTGTATTGAATTTCGGGTCGTAACGGTACTTGGTGGTGGCTTCCATGTCTTTGGCGGCCATCCGTTGATTAAATTTGTCCTGGAACCATCGATCCGCCACGGACCGATCGCGGAAATCATCGCCGATATGGGTTCCTCCGTAGATGATGCCCACAATGCCGTGCTCCTGGAACAGCTTGCTGCCGAATCCTCCTCGTCCGGCCCAGGTGTCCACCGGGGTCACCCGGCCCTTTTTCACCGGCGCAGACCCGATGGCGCCGAAATCGGTGAAGCAGGCAGCCGGGCCCACGGCCAGGACTCTTGGGTCGTTTTCATATTTTTTTCCGAACAACCCGATGGCATGGTCCATAACGGCATACACCCCTTTGCTTCCCTGTTCCCAGATGGGTCCGGGTTCCACCGGGACCAGCTCCACCTCGATTTCTTCACCATGGTTCCGATTCAGGTACAGGATGGAGGGCCGTTGGGCTTTTCCCGTCAGGCTGAGCATGTTGATGCCGAGGTTGTCAAAAACCAGGGCCGCACCGCCCATCGAGGAGATGTAGAAACCGTGCCAGCAGGGGGAAATCCCGGCGAAGATCAGCCGGTTGGAACCGGGAAAAATAGATCCGGCCAAAAGCCCTGCACCGATGGTCAAGGCGTTATGCCTGAAGGCCAGATGAATGCCCATGTCCACGGGGCCGAAAAAATCACCGATTCGGTAGCGCTGCATGCGGTAAAAACCGGTGGCGGCATCCAGCATCAGCACTTTGAGTTCATATTTGTTTTCTCGCATGTGAAACACCTCCTTGACAAGCCGCCACTGGGATGACCGGTTCGAATCCTAGGGCATCAGGGATTGTTTTCATCTGAAAGCCCGGTTTTTTTCCCATCGTTGACTCTTCTTCCAGCCCCACAGCAGAGAGCGGAGTACGCGGCCTCCGCCCGGCGGAAAGGGGGGACGAGGTTGAAGATGGATCCGGATAGATTTTTCATCGCTTTTTCGCTTCATTCGGATGAGATTTAATAGGACCACGCCCTTTTTTTCAGCCGGACAAATTCATGGAAAACCGATCTGAAAGGACCGGTGCATTGATTTTATGGTATCGATAATACTTTAACGTATACCACAAGTCTTGAAAAGTGACTATGTGAAAATATTTCTAAACGCAATATTCTTAAACCGGGAAGACTCATCCCGGGTGATCCTGTCCTGAGATGGTTCAAATCCGGGTTGTGGCGGCGGGCCTGTTTTTAGTCGGAATCCCTGCAAAACGTCTTGACAAATAAAATCATTCAATGGTAATTGTTTTCAAACGACCGAGCGCTCGATCAGTATGGGCCGGAAAAAATACTTGAAAACAGAACCTGGATAGAAGATATTTTTATTATTTTTCAGTGCATAAAAAGACCGGTTGTCACCGCGGGAGGAATATCATGGCTGAATGTTTATGGAAACCTTCGGAAGAGAGAATTCAAAAAACCAATATGTACCGTTTTATGAATGTTGTGAACGCGAAGTATGGTAAAACGTTTACGGAGTATGCTCCGTTGTATGAATGGTCCATTGAAAATATTGCAGAATTCTGGAAAACGTTTTGGGATTTCTCCGATATCAAGGTCTCCGCCCCTTATACTCAGGTTGTCGATGACCCTGACAAAATGCCCGGTGCGAAATGGTTTGCAGGCGCCCGTCTCAATTTTGCGGAGAATCTCCTGCGCTATCGTGATGAGAAGACCGCTCTGGTTTTCAAGAGCGAAGGCCGGGAATCAACCAGGATAACCTATGCGGAACTCTATGACGAAGTTGGGCGTGTGGCTGGAGCCTTGCGGGCGTCAGGGGTGCAGGCCGGTGATCGCGTGGCGGGTTTTATGCCCAACAGGCCGGAAACCATAATCGCCATGCTGGCCGCTACCAGTATCGGCGCGACATGGTCATCCTGTTCGCCTGATTTCGGAATTAAAGGCGTTCTGGACCGGTTCGGCCAGATTCAGCCGAAAGTGCTTTTTACAGCCGACGGGTACTTTTTCAAAGGAAAGGCCATCGACTCGCTTGGACCGATTTCCGATATTGTTGAGCAGCTTCCTTCCCTGGAGAAAGTCGTGGTTGTCCCTTATGTCAATCAGGAGCCGGGTATTGAAACGGTACGGAATGCAATCGGTTTTCATGAGTACGGCCGGAGTACAGCCGGATCTGAAATTGATTTTCAGCAGCTTCCTTTTGATCATCCCTTGTATATCATGTATTCTTCCGGAACCACCGGCCTTCCGAAATGCATGGTGCAGCCTGCAGGCGGTATTCTGATTCATCATCTGAAGGAACTCAGGCTTCATACGGATTTGAAACGGGAAGACACCATTTTTTATTTTACCACATGCGGGTGGATGATGTGGAACTGGCTGACCAGTTCTCTGGCAACCGGAGCAACGGTTATCTTGTATGACGGCAATCCTTTTCATCCGGATGCAGGTGTTTTGTGGCAGATGGCCCAGGACGAGAAAATTACGGTTTTTGGAACCAGTGCGGGGTATCTGACCGCTTTGAAGAACACCGAAGTCAAACCGGTCAGAGATTATGATCTTTCGTCATTGAGAACGATTCTCTCCACGGGATCTCCGCTCTCCATCGAGGGATTCAAGTTTGTCTACAGCGATATCAAGCCGGATGTTCAACTGTCATCGATTTCGGGTGGAACGGATTTAAACGGTTGTTTTGCTCTTGGAAATCCAATGGGACCTGTCTACGCCGGGGAATTGCAATGCCGCGGTCTTGCCATGAAGGTTCAGGCATTCAATGATCAGGGAGAGCCTGTTATGAATCAGCAGGGAGAACTGGTATGCGCTGCGCCTTTCCCTTCCATGCCCATCTATTTCTGGGATGATCCGGAAAACAAGAAATATCACGCCGCCTATTTTGATGTGTATCCCAACGTCTGGAGGCATGGTGATTTTATTGAAATCAATGATCGGGGAGGTGTCGCGATTTCAGGCAGATCCGATGCAACCCTGAATCCCGGAGGCGTTCGAATCGGGACAGCCGAATTGTACCGTCATGTGGAACAGCTTGATGAAATCGAAGACAGCCTCGTTATCGGACAGAGCTGGAAAGATGATGTCCGGGTAGTTCTTTTTGTCAAATTGAAAGACGGATATGAATTAAACGATGACCTGAAACAGAAAATCAAACAAACCGTCAGACAAAATGCATCTCCCCGGCATGTCCCGGCAAAAATTCTGAGTGTGCCTGGCATTCCGTATACCTTGAACATGAAAAAGGTTGAACTCGCCGTCAAAAAGATTGTTGAAAAAAAGCCTGTTCTAAATCGGGATGCATTACTGAATCCAGATGTCCTCGATTATTACGCTGATCTGAAAGAATTACAGGAGTAGCAGCGTACCGGGCAATTGAAAGCATGGCTGCGATCTGTTGATTGAAGAACGGCAATCAGGAAAGAATATGATCCTGGTATAACCTGTGCACCGTCTGGGCATGCCATTGTCCCCGGTTTGAGAATGTTGGAAGTTTTTCATTTTCAAGGTAAAGGGCGATCTTGTCGAAGGTTTCTCCCTTGTTGCGCATATTGGCGATGACCTGCATAATTTTTTTTCGGTTTGCATCAAACGGTTTTTTTGTTTTCTTTCTCTTTTCGCCGCTTTCTTTTGAACTCATCAGCTTTTCCATGCCTTCTGATTTCAGAAATTCCAATAAGCCCTCTAATGCCTTTGATTTCTTTTCTTCCGCCCTGGCTCTGATCTCTTCTACTTCAGCCAGGCGCTTCTGGTTCTCGGCAATGCTCTCAAGGAATATCTTGATCGCGGGAGATAATTCATAAAGCATTTCAGCAAGAACTTCTTTTGAATGCTGTTTGTAATGTTTTTCCGACCTTCTTTCTATTCCGACCCTTTTTTCATTACCGGAATAGGGACGGTTTCCCTGACTATAGGGTTTGCTCCGGTATCGGCCTGCCTGATTATCCTGACCGCCTCTGAGATTTTTCAAAAAATCACTCATTGTTTCCTCCCTGTGTGTTTGTTTTTACGCTCAAAAATATAAAAAGTATTTCTATATCAACGGGTAACGTGATTCCGGTTCTGCCGTTCCACCTGCTCTCGCGGTGAATCCGTGTGGAAAAAGGACTCGGAAAGGTGAACGTATTGTTTCAGCTGTTTTATGCCTTTTCTTAAAACGTTATTTTGCCAAATTTCTCAAAGGCGTACTGCTGCCGGCTTATTAGACTTTCGCGGAATATGAAATTGGGAAGAACGATGTGATGGTAAATTTTCGTGCGCTTCTGAGTGTATCATGATTTTTTTTAGCTGAATATGGAGAAACCGTGTTGATCCGGGCATTGAAAAATTTTGAATGCATTCTACCTCAACAAGTATCTGATAGTCAACCGAAAAAATTGCATGTGCTGTTCAGCATCGGCCTGTGCTGTTCAGCGTCGGATAAAAGTTTGAATTTGGGAAAGAATCCCGATCCCGGGATTTTTTCCCATAAAAATAAGATGATCGTCTTATGGACACGCAAAATGAACATGATAGTAATTTGATAGCTCCGAAAGATCGTGACAACGGCCTGTTTTTTTCATTGCGGATATCACCGGATTTTTTTTGAATAAAGGGGGTAAACAAGCAGTGAGATCAAAAAAAAATTCTCAAAAAATAAGAGCGCTGCCGGAATATTTTTTATGTGAGATAGACAATATTAAAAACAGTTGTGAAACACTCCTCAGCATATTGGTCGCCCGAGGCTTGAAACATTTTGAGATCCGGCAGTTTATTGTTGATGTAATCCATATCGTTGAATGTGGCGGCAGTCTCACGGTCACCTCTGTAAATCATGCCCTTGAATCTCTGGGATGGCCGGAACAGGTTATGAATGAGCTCTCTTTTGAATTGATCATGGAGATTCTGGGCAGCATTTTTGAATACCAGGTTGAAGTTCACACCGTACATTAAATCGTTTTCAATCCGATAGAATATGATACCGCAGTTTGGATGCGCTTTCCATGTTACATCATTTTATTAGAGTCTTTCCCATTTGAAAAAGGAGCCGACAACGGTTCCTTTTTGTGCATATGGCGAAAGCGGTCTTCCTCAGGCAAACAGCAAGACAGCGGTTTTGAAACCGGTTCCATGCAATTGTCCCCAAAGAGGATTGATTTCAGATAAAATCTATTTTAGAAAGGAAACATCGTTGCATCAGACCAGCCCGATAACCGATACAACCATGCTCATAGCGATGGAGGATATGTGTGAAGCAGAAAAAGAGTATTTTGATTGTTGATGATCATCCTCTTTTCCGTGAGGGTTTGAAGTCCATGCTTGAAAGAGACCGCAGATTTGAAGTGATCGGAGAAGCCGGAACCGGGCACGAAGGACTCACGAAAGCCGGGCAGTTAAAACCGGATATCGTTCTGATTGATATCTCGCTGCCCGATATAAGCGGTATTAATCTGACATATGATGTTCGGAAACTGTTGCCGAAAGCGTATATCCTCATTGTCAGCATGCATTCCAAGATCGATTACATCGCTGAAGCCTTCCAGGCCGGGGCAACCGGGTATGTGTCCAAGGATTCCGCTTCCGAACGTCTTCTTCAGGGGCTCGAAACGGTTTCAAAGGGGGATTATTTTATGGACAGCTCGGTTTCCCATAAAGTGATTGAAAAATTAATGCAGATCCCTGTAAAGGAGGCGAAAATATCCGATGGGGATTATAGCTCTCTCACGCCCCGGGAACAGGAGGTGATGCGCATGCTGGCCGAGGGCGCTTTTCCAAAGGAGATCGCCTCAAGGCTTTTTATCAGCCCCAAAACCGTAGAAAATCACAGAGCGAACATCATGAAAAAACTCGGTCTGCGCGGTACAATGGAACTGGTCAGGTATGCAGCCAGAATCGGACTGATTGATGTGGATCTCTGGAAAGAGTAAAAACGGTTCTATGCAAGGTGATCTGCAAGCTGAATCAGATCCGTGATCACGATATCGGGCGTCACGTTTTGACAGCGCGGGTCTTCTTTCCTCAATCTGAGAGATCGTTTATCCCCCGCGAAAAGAGCTGTTTTAAATCCCGCCTCCCGGGCAGGATAGATATCGTTCAACATGTCATTGCCCGCATAAACCGCCGCATCCGGTGTGATGTTTTTTTCGGCAAGTTTTGATATTGCTTTCTGGAAGAGAAACAATGATGGTTTCGCATATCCGAATTGGTAGGACAGAAACATCAGATCCGGGTCAAATCCAAGTTTTCCGGGCTCAGCATTTAAAAAAGCGGCAAACAGGTCCAGGGTAAAAAACTGGGCATTGGAGATGATTCCCATTAAAATATTTTTTTCTCTGCAGAAGGCGAGTGTTTCCGGAAGATGGGGCATCGGGAAAACCGGATTTACAATCATTTCATACGAGGCGGCAAAGTGATGAATGGTTTCCCTGTCATCGATTCCCAGGACTTCCATCCATATCCGGTCAATTTCAATCTCCGGAAAATCAATTCCGCTTTTTTTCAGTCTGGCGTGTGCCTCTTCGATCGTTTGGAAGAAATGATTTAACGTTTTATCCACCGGTTTGTTTATTGAAAAACGGTTGAAAAGCTTTTCAAGGAGATCCTTGTTTTTTAATTCTTTTTTCGCATTCCCGATATCACCGGAGTCACTGATAAACAGGGTGCCATAGATATCAAACAGGATCGCCTTTACCGTTTCCGGAAGACGGCCTTTCGGGTGCAGGCCCGTAGCAATGGGATAGAGGGGTTTTCGATTTACATGATACGCATTATGATTCGACATAATCGCTCCACTTCAGGAGATTGAGCCTTTCCGGATGAAGGAACAGGAAAAAAAGTTTGGTCTTGTCAATATGCTGAACAACCCTGTTCTTTTGAATTTTTTTATAAATTTTCAAAAGATTGTTTCTGTAAATTTCTGTTCCGTAGTTTTTAAGAATTGTATTTTTGTTTTGTTCTATCAGATCCATTGAAGCGGAACCATTGAAATTCAAAAGACACGGATTCACGGAAACAAGCTGATCTGAATATTTTTTTGAAAAAAGGACTTTTGATATGACCTGTTTTTGAAAATTTTCATCAAGCAGTCCAAAGTCAACCCGGTTTTTCGCAATCATTTTTTCAAAGATGGTTTTTATATCAAGGTTTTCAGAGGAGTATTTGAAAAGCTCGCAAGCCTCTGCAATGGTCGATTTAATTTTCAGATAGAGTTCTTGCTTGCCGATCCAATCGATCGGTATGTTTATGTCGGTATACAGCCGGCCGAGTCTCACGCCTTTTTTTTGAAAGTCAATCGTGATATCCGGTAAATTTCGGCCGGAGAGCGCCTTTCCGGCAGTCCAGGGCTCCAGAAAGGAGAATCCAAAACCCTCGGTGATGCTTGTTGTAATCAGATATTTCGAGCCGCTTACAAGAGCGGGAAAATCATATTTTGCGGAAGCTTCAAACGCTACAGGGAGATTTTCCTTTTTGACAAATTTTTTCCATCCGTTATAACTTAAAATATCGGATCGGCTGTTTGGAGGCAGGGTAATCGCAAGGGTTTCCCTGTTCCTGAAAAAAAGAGATAAGAGGATTGCCTCGCCGATATTTTTTCTTCGAATTGCCCTTACGGGGTAGAGAACAAAATTTTTCAGTTCGCAATCCCCTGTTTCATCACTCAGCGGGTTGACCATGTTGGGTATCAGGTGCAGCCCTTTTTTAAGAAGGCCCGCTTCGAGCAGGTTCCTGTAGTCTCTTGAATTGATGACGCCGTAATGACAGTCCGCAGGATATTCTTCCGGAAAATAGGACAGGGGGCGTCCATCCTCCGCAAAATCATGAATCTGAAGAAACAACTTTATTCCTTCGGCCTGGAGGATCTTCAGCACCTGTAAAAAATTTTTATTTTTTGCAAGTAATGGATTATGCACATGGAGTATATCACACCCGTTGGGCCACTTTTTTTTTATCGAGGCGATAATCTGAGATGCGGTGGATTCCGGTGAAGAGGAAGGATTGTTTTTACGGTCATAGGCGATCCCGGGAACAACGGTTACCGGTTCGGAAAATTCCGGGGCGGCTTCACCGGTAATGGCAAGGGTTTCACAATCATGTTGAATCGCCGCGATCTGCCGGCGGATAACGGTTGTTACACCACCTGTTTTCAGATGGTAATGGAGGAATGCAATTTTCATTCTTTTATCAATAATATTTTGTGGGATCTGTTACGCCTGCTTCTCGAAAACCTTTTTTTCTGAGGATGCAGCTGTCGCATTGCCCGCAGGCAAGTCCTTCCGGAGAGGGATCGTAGCAGCTGTGAGTAATGCTGTAATCGATTCCCAGTTCCATTCCTTTTTGAATAATCTGAGCCTTGGTCATTTGTAAGAGCGGTGTTCTGATTTTGATCGTCGTCTTTTTCATAACCCCGGTTTTTGTGGCAAGGTTTGCCATTTTTTCAAATGCTTCGATATATTCGGGCCTGCAGTCAGGGTAACCGCTGTAGTCGATGGCGTTTACGCCGATAAAGATATTCGATGCTTTGAGAACTTCCGCCCATGCAAGCGCGTAAGAGAGAAAAATCGTGTTTCTTGCAGGCACGTAGGTTACCGGGATATCGGTTTTCATTTCCGATTGAATTCTGTTTTTGGGAACTTCGATCTTATCCGTAAGCGCGGAGCCGCCTATTTTTGCAAGATCAATATTAATTACCAGGTGGCGGATCGCTCCGAAAATGTCGGCAATTTTTTTTGCGGCGGAAAGCTCAAAGACATGCCGCTGGCCGTAAAAAAAACTCAAGCTGAAAATATCAAAGCCTTCATCACGGGCAATGGCCATGGCTGTTGTCGAATCCATGCCTCCGCTGGAAAGAACGATCGCATTGTTATTGTCTTCCATCTCTATACGCCTCTTTTTGTTTCAGGCCAGATTATTTTATGAAGCTGCAGGTGAAATCTGACATCGAGCCGATCCTTCAGAATCCATCCGGCAAGGTCGGAAGGAGAAAGGCATTCTGCAACCGGAGAAAAAAGGATGTTGCCCCCTGAAAGGTGTTCACAGCGGGTTTTCACAATAGTCTTTGCATAACGATAATCTTCTTGGTTCTGGATTACAAATTTTATCTGATCATTATTGCTAAGATATTTTATGTTGTTCAGATCGATTTTATCCTTTTCATTGCTGGAAGGACATTTAATATCTACAATTTTGATGCATTCGGGAGGAATCATTCGGATGTCGATACTTCCGTTTGTTTCCAGAAGAACCTGATAACCGGTTTCCAGAAGTTCGTTGATCAGAAGCGGGGTTTCTTCCTGTATCAATGGCTCTCCGCCGGTGATCTCGACAAGCATACACTTGAAATCTCGAATTTTCTCGAAAATTTGTCCGATTTCCATCAAGGTTCCATCTTCCCAGGCGTAGGTTGTATCGCAGTATGAGCATCTGAGATTGCATCCGGAAAGTCTCACGAAGACACATGGAATCCCCGCATAAGTGGATTCACCCTGGATACTGAAAAAGATTTCATTGACGTTTAAGGCCATGATAGCGCTATTTTTTCTTTTCCTGTTTTGCGATACGGTTTTCAGCGGGAATGCCTGCACGTTTATGAACCGCAAGCGAAGACAGACCCTTTGGCTGCATGTCGATTTATGGGATCCGCATACCATGCTGCGGTCTCATTTTACGTCGTCTGGGGATATTTTCAAGAAAGAAAGATATCCGCTTCCGAAAAAGGCCCGATAGACAGCGTTGGAACGACAGGTTGTTTTTATCATAAAAGTATTTTATATCCTGTACAATAAAAATGAACATAAAAATGAACATATCGGTCACACGTGATCTTTGAGGTGAACATGGAAATGAAAATGAGGAAAGTTTTAATAACAGGGGCTGCCGGATTTATCGGCTACCATCTATCAAACCGTCTTCTTGAAAACGGGTGTCATGTCACAGGTGTGGATAACCTGAACGACTACTATGACGTAGGGTTGAAGGAGGCCAGGCTCAGCGTACTTCAGAATTTCAAGACGTTTGCATTCCATAGAATCGACCTGTCAGACAGAGAGGGACTTGAAAATATTTTTACACAGGGCGGATTTGAAGTGGTGGTCAATCTGGCAGCCCAGGCAGGTGTCCGCTATTCCTTGACCAACCCACAGGCTTATGTCGATTCCAATCTGGTCGGGTTTGTCAATATTCTTGAATGCTGCAGACGATTCCACATCGCACACCTGGTTTTCGCTTCATCCAGTTCTGTTTACGGCGCAAACACGAAAATGCCTTTTTCAGTTCATCACAATGTGGACCATCCCGTATCGCTGTATGCCGCGTCCAAAAAAGCGAACGAGCTGATGGCTCACACATACAGCCATCTTTTCGGACTTGCCTGTACCGGTTTGAGATTTTTCACGGTTTACGGGCCATGGGGACGTCCGGACATGGCTCTTTTTCTTTTTACAAAAGCCATTCTTGAAGGCAAACCGATCAAGGTGTTCAATCATGGAAAGATGAGGCGGGATTTTACCTATATCGATGATATCATCGAGGGGGTTGTCAGGGTCATGCAAAAGGTGCCTGAGCCGAATGCGGAGTGGAGCGGCGACAACCCTGATCCCGGAACCTCCTATACACGATATAAAATTTATAATATCGGCAACAATAAGCCTGTCGAGCTGATGCGGTTTATCGAGGTTATCGAAGAGTCTCTCGGAAGAAAAGCCGAGAAAGAATTTTTTGATCTTCAGCCCGGTGATGTGCCGGCTACTTTCGCTGATGTGGATGATCTTATAAATGATGTCGGATTTAAGCCTTCAACCTCCATTGAGGAGGGGATATCAAAATTCATACTCTGGTATCGGGATTATTATCAGGTGAAATGATGTCTATTCTGTTTACCCCGGAAAAAGTGGGGAATCTTACGATAAAAAATCGTTTTGTACATTCCGGAACCTATGAATGCATGGCAACCGAAACCGGTGAGATCACGGAAAAGTTGATTCGAAGATATCGAAATCTCGCGAAAGGAGAAGTAGGCCTTATTGTCACCGGATATATGTCGGTAAAGAAAGATGGGCGGGCTGCAAGCCACCAGACAGGAATACATTCCGACAGATTCCTGCCCGGACTTGAAAAATTGTCGGCTGCCGTTCATGACGAAGGAGGCCGGATTTTTTTCCAGCTGGTACACGCGGGTCGGCAAACGCTTTCAGCGTATACAGGCGGAAAACCCATGGGGCCTTCCGCGATTCATCGGGACCCGACCTATCTCGTCAAGCCGCGTGAAATGACCGGAACGGAAATACGGGATGTGATTGCAGCGTATGGAAAGTCCGCAAAGCGCGCGATTTCAGCCGGAGCAGACGGTATCCATATCAGTGCAGCGGCAGGATATCTTCCGAATCAGTTTCTTTCTCCTTACCACAACCGAAGGAAGGATGAGTGGGGCGGATCTGTTGAGAATCGGTTTCGTTTTTTAAAGGAAACGGTGATCGCGGTAAAAGAAAACCTCCCCATCGGTATGCCCCTGGTCGTAAAGATAAGCACCAATGACCATACCCCGGGCCCGGGTGTTACGCTGGATGCGGCAAAGACACACGCCATCTGGCTGGAGGAACTGGGGGTTGACGGCCTTGAAATCGCTTCCGGCAACTTGTTGTATAAACATATGACCATGTGGCGGGGTGATGTTCCGACCCGAGAAATTGTTCGATCTCAGCCCTGGTGGAAAAAACCGGCGACCTGGGTGGTGATGAAACACATGGAAGGAAAATTTGATCTGACAGAACCCTGGAACCTTTCGGCAGCACGAAGCATTCGAAAGGTTGTGAAGGAGCTTAAGATATTTCTGGTCGGTGGAATACGTGATATCGAAACCATGGAACGTATTTTGAAAAAGGGTGATTCAGACTTCATTCAGATGTGCCGGCCTTTTGTAAGAGAGCCGTTTCTTGTAAAAAAGATTCGAAAGGGCGAAATGGTCAAGGCATCTTGCAGAAATTGCAACCGCTGTCTTGGAGCAATTGCCAATAATATTCCCATTGCCTGTTATTATAACGGGTTGCCCGAATAAATCGACATCGTTTCAATTTTATGGACCCCCAAAAAAAAGATATTCATCTGATTCCGCTTTTTATGTTACCGGTGCCATTCCAGAGGATTTGGCGGTAATCGATACCGGTGCCGCAGA
>CAZOEW010000101.1:8870-13493 GCA_964578935.1 uncultured Desulfobacterales bacterium | reverse complement strand
ATTCACATGCGGTTTCGTTCGCTCAAATTTTGCTTTCGCCATCTTCCCGTCCTCCTTTGGAAAAAGGATCTTAATAAATGATTTAAATATTTTTTACAATATAATTTATTGATAATTTCATTTTTATTCGGAACTTCCTGCTGTTCAGTTTATCTCCCTGCAACTTCTACCATCGGTAGTGAGCGAAGGCTTTGTTTGCTTCCGCCATTTTGTGAGTATCTTCCTTCTTCTTCACAGCGTTTCCTCTTTCATGGGAAGCGTCCATAAGCTCTGCAGCCAGTTTCCCCGCCATACTCTTTTCAGATCGACTGCGTGAAAAAGTCAGAATCCATCGAATCGCAAGTGCCGTTCTTCTGGATGGCCTGATCTCGGTGGGAACCTGATAGGTGGAACCTCCGACCCTTCTTGATTTAACTTCAATCATGGGCCTTACATTTCCAACGGCTTTCTCAAAGACCTCAAGCGCCCCTTCATTCGATTTTTCTTCGATTATATCGAATGCCTCGTAAAGTATTGATTCCGCGGTACTTTTTTTTCCGTCGCGCATGATGCAACTGACAAAACGCGAAACCAGCTTGTTGTTATATTTAGAATCTGGAATTATTGTTCTGTTCGGAACTTCTCTTCTTCTCGGCATGCTTACACCTGCAATGTAACGTTAAATTTGTGTTAAAATAATCCGATACCCGTATTATTTTGGTTTTTTTGCACCGTACTTGGACCGTCCCCGTCTCCGATCATCAACACCCAGCGTATCCAGCGTACCCCTTACAATATGATACCTCACACCCGGCAAGTCCTTGACACGGCCTCCCCGGACCAGTACAACCGAATGCTCCTGGAGATTGTGCCCGACACCAGGGATATATGCCGTAACCTCTATGCCGGTCGTCAATCGTACCCTTGCAACTTTTCGCAAGGCAGAATTAGGCTTCTTCGGGGTGGATGTATAAACTCTGGTACAAACCCCTCTTTTTTGCGGCGCACCCTTGAGTGCCGGTGTAGTTGTCTTCTTTTTAACCCGCTTTCTACCCTTTCTGACCAACTGGTTAATCGTAGGCATATCCTTATCTTCACTCCTTTGTTAAGACCCAATAAAAGACCCGATAAACAAAATGTTAAAGTCTATATTCATTCCTATATCATGTCAAGTATTTTTATCTATTTTTTTCTTGTAAATGTTCTGAAAACCGAAAACAGATTTGCTCCTTGTTGAATATCAATACACTGCCTTTGTTTTTTCTTCTCTTTGTTCAATTTCAAGACTCTGATATTCCCTCAAACCGGTACCCGCGGGTATCAACCTGCCCATGATCACATTTTCCTTGAGACCTCGAAGGCTGTCAAATCGACCACCCATTGCCGCGTCGGTAAGAACCTTTGTCGTTTCCTGAAATGATGCCGCAGAGATAAAACTGTCGGTTGCAAGGGAAGCTTTCGTAATTCCCAGGATAAGGGGTTCGCCTGTTGCCGGCTTTCCGCCTTTCTCAATAGACAGTTTGTTGACATCTTCAAACCGCTGCCGATCGACCTGCTCTTCCGGAATCAGCTCGGTATCGCCGATATCCTTGACTTTCACCATTCGCATCATCTGCCGAACGATAACTTCAATATGTTTATCATTGATCCTTACGCCCTGCAGACGGTAGACCTCCTGAACCTCATCCACAAGATATCGTGCAAGCGACACCTCACCCTTGATGTTCATGATATCCTGCGGGTTTGCCGATCCCCCGACAATCTGCTCACCGGCCCTCACATAATCCCCTTCATATACGTTGATATGTTTTCCTCTGGGAATCAGGTATTCTTTTTTCTCACCCACATCTACCGGGGTAATCGTAACCTTCTGTTTTCCTTTTTTAGTTGTAGCCTTGGCAATCGATACATATCCGTCTATCTCACTCAAAACCGCAGTCTCTTTCGGCTTTCTTACCTCAAAAAGCTCGGCGACACGCGGCAGACCACCCGTGATATCCTTGGTTTTTGTCGTTGCTCGAGGCAGTTTGGCAATAACATCGCCTGCACGAACTTCATCCTGTTCTTCCACAAGCAGAATAGCACCGACCGGCAATGCATAACGGGCGATCCCGCCCGACGCCATCACAGCGGTCTTTCCTTTATCGTCCTTAATTGAAATTCTGGGGCGAACATCCGCGGCCTTGCCCTCGATAACGGTACGACTGGACTTGCCGGTAACTGCGTCCACTTTTTCCTGCATTGTCTTTCCAAGTTCAATATCCCCGAATTTAACCGTACCTTCCGTTTCCGTTATAATTGGTGTTGTGAACGGATCCCATGTGGCAAGAAGATCCCCGGGTTTCACTTCCTGGCCGTTCTTAACCATTACATGGGCGCCATAAATTACATGACAGCGCTCACGCTCCCTGCCCAAATCACTGATAATTGTAAATTCACCGCCTCTGCGGTTCATTACAACATTCTGCCCCTGGGCATTCTCGATGATATTAAGACCCTCATATCTTATAGTGCCTTCGGCTCGCGCTCTGATATCGGCCTGTTCAACCCGCCTGCTGGCAGTACCTCCAATGTGAAAGGTCCGCATGGTAAGCTGGGTTCCGGGTTCACCGATAGACTGGGCGGCGAGAATTCCGACAGCCTGGCCTATTTCAACCGTTTTCCCGTGGGACAAATCCCTTCCATAACATTTTGCGCAAACACCATATCGGGTTTTACAGGTGAGAACCGACCTTATCTTTACTTTTGTCAGACCGGAATCCTCGATGATGGAAAGAGCATCTTCATCGATCTCTACTCCGCCGGGGACCAGCACTTCATCGGTGAAAGGATCGATGATCTCCTCCAGCGTCACTCTCCCGAGGATCCTGTCGCCAAGACGCTGGATAACCTCACCGCCTTCCATCAACGCCTCAACCTCAATGCCCATCATCGATCCGCAGTCCGCTTCGTGAACCATACAATCCTGGGCGACATCAGCCAGTCGTCTTGTCAGATAACCCGAGTTTGCCGTTTTTAATGCCGTATCGGCCAATCCTTTTCTCGCGCCGTGGGTTGAGATGAAGTATTGAAGAACCGTAAGTCCCTCTCGAAAATTTGCCGTTATCGGCGTTTCAATAATTTCACCGGAAGGCTTGGCCATGAGGCCCCGCATTCCTGCAAGCTGGCGCATCTGATCCTTGCTGCCCCTGGCTCCGGAATCCGCCATCATAAAAATGGAATTCACTCTTTCCTTAATTCTAACCTTGTTGCCGTCTTCTTCATATGAAGGCTTGGTTTTCATTGACTCCATCATGGCATTTGCAATATCATCAGTTGCTTTCGCCCAGATATCGACAACTTTATTATATTTTTCACCCTGAGTGATCAGACCTTCTGTGTACTGATTGCCAATTTCCTCAACCTTGCTTTCTGCACTTTTTATAAGGTCCCATTTGGCATCCGGTATGATCATATCATCGATTGAGATGGAAAGTCCTCCTTCCGTGGAGTATCGGTAGCCGATATCTTTAAGCCTGTCAGAGAGAATTACCGTCGCTTTCGGTCCAGTGTTTCGGTATGCATAATCAACCAGATCGCGAAGCGCCTTCTTGTCCAGCCCCTTGTTCAAAATGCGGAAAGGAATTTTAGTCCCCTTCTCTATCGCCTGGAATACATGGTAACCGTCTTCTGTCGTAATGACAGGGCTTATTTCTCCTGCTTCCAGAGAGAACACGATACCTGTATCCTCTTCGGACAGGTTAAATACGGTTTTCAATTCCTCCTTGTTAAAAAGGCCTATTTTACCATCTCGGCCCGGAACAGGATCTTTGGAATATTTTTGAATTATTTCGGCAAAAGATACCCCTTGCTCGATCTCCAGAAGAGCCGTCTTCGCGTTCTTTTTGGCACTCAAATGGATATGGCGTAATGAGACGACCTCTTCATTTGGAATGATTTCCCACAAAAGGATTCGTCCTACAGTGGTATCAACCCTTTTCCCATTCATTCGAACAACAATTTTTGCATGCAGATCAACAGAACCGGAATCATATGCTGAACGTACTTCATCTGTGTTGGCGAAAATCATCCCTTCGCCCTTTGATCCGGCAACCGAGGTTGTCAGGTAATATATACCCAGAACAATATCCTGGGTCGGAATAATAATCGGGCTTCCACTTGCGGGAGAAAGAATATTGTTGCTTGAAAGCATCAACACACGAGCCTCTATCTGCGATTCCACTGACAACGGGATATGAACCGCCATCTGGTCTCCGTCGAAATCAGCATTAAACGCCGTGCAGACAAGCGGGTGAAGCTGTATGGCCTTTCCCTCGATGAGAACCGGTTCAAAAGCCTGGATTCCCAGCCTGTGAAGGGTCGGAGCCCGGTTTAACATAACGGGGTATTCTTTTACGACTTCATCAAGCGTGTCCCATACCTCAGGGGTAAGCCGTTCAACCATTTTCTTTGCACTTTTTACCGTGGAAACCACCCCTTTATGCTCAAGCCGGTGGTAAACAAATGGTTTGAACAGCTCGAGAGCCATTTTTTTTGGCAGTCCGCATTGATGCAGCCTCAAATTGGGTCCGATGGTAATAACGGTCCTTCCCGAATAATCAACTCGCTTTCCCAGAAGATTCTGCCTGAACCGGCCCTGCTTGC
>CAZOEW010000101.1:0-8860 GCA_964578935.1 uncultured Desulfobacterales bacterium | reverse complement strand
CCGTTTATTCGTTCCAGTCACAACCCGGCCATGCCTTCCGTTATCAAAAAGAACATCCACCGATTCCTGGAGCATCCTTTTTTCATTTCGAACGATGATATCCGGTGCCTTTAACTCTACAAGACGATTTAGCCGGTTATTGCGGTTTATCACTCTTCGATAAAGATCATTGAGGTCGGATGTGGCAAAACGTCCTCCTTCAAGAGGCACAAGAGGCCTCAGGTCCGGAGGCAGCACCGGTATCACATCCATGATCATCCATAACGGACTGACTCCCGACTGTTTGAACGCATCCACTATTTTGAGCCGTTTTGCCAGCTTTTTACGCTTTGCTTCCGAAGAGGTGGTGTTTATATCTTCACGAAGCTCTTTGTAGATTTGTTCCAGGTCAAGCTGTTCAAGAAGAGACCGAACCGCTTCAGCCCCGATACCCGCATCAAACTTGGGTCCATACAGATCCATGGCCTCATGGTATTTCTCATCTGAGAGAAGCTGCCCCCGCATAAGACCGGTTTCTTTCGGATCAATAACGACATAGCTGTCAAAGTAAAGGATCTTCTCCATGTTTTTCAGAGTCATATCCAAGAGATTGCCGATCTTGCTGGGCAGACTCTTCAGAAACCAGATATGGGCGACGGGAGTGGCCAGGTCGATATGAGCCATGCGATCACGCCGAACTTTGGACTGGATGACTTCAACACCGCATTTCTCACAGATGACGCCCCGGTGTTTCATTCTTTTATATTTACCGCAATTGCACTCGTAGTCCTTGGTAGGCCCAAATATCTTTGCGCAGAAAAGGCCGTCCCTTTCCGGCTTGAAGGTCCGATAGTTTATGGTTTCCGGCTTTTTAATCTCTCCATGAGACCACTCCCGGATTTTTTCAGGCGAGGCAAGAGAAATTTTAACGCCGGAGTAATTTTTCGGATCTTTTGGCTTTGCGAAGAAATCGTATATCGTTTCCAATACTTTCTCCTTACTGTTTCTATTCTACTAGATTCACATCAAGTCCAAGGCTTTGCAGTTCCTTGGTCAAAACCCGGAAAGACTCGGGAAGGCCAGGCTCAAGAACATTCTGCCCTTTTACAATCTTCTCATACATCCGGGTTCTTCCTGCCATATCATCGGACTTGACTGTCAGGAACTCCTGCAGAGCATGTGCCGCTCCATACGCTTCCATAGCCCAAACTTCCATTTCACCTAAACGCTGTCCGCCAAACTGTGCTTTCCCGCCGAGCGGCTGCTGTGTGACCAGGGAATAAGGCCCAATTGAGCGGGCGTGTATTTTATCATCCACGAGGTGATGAAGTTTCAGCATGTACATGGTACCGACAGTGACTTTTCCATCAAAAGGCTCTCCGGTCCTGCCATCGTATAAAGTGGCCTGCCCCGAGGTATCAACACCAGCCTCATCAAGAAGGGTTTTTATTTCGTCCTCCTTGGCTCCGTCAAAAACAGGCGTTGCCATGTGGACACCTTCGCAATAATATTTTGCAAAATCTGAAAACGCCTGTTCATCCATGCTGTTAATATCTTCCAGCTCGAAATCATTGGCAAAAATCCGATTAAATTTTTCCTTGAGTTCCTGATATTTTTTCTCCTGGAGCAGCCTTTCAATCTGAATTCCAAGAGCATGCGCAGCCCTTCCAAGATGGATCTCAAGAATCTGTCCAACATTCATACGCGAAGGGACACCCAGAGGGTTGAGAACCATGTCTACGGTAGTTCCGTCTTCGAAGTACGGGAGATCCTCCTGAGGCAAAATCCGGGAGACAACTCCTTTGTTTCCATGACGGCCGGCCATTTTGTCACCAACGGAAAGCATTCTTTTCATTGCGACATAGACTTTAATGAGTTTAATTACTCCCGGGGGCAGATCATCACCTGTTTCAAACCGGCCGACTTCTTCTTCAAATCGGGACCGGCTGATGTCCTTTTGCTCGCGGCAGAGATCCAGAATTTCATGGACCTTTTCGGTGACAGACGGATCTTTCAGAACGATGCCTTCAAAATCCGCTATTTTGAGACCTTCAAACACGGAAGCGTCGATATTCTTCCCTTTTGAAAGAATCACTTTCTTTCCCTTTTTGAGGGGCGTCATGCAGATCTGGCCGTCGAGCTCTTTTTGGAGCTGCTCCAGTGCGATCTTTTCAATGATTCGAATTTCATCTGCCATATCACGTTCAAGAGCTGTAATTTCAGCATCTTCAATGCTCCTGGTTCGATCATCCTTGTCCACACCCCTTCTTAAAAAAACCTTGGCATCAATGACAATACCCTCCACTCCCGGAGGCACCCGAAGTGAAGTATCTTTTACATCGCCTGCTTTTTCACCAAAAATTGCGCGAAGAAGCTTTTCTTCCGGGGAAAGCTGTGTTTCTCCTTTCGGCGTTATCTTACCCACGAGGACATCTCCGGGTTTAACCTCTGCACCGAGCCTTATAATACCGCATTCGTCAAGATCCTTCAGCGTTTCTTCTCCTACGTTCGGAATATCCCTCGTAATCTCTTCTTTCCCGAGCTTGGTATCTCTTGCGACTACTTCAAACTCCTCGATATGAACGGATGTAAATACACCATCCCGAACAAGACGCTCACTGACAAGAATGGAATCTTCAAAATTATATCCACCCCAGGGCATGAAAGCGACGGTTACATTCTTGCCAAGCGCAAGCTCACCCATTTCAGTAGCAGGGCCATCTGCAATAATATCACCTTTCTTTACGAACTGCCCTTTCCTGATAATCGGTCTTTGATTGAAACAGGTGTTCTGGTTGGACCGGATGAACTTTGAGAGATTATGAATGGTAACAGGGCTCTTGTAACGCGTGTCGGACGGGTCATGTTTCAATACAATACGATCTGCGCTGACTTCAACGACCTCGCCATCCCTTTTTGCAACAACCGTAACACCGGAATCCTTTGCGACAACGCCTTCAATACCAGTGCCTACCAACGGAGCCTTTGTTTGGGTCAATGGCACCGCCTGCCGCTGCATGTTAGATCCCATCAATGCCCTGTTTGCATCATCATTTTCCAAAAACGGAATCAGTGAAGCGGAAACACTCACCAGCTGATTTGGAGAAACGTCCATCAGTTCGATCTCCTCTGCCCGGACCATCATGAATTCACCTTCAACTCGTGATGTCACGACGGGATTGACATACCGGTTATTTGCATCAAGTGGAGCGTTTGCCTGTGCGATGGGATGTTTCTTTTCTTCAAAAGCACTCAGAAGTTTTACTTCTTCTGAAACGGTAGAATCCTTTACTACCCGATAGGGGGTCTCGATAAAACCATAATCATTCACGCGCGCGTAAGTTGAGAGGGAGACAATAAGGCCGATGTTGGGTCCTTCCGGTGTTTCAATAGGACAGATTCGTCCGTAATGGGATGGATGAACGTCCCTTACCTCAAACCCCGCTCTTTCTCTGGTAAGACCACCCGGTCCAAGCGCACTCAGACGTCTCTTGTGGGTTGTTTCGGAAAGCGGATTTGTCTGATCCATAAACTGTGAAAGCTGACTGGTCCCGAAAAATTCTTTTACAACTGCCGAAACCGGTTTCGGATTGACCAAATCATGAGGCATCAGAGCATCTACTTCCTGCATACTCATACGCTCTTTAATCGCCCTTTCCATTCGAACCAGACCAATTCGATATTGATTTTCCATGAGTTCGCCGACCGCACGAACCCGACGATTTCCAAGATGATCGATATCATCGACAACTCCCTGTGTGTCTCTCAGTTCAACGAGGGTTTTCGCGGTAAGAAGAATGTCTTCCTTCCTGAGTGTTCTAAGATTGACAGGGGCATTAATGTTCAAACGATGGTTCAGTTTAATACGCCCGACACCGGAGAGGTCATAATAAGCTGTTTTAAAAAAAAGATGGTCAATAAAATCCACAGCCACCTCAGGCGTTGCAGGATTTCCGGGTCTAAGCCGCCTGTAAATTTCAATAAGGGCCTCTGTCTTATTATCGACCTTATCCAGAAGAAGTGTCTTTCTGATTGAGTCACTGCTGTATGCGGAGTCTACCAGAAGAAGATCGAATTCCTTTATTTTTGCATCAAGAAGCCTGTCCAGTGTTTCCTCATCAAGAACGTCCCCAGGCTGGGCAATAAAAGTATTATCCTTTTTGTCTAAAACAGGTGAAGCAAAATACTTGAACAGGATATCCTCCCGTGAAATCGGCACCATTTCCAAGCTGGAAGTGATAATTTGCCGAATCGCCCTTTTTGTAAAAATTCTTCCTTTTTTGACAATCACTTCGCCGGTTTCAGGATCCTTAACATCACAACTTGCCCGTTGCCCCTTCAGAGCGTTCTCATGGACTCCTCGGAAGAACTCCTTCTTTTTGACAAATATCTTTTCCTTTTCATAAAAATAATCAAGGATATCTTCCGTAGAGTATCCAAGCGCTTTGAAAAGGAGCGTTGCCGGAAATTTCCGACGTCTGTCGATCCGGATATAAACGATATCTTTCGGATCTATTTCCATATCGATCCAGGAGCCGCGTACCGGGATAATCCTTGCCGTGTAAATAATCTTTCCGCTGGAATGGGTCTTTCCTTTGTCATGATCAAAAAACACACCGGATGAACGGTGAAGCTGGCTTACAACGACTCTTTCCGTTCCGTTGATGATGAACGTACCTTTTTCCGTCATCAAAGGGATTGTACCAAAATAAATTTCCTGCTCTTTTATATCACGTATATTTGAAATTCCGGTATCTTTATCCAGATCATACACAACAAGTCGAATACGAATCCTGACCGGTATTTCATACGTCATTCCCCTGTGGATACATTCACTTACGGAATTCTTGACTTCGCCAAAACTGTAAGAGACAAACTCAAGAGAGGCTGTCCCTGTGAAGTCGTTTATCGGATACACGGATTTAAAAACCGCCTGAAGTCCGATATCCTCTCTTTTCTCAGGAGAAACATCCATTTGAAGCAAACGGTTGTATGATTCTCGCTGCATGCCAATAAGATCCGGGATCTCAACTATTTTTCTTATTTTACCGAAGCTTTTCCTTATTCGTTTATACGTCAAAGGCTTTCCGGACATACCATCTCCAATTCGATTTTCGGGTTGCTTAAAAAAGGCCAAGGGGGGGCATGTCTGCCCCCCTCATTATTTTTTGTCTCACAACCCCGTTATGATGAAGAATGTGTTTTTATCAATAACGTTTTGTTTGATTATTTTATTTCAACCTGTGCGCCAGCTTCCTCAAGTTGAGCTTTTATCTTTTCTGCGTCTTCCTTGGCGATTCCTTCTTTAACCGGTTTTGGAGCTTCATCAACAAGGGCTTTTGCTTCCTTGAGGCCCAGACTTGTAATGGCTCTCACTTCCTTGATTACCTGAATTTTCTTGTCCCCAGCTGCAACAAGGATTACATCAAATTCAGTTTTTTCCTCTGCCGCTCCCGCACCACCGTCAGCAGCCGGTCCAACAGCCATCATTGCTACCGGTGCTGCAGCAGAAACTCCGAATTTCTCTTCCAGCTCCTTCACCATCTCAGACAGTTCAAGAACCGTCATATTTGCGATAAACTCAATTACATCTTCTTTCTTGATATCAGCCATTTTCCCCTCCAAGTATTATACAAATCATGTTTTTTATGTTATCATTTTCTAAAAATCAGGCGGATTCTTTTTGATCCCTGATAGCCTGCATAACATTAAGCAGATTGACCGTCACGCCGTTCAGCACCCGAACAAAAGCCGTAGAAACGCCGTTCATCGCCGATAGAAGCTGTCCCAGTAATACTTCACGGGACGGCAACGATGAAAGGGCCTTGATCTCGTTCAAATGGAGTACCCTGCCCTCCATAACACCGACCTGAATCTCAAGCTTGTTGTTCTCTTTCGCGAAATCGACAAGTACCTTTGCAGGAGCGACCGGATCATCATAGCTAAGCGCAAGCGCGCTAGGCCCCTTGAAGTAATCCTTTATCAGAGAAGCATCTGTATCTTCTGAAGCTCTAGTGATAAGCGTATTTTTTACCACCTTGTATTCAACATCTACTTCCCTGAGCTTTTTGCGCAACTTGCTGATAGCTGCAACATCAAGCCCTTTAAAGTCAGTCAAGATTACAACCTTGGACTTTTTAAAGCTGTCATGCAGATCTGCTACAATCTTTTCTTTTTCAGTCCGTATCAATTTTTTTCCACCCCCTTCATAAATCTGTAAAAAACCGGAGGTACCCTTTCAACCAGAGAAGGCTGTCTCTGTAGGCCGGCTAAAGCCGATTAAACACCATTCGTGAACCTACGGTCTTTGACAGTAAATAATGTTATTTCCGGCAGCAACCGCTTGCCGGGGCCATTTTCATAAGCTTTTCGGTTTTAACGATTTCCCGTAACCGGATTATTTAGCTGTATCCTTAGCCAGTGTGGTATCAATTTTAATCCCAGGCCCCATCGTAGTGGAGATGGCGATGCTCTTCAAATACACACCTTTTGCTGAAACTGGTTTGAGACGAATCACTTTATCGATGAAAGAGGTAAAGTTCTCAACCAGCTTATCCACGCCAAATGAAACCTTTCCGAGCGGTGCATGTATGATTCCCGCTTTTTCAACTCTAAAATCAATTTTTCCGGCTTTTAGCTCATTAACGGCTTTTGAGATATCAAAAGTAACTGTGCCTGTTTTTGCGTTTGGCATAAGCCCGCGCGGACCAAGAAGCTTTCCGATCTTACCGACATTTCCCATGACATCCGGTGTGGCAACTGCCTTGTCAAAACCGAACCAGCCACCTTTTATCTTTTCGATAATTTCATCGTTTCCGGCAAAATCCGCGCCGGCATCAATCGCTTCTTTTTCTTTTTCCCCTTTAGCGAAAACAAGAACCTTAACTTCTTTTCCAAGGCCGTTCGGCAGAACAACTGTACCGCGAACCATCTGCTCGGCATGCCTTGGATCGACTCCAAGTTTTACCGCGACATCAACGGTTTCATCAAATCCAGCATACGACGAGTTTACCGCCAGTTCCATAGCCTCGGCAACATCATGCCGCTTTAACGTGCCAACTTTTTTTCTTGATTCAACATATTTTTTACCGCGCTTCGGCATTTTCCTACCCGCTCCTTAAAATTATTTTTCGGAAATCTCAATTCCCATGCTTCTTGCCGTGCCAGCTATAATCTTGCACGCCGCATCCATATCATTTGCGTTCAAATCGGCCATCTTCATGTTAACGATTTCTTCAATCTGTTTACGCGTAACCTTTCCTGCTTTATCGCGCTTCGGATCAGCCGCCCCTTTGGCTATCTTTGCAGCCTTCTTTAACAGCACGGCTGCCGGAGGGGTTTTTGTAATAAAAGTGAATGTCCTGTCTTGATAGACCGTCAATACGACAGGTATAATCATTCCCTCATCCTTTGCGGTCCTTGCATTGAATGCTTTACAGAAATCCATTATGTTTACGCCATGCTGTCCTAATGCAGGCCCGATAGGAGGCGACGGATTCGCCTTCCCTGCCGTAACCTGTAATTTTACCATGGCAAGAACCTTTTTAGCCATTTTTTCTTACTCCTAATTTATAATTTTGCAACCTGCACAAAATCGAGTTCTACCGGTGTTGACCTGCCGAAGATACTTACCAGAACCTTGATCTTCCCTTTTTCCGGATTTACATCTTCCACAGTACCGTTAAAATTTGTAAACGGCCCGTCAATGACTCGAATCTCATCACCCTGTTCAAAAAAGAATTTCGGCTGCGGTTGTGTCTGTCCGACTTCCATCCGGTTAAGGATCTGAGCCGCTTCCTCATCCGAAATTGGTGCCGGTTTATTTTTACCGCCCAAAAATCCGGTAACCTTGGCGGTATTGTTTACGATATGCCATGTCTCATCATTCAATTCCATGCGAACAAGAATATAACCCGGATAAAATTTCCGGGATGACTCTTTTTTTTTGCCTTTTACAAGTTCAACAACCTGCTCCGTAGGCACAAGCACTTCATCAAATTGCTCCGGATTAGAGGAAGACGCAATCCGTTCTTCCAAGGCTTTTTTCACCTTGTTCTCAAACCCTGAGTAAACATGCACAACATACCATTTAAGAGCCACGCTATATTCTCCTCGGCATTAATGAAGAATCAATTGAACCAGGCCTGATAACCCCATGTCAACCAGACCGAGAAAAAATGAAATAATAATGACAAGGATTAGGACAACCGCAGTCGAACCCATTGTCTGCGCCCTTGAAGGCCAAGTCACCTTCTTCAGCTCAATCCTGACTTCCCTCAAAAACTGCAGCCCCTTGTCCCAGTATCGCGGTGTCGCATTTGCAGGCTTTACCGCACCTGATATTTTTTTCCGGGGGGGAGGCTGCTTTTTCTTGTTTATGGAAAAATCCGTAAGCGAAACAACCTTGTTTTCGGTATCTGTAGCAATAGGTCCCTGCTCGCCGTTCCCTTTTTTCTTTTTTTTGCTTACTGGCTTTTTCCGTTGTAACCGTCCCATTGTTCTCCTACAATACTGGAGAGCATGCTGACATCTCATGCTCCCCTGAAATGGTTTGGCAGGCCAGGCAGGACTTGAACCCGCAGTCTTCGGATTTGGAGTCCGCTGCATTACCAATTATGCTACTGGCCTGAATTATAGCATATCGAACAGCCTCGAATTATTTTGTCTCTTTGTGAGCGGTATGCTGCCTGCAGAACCGACAGTATTTCCTGAACTCAAGTTTATCCGGGGTTGTTCTTTTGTTTTTTGTCGTCGTATAATTTCTTCTCTTGCATTCCGCACACGCAAGGGTAACTATTATTCTCACCAGCCGACTCCCTTTGACATTATTCGATTATATCGCTGACCACGCCGGCACCGACAGTTCTTCCGCCTTCACGAA
>CAZOEW010000100.1:0-13522 GCA_964578935.1 uncultured Desulfobacterales bacterium | reverse complement strand
ACTAAGGCGACAGCGGATCGGCCTGCCTATTATCTCGATAACACAACCAGTTTTGAAGGAGGGATTAGGATGTTCATCGAGATCACCCGAGATTGGCTGGTGATCGCAAACGCAAGCGTAGAAATTTTGGACGCACGAGTCCCCGACAGCCCCATTGTCGAAAAGGACTACGTCGTGAAGGGCTTTACCGCCATCAATTATGTATTCTAACAATCGCATTTCTACAATCGTTTGTTCCGTCCTGATTATATTGCATATTCAAGATGAGATATCTATATTTGTTTTTAATTTTTTATTTCAACTGGTTATAGGCTCAAATCATGCCCCTGAACGGGCATTTTTTTTGAGAAAAGGCCGGGTTTTTCAAATGGGTTTTCCGACAGCCTCTCCAGCTATATGCATGGTAGCCAATGTTATTTTTCTGGTTTCTATCACCTTCATTCCTTGTACTCCAATTTGTACCCCGCAGAATTTTGGCATAAAAAAAGGTTTACGAAATTTTCGTAAACCCTTGGTATTTATGGTCGGGGCGAGAAGATTTGAACTTCCGACCCCTTGAACCCCATTCAAGTGCGCTACCAGACTGCGCCACGCCCCGACACAGGGGAAGATAATTACCAGCATGGGACAGACATGTCAAGCGATTCATTCGCATTCTTCCGGAAATGGTTTTATTGAAACCTTTGCAGAGCCGATAAGGCCGGAATCCTCAAAAAAATTTTTGTTTTCCGGTGGTTATGGCTTCACCAGTTTCCGGATTTGATGAAAATTTATCATTTCTCTCTGGACACCGCATTAAATTAATACTACTCTTTTCGAAATTTCGATGAAAGTGAAGAACCTGAATTTTTCTGCGGCAACGCGATGAACAGCGGTCGAATCGATGACGGAACACCCTGAAAAAAATAGAATTTTGCCTTCAGTATTGAAGCCCGGCGACACATTGGGAATTGTCGCTCCGGCTGGTCCTTTTGAGCAGATGAAGCTGCAGCGAGGTATTTCGGTTCTGGAACAGATGGGGTTTCGGGTGTTCACGCCGGAAGGGTTGTTTGAAAAAGAGGAGTATCTGGCAGGGTCTGATGAACACCGGGCGCACTTGTTGAACACGCTTTTCAAAGAAGAGGCTGTCAAGGCCGTAATATGCGCCAGAGGAGGCTTTGGTTCCCTGAGGATATTGTCTTTGCTGGATTACAAAGCCATACGGAAGAGTCAAAAAATTTTTATCGGCTTCAGCGACATTACCGCCCTGCTATCCGTGTTTGAAAACAGATGCGGCCTGATCTGCTTTCATGGTCCAATGGTGACAACCCTTGCCGATTCAGACTCCAAATCAAGAGAGGCGATGAGTCTCGCGCTGACTTCGGGCCGCAAATTGAAGATCAAACCGTCCAAAGGCTTGACCATAAGGGCAGGGTCTGCTTCAGGAAAGGTTTCAGGCGGAAATCTGGCAACACTGTGTCACCTTGTCGGAACGCCTTATGAACCGGATTTCAGGGATCATATTCTTGTTCTCGAGGATATCGAGGAACCCAATTACAAGATTGACCGAATGCTTGTCCAGATGAAACTGGCCGGGTGCTTCAACGGGCTGGCCGGTCTTGTCCTGGGTACTTTTAAAAACTGCGGCAACCTGGACGGCATTTACCGGGTTGTGGAAAAAGTGTTTAAAGAGTATGATTTTCCCATTCTGGCCGGGTTTGAAATTGGTCACGGCAGGACGAACATAACGTTTCCGATCGGACTCAAGGCAACGCTTGACGCGGACAATCATATGCTGCTCTACCATTCTCCCGCAACGAAATGAACCGGGCTTTTTAGCCGGTTATACATCGTAATCAGGTGCATAGACAGTGAAACCGGTTGATGATTTAATGAAAAAAGCCGTGGCTGAAGGAGTTTTCCCCGGCGGGGTCCTGCATGTATCCAAAAAGGGGAAGATACGGTTTCATCAGGCATACGGAACAGCGGATATCGTCAGCAAAAGGCCTGTAACCGTTGAAACCGTCTTTGATTTGGCATCGATGACCAAACCGCTTGCCACAACGTTGTCGATCATGAAACTGGTTGAGCGGAAAAAGCTGTCACTCGATCAATCTCTGGGCATGCTGATACCCGGCTTTGCCGGAACGGAAAAGGAAGCGATAACGGTCCGGCATCTTCTTGTCCACAGGTCCGGCCTTCCGGATTACAGACCGTATTATGAAAAGTTGAGAGAGATCCCCCGGGAAAAGAGAAAAAAAGCGATACGGGAGTTGTTAACAGAAGAAGCGCTTATCCACCCCATCGGCAAAAAAACGCTTTACAGTGACATCGGGTTCATGATTCTTTGCTGGATGATCGAAGAGATCTCCGGAAAGCGGCTGAACGATTTTGTAACAGACGAGATTTATGCTCCGGCTGGTTTGAAGGATCTTTTTTTTATCGATCTGGAAAGTCCGGAAAAGAACGCTTATCTGTTGAACAAAGAGTTCGCCGCCACTGAAAATTGTCCCTGGCGGGGCAGGGTCCTGATCGGAGAGGTTCATGACGACAATGCTTTTACCGTCGGCGGGATCGATGGCCATGCCGGGTTGTTTGGGACGGCAGACGAAGTCGGAAAGCTTTTGCTGCTTCTTCAGTCTCTGTATCATGGGCATGTGACAAAAAGCGTCCTTCTTCCCGAAACAGTGCGGCAATTTTTATCCCGGCAGGGGCATACCGGCAGGGTGCCTGGTTTTGATATCCCGGATGTCGGGAAATCGAGCTCCGGGCAGTATTTTTCAGAAAAAACAGTGGGCCATCTTGGTTTTACCGGGACCTCTTTCTGGATGGATCTTGAAGCGGAGATCAACGTGATTCTTCTGACAAATCGGGTGCATCCATCACGGGATAATGACCGGATACGAGCGTTCAGACCCGAGATACATGATGCGGTTATAAAAAATATTTAATATCGACCATTTAATCCATTTTTCTCCTTGTAATATCAGACTATTTTTGGTAGCGATGCCTTAGTAATTTCATCTGAATATCATGTGGGGAAAATTCTATCGATTTTGCAGAGCCTGGTAATCAAGACGTGATCTGAGATGGTTTTGATTCGCAAAGCCTGCACACAGTCTGGTATTTCAAAGACAATGTAAACCAAAAGGGCACTTGTCAATGTGCAGAAATGAGGTGTCATGAATTTATTCTTGGATTCTTTTCTAGGCTTATTTTCAAATGATCTTGCAATTGATCTGGGAACAGCAAACACACTGGTATATGTAAAAGGAAAGGGTATCGTGCTGAGCGAACCTTCCGTTGTCGCGGTCAGAACAGACAACCGGTATAAGAACAGGGTCCTTGCGGTGGGCCTTGAGGCAAAAAACATGCTGGGAAGAACTCCCGGCAATATTGTTGCAATCCGTCCCATGCGAGACGGTGTAATCGCCGATTTTGAAATTACCGAGGCGATGCTCAAGCATTTTATTCGAAAGGTTCATAACCGCCGGACATTTGTCAGACCGCGTATCATTATTGCCGTTCCCTCCGGAATCACCCAGGTTGAAAAGCGGGCTGTGAGAGAATCCGCGGAATCCGCGGGCGCTCGGGAAGTGTTCCTTCTCGAAGAACCGATGGCTGCAGCGATCGGTGCAGGTCTTCCCATCACGGAACCAACCTGTAACATGGTGGTCGATATCGGCGGCGGGACGACAGAGGTCGCGGTGATATCCCTGGCCGGAATTGTTTACAGCCGATCCCTGCGCGTCGCCGGTGACAAGATGGATGAAGCCATCACCCAGTATATCAAGCGCAAATACAATCTTTTGATCGGAGAAAGAACAGCGGAAATTATTAAAACGACAATTGGAAACGCCTATCCTGATGCCCAGAATCTGGAAACCATTGAAGTGAAAGGTCGGGATCTGGTATCTGGAATTCCGAAAATCCTCGCAATTGATTCGGAAGAGATCCGTGTCGCGATATCGGAACAGATAGATGCCATTGTCGAAACGGTAAAGATTGCCCTGGAACAGACCCCTCCGGAGTTGGCAGCGGATATCGTTGACAGCGGAATTGTATTGACAGGCGGCGGCGCTTTGCTGAAAAATCTTGACAAGCTGTTACGAGAAGAAAGCGGTCTTCCCATAACCGTTACAGAGGACCCATTGTCAACGGTGGCGCTGGGTTGCGGCAAGGCCCTTGACAGCATCGATATCCTAAAACAGGTCATGATCAGATAATTTCATGTTTTCAAAGAGAATGGTGTTTACCATTGCCGGAGTCTTTTTTTTCATATGCTGCATTGTTCTGATTTCTGTTTCAAGCAGGCATCCTGATGCGACAGAAGGGGCCGGCAGCGTTACGATTGCAGTCTTGTCACCATTTCAGGAGGCGGTAACAGGTTCGATAAATTTTGTAAGAGATATCTGGAAATACTATTTTTCCCTTGCCTCGACCGCAAAAGAAAATGACAATCTGAAAAAATTCCTTGCCCGGGCCGTTGAAAAGAACAACCAGTGCATTGAAACGGAACTGTCCAACCAGCGCCTCAGAAAATTCTTACATTTTCAGAAAACCAAAACAATCGAAACCGTCTCGGCTGGAGTGATCGGTAAGGATCCTTCTCCCTGGTTCAAGACCGTTATTATCGACAAGGGAAGCGCGGACGGCATTCAAAAAGGATTTCCAATCGTTGTGCCGGAAGGGATTGCCGGCCAGGTGATGGCTGTTTCATCTCATTATGCCAAGGTGTTACTGATTATTGACAGGAACAGCGCCGTAGATGCCCTGGTCCAGCGTTCTCGGGCCAGAGGAATTATACGAGGCAGATCCGCTGAAAGCTGTTTTCTGAACTATGTTTTGCGGAAAAATGATGTCAGAGTAGGAGACGAGGTTGTTTCTTCGGGAATAGACGGGGTTTATCCAAAGGGATTGCGAATCGGATACGTATCCAGTGTGATTCGCCGCAATTCCGGAATGTTTCAGGCGGTTACCATCACACCCTCAGTTGACTTCGAAAAGCTCGAAGAGGTTCTTGTTATTATTAATCCCCCCGAGGGCGTAACTGAAAAGCCGTGATGATTTATATCCTGTATACATGTGTTTGTAGTTTTTTCATTGTATTGAAAACGGCGGTCCTGGTAAATTTTTCCGTGTTCGATAATTTTTATGATATCCTTCTCCCCGTGGTTTTATACCTGGGGCTTTATCGTCCGATCACCGAAGGACTGCCGCTTGTTCTTTTCTGCGGATTTTGCATGGATTCTCTTACAGGCGGCCCATTCGGAATATATATCTCAATGTATTTCTGGTTATTTGTCGCTGCAAAGGGACTGATTCAGCTTCTTCACGCACAAAGCATCCTTATCAAACTTTTTATCGTTTTTGTCGGGGTGATCGTTGAAAATTTAATGTTTCTGACATTGCTGACCATTTTTGAAGGCAATAACTTTCTGCCGGAGTCTTTTGTCCAGTCAGCTATAGCTCAGAGTTTGTGGGCTGCCGTTACGGGTCCTTTCTTCTTTCTGTTGCTTGATTATTTTCAAGCGAAGTTCGACAACTGGTTTGGTGAATGGACGTTTCAAGGAAAAGAAAACGGGTAGCCCGGAACTTTTATAATATTATGGACATGTGAACCGTGTAAGGGAATTTTGGAGAGCTATTACAAAACAGCCGATGCCGAATGGTTCAATCAGCGTCTGAACGGATTGATGCTCTGCCTTTTTGCAGCCTTTGCTGTATTGTTAATCCGGCTTTTTTATTTACAGGTAATTGAAGGTGAAGAGTTAAGAAGGCTTTCGGAAAACAACTGCATTCGTTTGCAGAGTATAGACGCTCCAAGAGGTCTTATTTTTGACCGAAACCGAAATCTTCTTGTGGATAACAGACCGTCTTTTGATTTGAGCATCATCATAAGGGATGCAAAACCGGTTGAAGAAACCATTGAAAAACTGGCCGGATATATCAAGGTCCCCAAAGAAGAGCTGATGGATATCGTGTCCCGGAACAGGGGGCTTTCTACCTATAAACCGGTTTTACTGAAATCCAATATAGGAAGAGAGGCTCTTGCAGCGATTGAAGTTCACATGTTCGATCTTCCGGGAATTCAGGTGGATATAAGGCCTATGCGAAACTATATCCGTCCTGAAAGCGCTGCCCATTTAATCGGTTATTTGAGTCAGATAAGCCCTGCAGAGCTTAAATCCGAAAAATACTCTTTTGCCAGAACAGGCGATTTTATTGGGAAATTCGGGATCGAAAAAACATATGAAAGCTTTCTTCTGGGAAAACGCGGTGGAAGGCAGGTTGAAGTCAATGCAACCGGCCAGGTAGCCAGAGTTATCGAAACGGTAGAGGCGGAACCCGGGCATAATATTTATCTTACAATCGATCATGTGTTGCAGGAAAAAGCGGAAAAACTTCTTGAAGGAGTCGCCGGAGCCGCGGTTGCAATGGACCCTTCAACAGGAGAGATACTGGCTCTTGCAAGCAGCCCTTCCTTTGACCAGAATTCTTTTGTGACCGGAATGTCTCATGAAGAGTGGAACGCTTTAATTCAAAATCCCATGCGTCCGATGGAAAACAAGGCTGTACAGGGGGAATATCCACCTGCTTCAACATATAAGATCGTAACCGCCATTGCAGGTCTTGAAGAAAAAGTGATTGATGTGGAAACAAAGGTCTTCTGCCCGGGGTTTTACAGGTTTGGTGATCGGGTTTTCAGATGCTGGAAACGGGGAGGGCATGGAGAGGTCGATTTGGTTGATGCTATCGCCAAGTCCTGTGATGTGTTTTTTTATCAGGTTGGACAGAAACTGGGGGTAGACAGGCTTGCGTGGTACGCGAAGGCTTGCGGATTGAGCTCTCCGACCGGTATTCCACTGGATCATGAGTCTTCAGGGCTTATTCCAACCTCGGGGTGGAAAAAAAAGAGATTCGGCATCCAGTGGCAGAAGGGCGAAACCCTTTCAGTGGCCATTGGACAGGGATATAATCTGACAACGCCGATTCAAATGCTGGTGCTCACTGCTGCGGTTGCAAACGGAGGAACTCTCAGAAAACCATTGCTTTTCAGATCGATAGAGACGGTAGAAGGCGAGGTGGTGAAGACCGCTCAAAAGGAGAATCTCGGAGTCTTGCCCGCCACGAAAGATACACTTGAAGTTGTCAAAAAAGGGCTCTGGGAAGTTGTAAACAAGAGGCATGGAACAGCATGGATAGCACGTGTCGAAGGCCTCGATATCAGCGGCAAGACAGGAACCGCCCAGGTTGTCAGCCGAAAAAAGGGGGATTCTGAAACAGAAGAAGATCGGCAATATTCGATGAGACCGCATGCCTGGTTTGTTTCATACGCACCGACGGTTAACCCAAAGATCGCAGTTGTTGTTATTGTAGAGCACGGTGAACATGGATCAAGTACCGGAGGACCCGTGGCACGGGAGATGATAAAAACCTATCTGGAAAAACCGGTTGTAAAAAAATAAAGCCGGGCAGCAGGTATTGATGACGTTCCTGACGTCAAATTTTCGGATTGAGCGGACTGGAGACGAACTGAAAAAAGGCATACCATTATGTTTGATAGAAGGCTGATACAATATTTTGACTGGTGGCTGATTGGTTTGACACTTATTCTTGGAGCAGTAGGTCTTGTTCTTATCTACAGCGCGGTCATGGCCGGTGATACGATTCTTCAGAAAACCCTGTATGGGAAACAGATTGTCTGGTTTGGCATCGGGCTGACCGCAATGGTAATTTCCTTTATTTTCAACTACCGGCTTTTTGATCAGTGGGGAGGTGGAATCTATATTATCAGCATTGTTCTGCTGATCCTTGTTTTGTTTCACGGAAAACATGTAGCCGGCGCAAGGCGATGGCTTGTAATGGGTCCTTTGACGATTCAGCCGTCAGAACTGGTGAAGATAACCGTCATCATTGCGCTTGCGAAATATTATTCAAAGAGAGCAAGCATCCAGGGGTTTACATTAAAAGATCTTTTCATGCCCATGCTGCTCGTTTTCATACCGTTTTTGCTGATTGTGAAACAGCCGGATCTGGGGACTGCGATGCTGATTGTTCTGATTGCCGCATCGATTACTGTTTATGTCAAGATAGAGCGGCGCTCCATGGCAATGCTCATCGGTTCAGGAGCAATCCTTGTTTCTCTGGCATGGCTCTTTTTCCTTAAGGGATACCAGAAACAGAGAATTTTGACGTTTTTCAATCCGGATCGAGACCCTCTTGGGGCTGGTTACCATATCATCCAATCCAAGATAGCCATCGGATCGGGAATGGTGTTCGGCAAGGGATTTCTCAAGGGAACGCAGAACGCTCTCTCGTTTCTTCCGGAACAGCATACGGATTTTATATTATCGGTTCTGGCGGAAGAGTGGGGATTTGCAGGGACAGGATTTGTTCTGGTTCTGTATTTGCTGCTTCTTGTTATGGGGTTGAATATCGCTCATGGTTGCAGGGATACATTCGGTACGATCTTGGCCGTGGGAATTACGTCGATGTTATTCTGGCAGGTTTTTATCAATGTTGGAATGGTTATGGGGCTTATGCCGGTTGTGGGGGTGCCTCTTCCGTTAATCAGCTACGGCGGATCATCGGTTGTAACTTCCTTGATCGGCATTGGAATATTAATGAACGTCAGTATGCGTAGATTTATGGTGGAGTAGCACCCTGCTTGTTTTGATTTCATCCTGTCTGTAACCATGATGATAAAGGAGGAGATATGATAAAAAAAAAGAAGGCGGATTCGATAACAACCTTTCTCGGTGAAGATGCAACCATCGAGGGCATGATCGACTTTAAAGGCACAATCCGCCTGGACGGAAAGTTTAAAGGAAAAATTCACAGTGAGGATGGGACGATCATCGTTGGTGAAAAGGCTGTCATCGATGCAGATATCAATGTCGATGTTGCCATTATCATGGGACAGGTAAACGGTATTGTTGATGCAAAGGACAGGATCGAGGTATATCCTCCGGGAAGCGTCGTCGGTGATATTCAGGCACCTGTAATTTCCATCGATGCGGGCGTCAAATTCAATGGAAACTGTGCAATGAAGGCGAGACGGAGACTCGTGCCGGATAAGGCTTTAAATGTAGACGGTACCGCTGATAAAGAGCCGGTTGTTTCGGATGAATCTAAAATTAAAAATTTTCCAAAAAACCTTTGACAAACCAATACAGCTGATGGTAGAGGACTCCTTTGAGAGTGAGGCGCCGCCCTCCTTTTGTTTTGTTTAATGTATTGAATTTAAAGCTATATCGCAGGGTCAAGGTGGAGGCATTTTCCATGGAATATTCTGGTATAACCCGGAATGGTATTCTGGTAACAAAAACGCTGACAGCGTGTGCGGCAGTTTTGTTCACATGCGCTTCAACGGCATTTGCTGCCGGGATAAAGGTCATCCCGGATTCATCGGTCATTATCCAGGTTGTTAATTTTATTTTTCTCATCTGGGTGATGAATATCATTCTTTATAAGCCCATCCGAAAAATCATTGCTGAAAGAAAGTTCAAAGTTAGAGGACTCGAAGGCAGTATCGATCACTTGAATCAGGATGCCCTGGAGAAGGATAAGGCATATGGTGACGGTATCAAGGATGCCAGAGCCAGAGGGCTGTCTGAAAAAGAAGCGCAGGTCCTGGCAGCTTCCGAAGAAGAAAAAAAATTGATCGAAGAGATCACGAGCAAGGCTCAGGCCAATCTGATTGAGATTCGTGAAAAAATAGCAAAGGACACGGAAGAAGTGCGAGTCTCTTTACAAAAGGATGTTGATTCGTTTGCTGAAGAAATCGGTCAGAAAATTTTAGGGAGGGCTTTTTAATGAAAGGTTCCGTTTTTTTCAGAAGGAATACCTTTGTTGTGATACAGATTGTCCTTGTGATTTTTGTCTGTTTTGCCGGTACCGCGCTGGCAGCTTCCGGAGGCGGAGAGCATGGAGCTGAAGCAAAGGGATGGGTTGCAACCGATACCTACCGGGTGATTAATTTCGCGGTATTGTTTATTGCGCTTTTTTTTATCCTGAAAAAACCGGTCTCTCAGGCTTTGAACGGAAGGATTGAAGGGATCAAGACGGAACTCGAGGGGCTTGAGGCAAAAAAAAAGGAAGCGGAAAAAAAGCTTCTGGAATATGATAAGCAGATAGCGTCTCTGGACAGAGAAGCGGAAAAAATTATCGCGGAATATATAAGGCAGGGTGAGGCAGCTAGAGAAAGAATTCTTGAAGAATCTAAAAAAGCTGCTGAAAAACTTGAAGATCAGGCCAGAAGAAACATTGAGAATGAGTTCAAGAATGCCAAGTTGAAATTGCAGAAAGATATACTTGAAAAGGCGTTAACCAAAGCGGAATCGTTGCTTAAAAATAAAATTACATCAGAAGACCAGAACAGACTGGTTGATGAATATTTAGACAAGGTGGTGGCATAGTGAAAAATCTGGCGATTGCAAGGCGTTATGCCAAGGCTCTTATGCTTATCGGCAAAGAGGACGGGCAGGCTGAAAAGTATCGAGAGGAACTGAGCGGCCTTGCCGAATTATTTAATCAGGGGCAGGAGCTTGGACAAACGATCTGCAATCCACTGTATGATGCCGAGAGCAGAAAGAGGGTCCTCGAGGTGGTTCTTGGAAAGCTTGATCCGAGCAAGGTAATGACATCTTTTATATTATTGCTGTTTGAAAAGGGACGAATCGGCTTTATTGCAAATATTAATGATTTTTATCAGAAGCTTGCGGACGACCTGAAGGGAATTGGTCGGGCCAGTGTGGTTTCTGCGTCCAAGCTGTCTTCAGATGCGGTTGAAAAGATACGTGAATCCCTTTCAAAAATGACAGGCAAAGAAATCAAGCTGGACGTTGAAGAAGATTCCAGCCTGATCGGCGGTGTTGTGACGAAAATCGGGGATCTTGTATTGGATGGCAGTATCAAAACCCAATTATTAAATATGAGAGAATCTTTAAAAAGGGGTGAGAGAGTCTAATGGAAATAAGAGCTGAAGAGATAAGTCAAATTATCAAGGAGCAGATTAAGGATTTCGACAAAAAGGTCGAGCTTAGCGAGACCGGTATTGTTTTGTCGGTTGGTGATGGTATTGCCAGGGTGTATGGCCTTGAAAAAGTCATGACGATGGAGCTGGTTGAATTTCCTGGTAATATTCTCGGGCTTGTACTCAATCTCGAGGAAGACAATGTGGGTGTTGCTCTCATGGGCGATGACACGCATATCAAAGAGGGCGACATCGTAAAAAGAACCGGCCGCATCGCTGAAGTTCCGGTAGGTAAGGAAGTTCTGGGACGGGTTGTGGATACCACCGGTGCACCGCTGGATGGCAAGGGGCCGATCGATGCCAAACATACCAGTCGAATCGAGGTGGTCGCTCCGGGCGTTATTGCGAGAAAGAGTGTTCATGAGCCATGCTATACTGGTTTGAAAGCGATCGATGCCATGACACCGGTTGGAAGAGGGCAGCGGGAACTTATTATCGGCGACCGCCAGATTGGCAAGACCGCCGTTGCGATTGATGCGATTCTTGCACAGAAAGATACGGACATCTATTGTATTTATGTGGCTTGCGGCCAGAAAAAATCGTCCGTTGCGCAGGTTGCCGCGATTCTGGAAAAACACGGCGCCATGGAATACACTACCATCGTGGCTGCATGTGCAAGCGATCCTGCATCACTGCAGTATCTGGCTCCGTATGCAGGTTGCGCGATGGGAGAGTATTTCCGTGATAACGGAATGCATGCGCTGATTATCTATGATGACCTTTCCAAACAGGCTGTATCCTATCGCCAGGTATCACTTCTTCTCAGACGTCCTCCAGGGCGCGAGGCTTTTCCCGGCGATATTTTTTACAACCATTCTCGTCTTCTGGAAAGGGCTGCCAAACTGAATGATGAACTTGGCGCGGGGTCCCTCACGGCGTTGCCGATTATTGAGACACAGGCGGGTGACGTGTCTGCGTTTATTCCGACAAACGTTATTTCGATTACCGATGGCCAGATCTACCTGGAGCCGGATCTCTTTTTCGCCGGTATAAGGCCAGCTATTAATGTTGGGCTTTCCGTTTCCCGGGTTGGTGGAGCTGCTCAGGAAAAAGCCATGAAACAGGTAGCCGGAACATTGCGGCTTGATATGGCTCAGTTTCGTGAACTGGAGGCATTTGCGGCATTTGGTTCAGACCTCGATGCAGGAACACAGGCTCAGCTTACCAGAGGCGAAAGACTGGTTCAGATTTTGAAGCAGCCTCAATATAAGCCGCTGCCACTGGAAAAGCAGATTGTAATTCTGTATGCCGGTACCAAGGGATACCTGGACAAATACCCAAAAGATGTCGTAGCAAAATATGAAGCGGGCCTTTATACTTTCGTTGAAAACAGATTCCCTGAACTGTTTGACGTAATAAAAGAAAAACGTCAGCTGACTGAAGATGTCGAAGTCATCATGAAGAAAACGCTCGAAGCTTATGATGAAGAGTTCAAGGATACGATTAAATAATTCTGCGGTGAACGAAAAAGCATCATCAGCCCATTGAAATGAAATTTTCAGGCCAAGACGATGCTTCCAAACCGCTTGGTAAATTAAGGGTAAATCTGAATGCCAACTTTAAAGGAAGTTCAAACAAAGATCGGTAGTATCAAAAAGACAAAGCAGATCACCAAAGCGATGAATATGGTGGCTGCTTCCAGGCTGCGCGGTGCCCAGAATGCCATGGAAGGGTTTCGGCCTTTTGCCGGTAAATTTGCAGAGGTTTTGGGTAGTCTTGCCGGGAGAGCAGGCGAAGATGTCAGTCCGCTTCTGACGCCGAGAAATGAGGTTAAAAAAATTCACCTTGTTCTCTGCACATCGGATCGAGGGCTCTGCGGAGGCTTCAACATGAACCTGATTGAAAAAGCCCGAAAATTTATAAAACAGAAAAAGGAAGAGGGCAAAGAATTCATTGTTACCAATTTTGGTAAAAAGGGGCGTGACTGGTGCAGAAAGCAAGGCCTTCAAATCAAAGATGCGCATCTTGGAGTTGTCGGCTCTGATTTTGGCTTTAACCTTGCAACAAATGCCGGACGAGGCCTGATTGATGGTTTCCTTGCAGGGGATTGGGATGAAGTTTATGTCGTATGGTCCAATTTTCTGGGAATGGGAAAACAGCTCCCCACGCTGCAGCAGCTTTTGCCGATTCCGCCGATTGAAGCGGAGGAGGAAAAAGACATAAACGCGCCATTTCAGGCGGAACACCTTTGTGAGCCTTCACCGGGTGAACTTCTTGGGGAAATGCTGCCGAGAAATGTATATATCCAGATCCACAGCGGCCTGCTTGAAACATCCACGAGTGAACATGCTGCAAGAATGATGGCGATGGATAATGCATCCAAGGCCTGTAATGATATGATAGATGAGCTAACCCTCTTGTATAATAAGGCCCGGCAGGCGGCCATTACGGCTGACCTGATGGATATTGTCGGCGGAGCCGAGGCCCTTAAGGGATAAACCTGAAGAATAAATTCGGAATGTGATTTATAGGAGGTCTATAAATGGTAGAGAATATTGGTAAAGT
>CAZOEW010000099.1:0-13568 GCA_964578935.1 uncultured Desulfobacterales bacterium | reverse complement strand
GACGATCCTTATAACGGCTTTTTCTGTTGATGAAACAATAAAAAGCCGAATGATTCGGAATAAACGATATGGCATTATAAACAATATCCTTTGTTTTGTCACGACAACAAAATCGAAAATAAAATCTCCGGCTTTCAAAAAGAAAAAACCTATGGTATAGGTGAGGCTCTCTTTTTCAGGTTTTTGAGACGAGGCATTTTTTACATTTTTGTAAAATATTCCGGGTGGTTTATTACAAAAGAGTATTAAATTTCTCGCAAATGTGTTTCCGATACCCCGGGCCAGGTGAATTCGCGTTCATTTCAAATCGGCGGTCTGGCTTTGTTTATAAATCCCGATCAGATTTTTTACTTAAAAAAATGTATATAGTTATGTAGTTGGAACCTTTTTCTCTCCTGTACCTGAATCGACTTTTTTCATGAACAAGGGTTTTATTTTTTTAACAGATAGCAAATCGTGTGCTGTTTGTCATCTTACAGGTTTTGGCATGCCCGTTGCTTTATCGAAGGTTGTTTATCCAGATAATGCCCTTTTTTGCCGGTTGGATAAACATGAAAGCCATTGACGTGTAAGCGGCGAAATCAGCCGGGCGGAATTTTGGTTAAAGACGATATCACAAGGAGAGAAACATGTGTCGCTTGTTTGCATTAACCAGCGAAACGCCACAATCACCTATGACGGCTCTGGAGGCGCTTGATGTTATGCGGGAAGGCCATGACGGTTCGGGCGTCGGCCTTTTTTTGCGCGACCTTGGCGGGCCTTTTGAAGAGATCAAGGACTCACCCATCCTGTCCGGTATTTTTACAAACGATGGTTTGAAGCGTCTTGACAGATTCATGATGGACCTCGGGTTCATGACCAAATATAAAATTTCGATCCGGGTTCCAAATGAACCTGCTCAAGGAGTTCCGGAAAGAGATTTTTATCTGGTAAGGGCCTATGAATATCCAAAAGAGTGGGAAGGTAGAAGCACGAAGGAAATTGGCGAACAATTAATGCTGATTCGCCTTGAGTTGCGCAAAATGGGTGAAGAGAAGAACGACATGATTGTTTTTTCTTTTTGGCCGGATGTGATTATGATCAAGGAGATAGGAGATCCTCTGACTGTGGGACACTACCTGCAGCTTGGTCGAAACGATTTGAAAGCAAGGGTGATTATGGCCCAGGGAAGACAGAATACCAATTATGCCATCAATCTGTATGCATGTCATCCCTTTTTTGTGGAAGGGTATTCGACCATGACGAACGGCGAGAATACCGCGTTTATTCCAATCAAAGAATACCTGATGTCGCGCGGATTTCCCGGATATACGGGATTTCAATCTGATTCCGAGGTTTTTACCCATATTTTGCACTATACGATATCAAAGCTCGGCCTTGGCATTGATGCGTATAAACATATTATCACCCCGCTTCAGGAGGAGGATCTTGCAAAACATCCAAGCGCTGATTTTTTGAGACATTTGAAACACACCTGCAGAAGGATGATCATTGACGGGCCAAACTGTGTCATCGGATGTCTGCCGGATCACTCCCTTTTTATGGCCCAGGACAGGAAGAAGCTTCGACCGGGAGTTGTTGGCGGCCGTCCGGGGATCTATGCTTTCTCTTCCGAACTATGCGGATTGGATGCTGTTATTCCAGACCGGGACAAATCAAAGGATTTTCAACCCATGCATCTGGATACCGTACTTGTAGGACCGGATCGTCAGGAGGTTAAGATATGTCGGCAAACAGACCCGTTACACCTTCTACACTAAGCATAAAGGATCTGCCCTGGCAGATCCTGTGGGATAAGGAAAAGTGCACCCTCTGCGGCCGCTGTACAGCGGTCTGCCCTGTTCAGTCGCTGGAACTGGGTGTTTTCAGAAAAAGAAGCATCGAAACCAATCTTGCGGAGAGACATTCTTCATCCAGTGTTTTTAATGTTTTTCATGGCATTCGTCAGAAAACCGACCCTCAGCATGCCTGTGTCGGGTGCGCCATGTGTAGCATGGTCTGCCCGAATGATGCCATTTTACCCGCAAGGAGCGACGAGGCGGATAAGCTGGTTTATCACAATAATCAGGGAGGACAGCCCCGGAGACGCGGTGGACGTCGAAATGTTCCCGGAACTGTTCTGGATCAGATAAAATTTATAAGAATTTCCATGCTGACAGACCCGGCTTTAGATGCCGGCCGTCATGAATTTGAATTGCGAACGCTTTTGGGGCGGGTGCTTCCACCCGAGGAAAACTTAAAACATATCAGGGAAAACGGATGGATTCCACCGGTTCGCGAGATTTATCCACTGATTATCGGCGGCATGTCCTTTGGCGCTCTCTCTCCCACCATGTGGGAGGGTTTGCAGATGGGGGTTGCGTACCTTAACGAAGAACTGAATATGCCGGTAAGAATGTGTACCGGTGAAGGCGGATGTCCCCCGAGAATTCTCAGAAGCCGGTTTTTGCAGTATGTTATTCTTCAGATTGCTTCCGGCTATTTTGGATGGGATGAGATCATCCACGCCATTCCGGATATGAAGGTTGATCCCTGCGCGGTTGAAATCAAATATGGTCAGGGCGCAAAACCAGGAGATGGCGGGCTGTTAATGTGGTATAAAGTCAACAAGCTGATTGCAGCAATTCGAGGGGTTCCCACAGGGGTCAGCCTTCCCAGCCCTCCAACGCACCAGACTCAATATTCCATCGAAGAGGCTGTGGCAAAAATGACCCAGTCCATGTATATGGCGTGGGGATTCAGGGTTCCTGTATATCCTAAAATTTCAGCTTCTTCGACCTCTCTTGCCGTATTAAACAACCTGACCCGGAATGCGTATGCAGCCGGCCTGGCCATTGATGGAGAAGATGGTGGAACCGGTGCGGCATATAATGTTTCCATGAATACCATGGGGCAGCCCATCGCAAGCAATATCCGGGATAGTTATCTGAATCTGGTAGCCCTTGGCAAACAAAATGAAATTCCGCTGTTTGCAGGTGGAGGTGTCGGAAAAACAGGCAATCTGGCCGCAAACGCAGCAGCTCTTATCATGCTGGGCGCAAGCGGCGTTCAAATCGGGAAATATATTATGCAGGCTGCCGCAGGCTGTCTTGGATCGGAAACGGACAGATGCAACATTTGTAATGTCGGCCTTTGTCCAAAAGGGATTACTTCCCAGAATCCAAGGCTCTACCGGCGGCTGAATTCCGAAGATGTGGCGCAGCGTGTTGTGGATGTTTTCCTGAGTTTTGATACGGAATTGAAAAAAATAGTTGCACCTCTGGGACGTTCAACTTCGTTGCCGATCGGTATGTCGGATGCGCTGGGGATTAATGATTATCACGCAGCCACACGGCTGAATATTAAATATGTGGTTTAGAAATTGATTGTGCTAAAAGAAATACCGCACTTTTGACCATGAGCTGTCGTTGCGGAGAAACGCTATGAATAATAAAGCATATTTTCAAATCGCCGGTAAAGAAGAGGGAGTTCGCATAGAATCCCGTATTCTTGAAGAAAGAATACAGAGCGCTGTTGAACAAGGGGAAAGGCGAATTGAAATTCATGCCTTTGGTCAGCAGGGTATCGGCGGAAGGCTGTGGAAATCCGGAAAGGAATCGATCCATGTAGTCATAAAAGGACAAACCGGTCAGAGAGTAGGCTCACTTGGGTTTCCCAACACTTTTATTGAAGTCATGGGGCCGGCTTCCGATGATGTGGGTTGGTTGAACGCTGGTTCGCAGATTGTGGTTCACGGTAATGCCGGTAATGGTCTTGCCAATGCCATGGCTCAGGGGAAAATTTTTGTGGCCGGCAATATCGGCGCACGCGGCATGACAATGACCAAAAGCAATCCCAGGTTTGATCCTCCGGAAATCTGGGTTCTCGGATCGGTGGGAGATTATTTTGGTGAATTCATGGCCGGAGGGATTGCCGTAGTCTGCGGGGTTGAACCGCAAACTCCGGAGAACGTCCTTGGATACAGACCGTTGGTTGGAATGGTGGGCGGTAAAATCTATTTTCGAGGCCCACACAGCGGGTACAGTGATGCCGATGCAAAGCAGGTTCCCATTTCAGATGAAGATTGGAGCTGGTTTGTTGAGAATTTGAAAACCTATTTGGGTTATATCCATCGCAAGGAACTTTTTGGAACCATTTCGGTAAGAGAAGATTGGCAGCTGCTGGTCGCGCGCACTCCACAGGAGAAGGGAGGGGTTGAGAACCGAGCCATGTCTGCTTTTAAAGCCGATGTCTGGGAGAAGGAACTCGGTCAGGGAGGGATGATCGGGGATTTGACAACCATGGATCGGAGTCCGATTCCGCTGATCACAACGGGAGAACTGAGAAGATTCGTTCCGGTATGGGAAAATCAGAAGTATAAAGCGCCCTGTGAAGGAACCTGCCCGACAGGAATACCGGTTCATAAAAGATGGCGGCTGATCAGAGAAGGGCGAATCGATGAAGCGGTTGATCTGGCGCTTGAATATACACCGTTTCCGGCAACAATTTGCGGATATCTCTGTCCCAATCCCTGTATGCAGGCTTGTACGCGCCGGATCTCGTCCATGATACCGATTGATATCAAGGAGTTGGGCAGGGCCAGCATCAATGCCGGAACACCTGATTTTCCAGTCCAGAGCGGAAAAAAGATTGCGGTTATCGGCGGCGGGCCGGCAGGCATTTCCATTGCATGGCAGCTTCGCAGAGGAGGGCACGAAGCCGTGATTTATGACACGGAAGAAACCCTTGGCGGGAAAATGGCCTCCGTGATTCCGGAAAGCCGAATCCCCGGGGATATACTTGCGGCGGAGCTTGACAGAATATCCCGTGTGATTCCCCACGTGCATCTGAAGCAAAGACTGGAAAGGCAGGAAACGGAAAGATTGAAAGGGGATTATGACTTTCTGGTGATTGCAGCAGGAGCCCGGAAACCAAGAACGCTTCCTGTTCCGGGAAAAGAACGGATGATATCCTCCCTGGATTTTCTGATGAAGTCAAAAAAGGATGATATTGATCCGGGCAAAAAGATTGTAATTATTGGTGCCGGCAATGTGGGATGTGATGTTGCAACAGAAGCCGGAAGGCTCGGAGCAGAGAGCATCACTTTACTTGATGTTCAGGAGCCGGCATCATTCGGAAAAGAGAGAGAAGAAGCTGAATCTTATGGTGCGGTATTCAAGTGGCCTTGCTTTACCCGGGAGATAACCGAAGAGGGTGTGGTTCTTCAAACCGGAGAATTGATTCCCGCGGATACGGTTGTAATTTCAATCGGTGACTTTCCGGACATCGCGTTTCTTCCAAAAAGTGTTGAGGTATAAGATGGATTTGTATGGGTAGATGCGTTTTTTCGAACATCCGATCCAAAGATTTTTGCCATAGGAGATGTTGTCAAACCCGGAATCCTTTCGGATGCGATTGGAGCGGGCCGGAAAGCCGCGGAAGCCATCATGACGATTTTGAGAGGGGAAAATCCTTTTACAGAATCGGCTGCCGTGATCGATACTGACAGGATTAAAATGGAATATTTTGATCCCCGAATTACCGGTTTTGATGGTATTGATCAGTGCGGTTCTCAGTGTGCTTCCTGCGGAACTTGCCGGGATTGCGGGATCTGTATTACCATCTGTCCCCAGGCTGCGATCAGCAGAGAGGATATAGGCGACGGTGATTACCGGTATCGTGTCGATGAGTCACGCTGCATCGGATGCGGTTTCTGCGCCGGTGCGTGTCCCTGCGGCATATGGGATCTGATCGAAAATGAGCCGATGGGGTAGCGGGAGTGATGTCAAGAAGCGAACCTTGAAGACAAAATGTATCTTTAGTATTGATTTGGTGAAGAGATGTGGTATGGGGGTATGGCTTTATTGACGAACGCAGTTCAGTAACCCCGTTTGAAAACCTGTAGGTTCAGGCAATCCGAAACAACAAGGTGTGAAAACAGTTTTTTTATGGAGCGAGTTCAAGCACTACTAGCCCTTGAAGACGGGCGTACCTTTCCGTGTAATAGTTTTACCGGAAAAGGAGAAACCTCGGGAGAGGTGGTTTTCAATACAAGCATGTCCGGATACCAGGAGGTGTTGACCGATCCGTCCTACCGGGGACAGATGGTGGCCATGACCTATCCGTTGATCGGCAATTATGGTGTCAATCCGGAAGATGTTGAATCAGACCGAATTCAGGTCGCCGCCTTTCTGGTCAAGGAATACCAGGAATTTCCGAGTAACTTCAGATCCACACAGAGTCTTGCAGCATATTTAATGCAACAGGGTGTTCTTGGAATCGAGGGGTTTGATACCCGCGCACTCACCCGCCACATCCGAAAAGCAGGCGCCATGCGGGCAACGATTTCAACCCGGGATCTAAATCCGGATTCCCTTGTGGAAAAAGCAAGAGCCATACCCGGCATGGAGGGCCGGGATCTTGTAAAGGAAGTTTCAACCACGGTTCCATATTTATGGGAGAATGGAAAACCAGCTCCTATCGGGAAAAACAGGATTGAATCCGGCTCGGGCATCTGGAAATCAAGAGGCAAGAAACATGCGGTTGTCGCTTTTGATTTTGGTATCAAATATTCTATTTTGAGATGCCTTGAAAATACGGGATGTGAAACACTGGTTGTTCCTGCGACCTTTTCACCGGAACAGGTCAAGTCTTATAAGCCGGATGGAATTTTTCTTTCAAACGGACCCGGAGATCCGGAACCATTGATATATGCCATTGATACAATTAAGAAATTGATCGGATTTTGTCCCATTTTTGGTATCTGTCTGGGTAATCAGATTTTAGGTCTTGCGTTGGGGGGAAAGACCTTTAAGCTGAAATTCGGGCACCGGGGTTCAAATCAGCCGGTTAAAAATCTGCTGACAGGCAAGGTTGAAATCACCGCTCAGAATCACGGATTTGCCGTTGATACCAGCAGCATGGAAGGTAAAAACATTGAGGTTACCCATGTGAACCTGAATGATAATACGTTTGAGGGCTTTCAACATAGAGACTACCCGCTGTTTGCCGTCCAGTATCATCCGGAAGCATCCCCGGGCCCGCATGATGCAAAATACCTGTTTAATACTTTCAAGGAGATGATGAACAAGCATCAGACCTCCTTGTTGTTTTAGATGATTTTTTTCTACATAACGAATCGAAATTATGCCCAAAAGATCTGATATACACAAAATTCTAATCATCGGAGCCGGACCGATCATCATCAGCCAGGCCTGCGAATTTGACTATTCAGGGACACAGGCCTGTAAGGCCCTTAAAGAGGAAGGGTTTGAAGTTGTTCTGGTTAACAGCAATCCGGCTACTATCATGACCGATCCTGAAATGGCCGATGCCACCTATATTGAACCAGTGACTCCTGCGATTGTAGAAAAAATAATTGAAAAAGAACGCCCCGACGCCCTGCTCCCCACCCTCGGCGGTCAAACCGCTCTGAATACCGCTGTTGAACTGGCCAGAATGGGGGTGCTGGAAAAGTATGATGTCGAGATGATCGGTGCATCCATTTCATCCATCAATAAAGCGGAAGACAGAGATCTGTTCCGGAAGGCGATGCATAAAATCGGCCTCCGGATTCCGAAAAGCGGTATCGCAACGAGCATGAGCGAGGTGCAGGAGATCGCAGAAACCATCGGATTTCCGATTATCGTCCGACCCAGCTTTACACTGGGCGGAACCGGCGGTGGCGTGGCGTACAACAGGGAGGATCTTGAAATCATGGCCAAGGCCGGCCTTGATGCCAGCCTGATCAACCAGGTGATGCTGGAAGAGTCAGTGCTGGGGTGGAAGGAATTCGAACTTGAAGTCATGCGGGATCATCATGATAATGTCGTTATCGTCTGTTCCATAGAAAACATGGATCCCATGGGGGTTCATACAGGGGACAGTATTACGGTGGCTCCGGCACAGACGCTTACGGATCGGGAATATCAGAACATGAGAGACGCATCGATTGCCATAATTCGGGAAATCGGTGTTGATACAGGGGGATCAAACGTTCAGTTCGCCGTAAACCCTGAAACCGGTGAAATGATTGTTGTTGAAATGAATCCAAGGGTTTCCAGAAGCTCGGCTCTGGCATCCAAGGCAACAGGGTTTCCCATTGCAAAAATTGCAGCAAAACTTGCCGTTGGATATACACTGGATGAGATCCCGAACGATATCACCGGTGAAACGCTGGCCAGCTTTGAACCGACTCTTGATTATTGTGTCGTTAAGATTCCCAGGTGGACATTTGAAAAATTTCCCGAAACCGAGGATTACCTGACAACCTCCATGAAATCTGTTGGGGAAACCATGGCTATCGGCAGAACGTTTAAAGAAGCCTTTCAAAAAGGGATCCGCTCCCTTGAAATCGGCCGTTATGGTTTTGGTGCGGATGGGAAGGCTCTTGTGGATGGCACGGAAACATCTCCTTCCGAGTCCGAGATCATGAAAAAGCTTGCAACCCCAAACTCTCAGCGCATTTTCTATCTGCGGGAAGCCCTGTTGAAAGGATTCTCAATTGAGACAATCTATGAGCAAACCATGATTGACCCATGGTTCCTTCACCAGATCAATCAGATCGTTGATCTGGAGAAACTCCTGTCCCGATGCAATGCAGAAAAAGCCATTTCCCGAGAACTGCTTGCCAGAGCAAAATCATATGGATTTTCCGATATTCAGCTTGCATATCTGACCGGAATGGATGAGGAAAAGATCAAGCGTCAGAGAACAGAAGCCGGAATCCGGCCGGTTTACAAGCTGGTCGATACCTGTGCCGCCGAATTCAAGGCTTCGACGCCCTACTACTATTCCACCTACGAGACAGAGTGCGAAGCCAGGGTATCAGACCGGAAAAAAGTGATGATTTTAGGAGGCGGTCCGAACAGAATCGGTCAGGGGATCGAGTTTGACTACTGTTGTGTTCACGCCTCGTTTGCTCTTCGTGAAGAGGCAGTGGAAAGCATTATGGTGAACAGCAATCCGGAAACGGTGAGCACGGACTATGACACATCTGACAAACTGTATTTTGAACCCCTGACCCGGGAAGATGTTCTGCACATTATCGAGAAGGAAAAACCGGATGGCGTTATTGTTCAGTTTGGAGGTCAGACCCCATTAAACCTTTCGGCTCAGCTCCATGCGGCAGGTGTACCCATTCTGGGAACACAGCCGGAAAGTATTGACAGGGCCGAAGACAGAAAGCTGTTTCAGGCCATGCTGAAAAAGCTGGGACTGGTTCAGCCGGAAAACGGCACGGCAACAGATGTCGATGGTGCTGCCGCCGTGGCCGAAGAGATCGGCTATCCGGTAATTGTTCGTCCTTCTTATGTGCTTGGCGGCAGAGCCATGAAGATTGTTTACAAACGAGAGGAGCTTGAAAATTTTGTCAGACTGGCCATTGATGCTTCTCCCGGACATCCGGTTCTGATTGACCGATTTCTCGAGGATGCCGTGGAACTGGATGTGGATGCCATCTCTGATGGAACAATAACCATCATCGGCGGCATTATGGAGCATATCGAAGAAGCGGGCATACACTCCGGAGATTCAGCCTGTGTTCTGCCGCCTGTAAATGTTGATCAGAAAGCAATTGATGAAATTGTTGCTGCAACAAAGGCCATGGCGGCAGAGCTGAATGTGATCGGGCTGATGAACGTTCAGTATGCTTTAAAAGGGGGCGGGCTTTATGTCATCGAAGTCAACCCAAGAGCTTCCAGAACCATTCCATTTGTAAGCAAGGCTACAGGCGTTCCCCTTGCCAGGCTTGCAACCAAGATAATGCTCGGCAGAACACTTCCGGAACTGGGATTTACAAAAGAAATCGTGCCCTCCCATGTCTCCGTCAAGGAAGCTGTCCTTCCGTTTGACCGGTTTCCCAATGTGGATACGCTGTTGGGCCCTGAAATGAAATCCACGGGAGAGGTTATGGGCATTGACAGGGATTTCGGCTCTGCATTTGCAAAGGCACAGCTAGCCGCAGGACAGAACCTCCCGTTGGAGGGTGCTGTCTTTATCAGTGTGCAGGACGATGATAAAAATGCGGTTTTATCGGTTGCACGGCAGTTTTACAGCCTCGGGTTCAGGATTGTCGCCACCCCCGGTACTTCCCGGTTTTTTGAGAAAATCGGGATTCAAAATACGAAAATCAACAAGGTTTCCAGCGGAAGACCGCATGTTGTAGATGCAATCAAGAACAATGAAATACAATTGATTATTAATACAGGACAAGGGGATGAACCCAGGCGGGACGGATATATGATCCGGCGGGCGGCTTTAAAGTATTTGGTCCCTTACACCACAACCATCGCCGGAGCCCTCGCGATCTGCCGGGCGATAACTGCGATGAAGAAGACGGAAATGACCGTAAAATCAATCCAGGAGTTTCATGTTTAAAATGAATTATTCGAAGAAACCTCGTGAAGCCTGTGGAATATTTGGAATATATGAACACCCGGAAGCCGCAAAGCTGACCTATTTTGGACTCTATGCCCTTCAGCATAGAGGGCAGGAAAGCGCAGGAATAGCCGTTGCCAGGGATAAAACAATCACAGCGCACAAAGGCATGGGGCTTGTTCCGGATGTTTTTGATATGAGCCATCTGGAACAGCTTCAAGGTGGTTCCGCAATCGGACATGTCCGATACTCAACAACCGGAAGTTCGATTCTGTCAAACGCCCAGCCGTTTGTGGTTCATCACGGGGGAAAATCCTATGCAGTGGCGCATAATGGCAATCTTGTAAATGCCCATATCCTGAAAAGCAGGTTTGAGAAAGAAGGCTCTATTTTTCAAACAACGATGGACAGTGAAGTGGCACTGCATGTTTTTATTAAAAATTTGAAGTTTGGACTCGAAGGTGCTTTGCTTAAAACAGTTGAAATCCTGAAGGGAGCGTATTCTTTTGTGGTGCTTACCGGGAAGGGGGAGCTTATCGGCATCAAGGATCCGAATGGGTTCAGGCCGCTTTGCCTGGGCAGGCTGAATGGCCACTACATACTTGCATCAGAAAGCTGCGCGCTTGATCTTCTTCAGGCCGAATTGATCAGAGAGCTTGATCCGGGTGAAATTGTAATTATTTACAAAGACGGGGTGAGGAGCATAAAACCTGCTATCCCTCGGAAACGTTCTTTTTGTATTTTCGAGTATATCTATTTTGCACGACCGGACAGCACCTTTTTTGGTAAAAATGTTTATATGACGCGAAAAGAAAATGGAAGGCAGCTGGCCAAAGAGGCGTCCGTTGATGCGGATCTGGTGATGCCGTTTCCGGATTCCGGAAACTATGCGGCACTCGGGTATTCCGAGGAATCGGGTATACCTTTTGAAATGGGGATGATCCGAAATCATTATGTAGGGAGAACCTTTATTCAGCCCACACAAAACATGCGGAATTTCGGGGTTCGTGTCAAACTGAATCCCGTGAAAGAACTTTTAAACGAAAAAAATATTATTATTATTGAGGATTCGATAATCAGAGGAACCACAGCCAAAACCAGGGTGAAAGCGCTTCGCGAGCTAGGTGTCAAAAAAGTACACATGCGCATTGCCTGCCCCCCCCACCGATATCCCTGCCATTATGGAATTGATTTTTCCACAAGAGGGGAGTTGATTGCTGCAAAAAAATCGATAGAAGAACTCAGGAGTTTTCTCGGCCTTGACACACTTCATTATCTGACACTTGAAGGACTTCTTGAATCCACGCACACAGATGATCCGGAAAACAGCTTCTGCAAAGCCTGTTTTGACGGGTGCTATCCGGTAGATTTTGACGGCAGTCTTTCCAAGGATTGTCTGGAACAGGTCTATTGATTCACACATCCTCCGGAATTGAATCGGAACACAACGACGACACCCGGCACAGAGCGAAAAACAGCTATTTTTGCCCAGTTGCGATCTTTTATTGTCAATTGACATTTGACTTTTTATAAAACCGCAAATATATAGTGTATACAGCATAAAACGATTACCCATCGGAGGTTGAGATGATTGAATCAAAATACTTGAAAGATAATATGCAGAATATTCAACGGCTTCTGGACATTCCAGCATTAAAGCATTTTGAAATTAAAAATCTGGCCAAGCTTCTGAGGTTGAGCAAGATAAGGGAGTACAATGATGGAGAAAGCATCATAAAAGAAGGGGATCGGGATCCATGGCTTTATTTTATTCTCAAGGGCAAGGTAATCATCAAAAAAGAAGGACATGAAATCGTTTCAATTGACAAAAAGGGTGAAATTTTTGGCGAGATGAGAATCATTGACAGCCTTAGCCGTTCCGCATCGGTTTTTGCTGACGGGCAAACCGTGTGTCTTGCTGTGGATACATCGGCACAGGAGAAATTATCCTCGGATGATAAAAAACTTGATTTTATTCTTTTGTTGTACAGAATTTTTGCTGAATACATGTCTCTTCGACTGCGTCTCACCAACGATGAACTTATCAAGGCAAAGGCAGAGATAAAAAGACTTACGAGCTTTAAAGAAAAAGATGGAAAAACAAAAATTCTTACCCGCACGATTATAAAGTAACTTGTCTTCACTATGAAAAAGAAAACCGTATCTTTTTCAAAAAAATCCGTTAATGTTTTTTTTCACATTCTGACACGCTGTAATCTCAAATGCCGGCACTGTTATATCAATCCCAAAGCCCACGGAAAGAAGACCCTCCCGATAGATGTAATTGAAGAATGGCTTTCAGCAATTTTAAAGAAGAAGCGGTCTGCAAATGTCATTTTTCTCGGCGGAGAGCCCACCCTGCATCCGGAGCTGCCCAGAGCCATAAGAAAAGCCCGATCCCTTGGATGCAAATCGATAACCGTTGATACAAACGGTTATCTTTTCAATGATATTCTTAAAAAGATCAGCCCGAATGAACTTGGTTTTTTGAGTTTCAGCATGGATGGCGCAACAAAACAGACAAATGACAGGATTCGCGGTCATGGTTCTTTTGATGCCTGTATGAAAGGAATCAGGCAGGCTGTTTCCATTGGATTCAACACCAGTTTGATTTTTACGGTAAGCAGCGAAAATATTCATGAGCTTGCCATGATGCCTCCTCTTCTTGAGGATCTTGGAGTCGACAGATTTTTTATCCAGGTAATTGGATTGCGTGGAAATTCTGCCGGACCGGAACCCGGTACAACAAAACGGAAGAATCTTCAGGTTTCGAAAAAAAGATGGCTTGATCTGATTCCGGAAGTAGCGAGCAATGCAGCCGGTCGAGGAATTATGACCACCTACCCGAAAGTCTATCTGCGTCCTGAAGAACGGTTTGAATGCGCGGGTCTTGTCGCGGATAATTATTTTATTTTTCCGAACGGAAGGGTTTACCGATGTCCTCTTTGTGAGGATTTCCCGATTCACAGCCTGATGTTTGAAGATAACCGGCTCAAAAGTACTCCCGGAATTAATGAAGCAGACCTCTTTCGTTTGGATATTCCGGAAGGGTGTGTGATGAACCGGCTGATTCAGCCGGAAAATCTGGAGTACACGGCAGAAGGAAAGCCAAAGCATAAAATTGCGTGCTGCCTGCTGAAAGAAGAAGTATATTAAAATCGTTTGATCTTAAAAAAATGGAAAAGGGGTACCCGAAGCCTTTTTTTTCCAAA
>CAZOEW010000098.1:0-13625 GCA_964578935.1 uncultured Desulfobacterales bacterium | reverse complement strand
GCGCACCTGCTTTGGGAGCAGGGAGTCGGAGGTTCAAATCCTCTCGCCCCGACCATCAGTCCAGATCCACCAGACGTTATTCTCTTTTCTCTATCGTGAAATGATGATCAAGACGCATGGTATTGAACAGTTTGAATATGTCATTCGCGACATTGGTCAACCGCAGTTCACCATCAGACTTTTTCAGGGAGTTATGCGTTGCGATGATTACGCCGATCCCGACAGAGTCAACCATTTTAACCCCGCTTAAATCGATGACAATCATTTTAGGAGATTCTTGTACAAGCCCCTGGAGCTGAGATCGGAATTCGTTCGCCATGGAAGCCACCAGATCCACACCCGGTTTTACAATAAACTGATCTCCGTTTTTACTGATCTTAATCATAGCAGCACTCCTGTTTAATTAAATATATCGTTTTGATAAATGATGGTTATCCCTGATGGCCCAGGCAGGCATTCTTTGCCAAAAGTCGCAGATCACTGTAAACCGGCAAGTGCCGCAAGCAACGACCCAATTTTTTAATGATGAATAACTGTCGTGATGATCTTAGAGTCTGTATTTCAGTAAATGTGCAAATCAATTCCTTTTTATCACAATCGACAGGAAATCTCAAACTTATTATGGATTGTCTGAAATTAAATTTTGGAGGAATTTCAATTTCTGGCAAAAGTATCCGGGCAGAGGGATAAAAATTCGTTGACAGGATTCGTTAAGGTGCTAAAACATTGAAAATTTTAATCTGAATCTTCAACCGAGAAGGCAAAGGGCTATTAAAAAGGAATTATCCGTGTCTGTAAAAAAAGCTTACCGCGGAATCGGAATATCAACAAGCAAGAGAGAGATTTTTTTATCTGTTCTGAGCGGTCTGCTTCTGACCTGCTCGTTTCCGAAGATCGGTGTCAGCTGGATCGCATGGTTTTCGCTTGTTCCCATGCTGTTCGCGCTGCAAAGCCTTCCTCCCGGGAAAGCTTTTTATATGGGCCTGACAACAGGAACCGTTCATTACCTGACCCTGTTATACTGGCTTATCCCGATGATGGAAACCTATGGCGGCATTCCTCTGTGGATGGGAACGGGTCTTATTTTTCTTCTTGCACTTTATCTTGGCTTATACGTTGCAGCCTTTTCGGCAATTCTGAAAAGATTTTGTATTCAGCCAGTTGGCATATTGTTTCTGATTCCGGTTTTGATGGTATCTTTCGAATATCTCCGTTCATTCCTTTTTTCCGGATTTCCCTGGGGACTTCTCGGATATTCCCAGTATAACCGATTGTCTCTGATTCAGATATCCGATATAACCGGGGTGTACGGCGTTTCTTTTCTGATTGCACTGGTGAATGGAGCTTTTTTTATCGTTCTGCTCAACCTGACCAGAGTCAGATGGCAGAATTTTCCGGTATCGAAAAAAGTTGCTGCCGGTTCAGCAGGGGTGACCATCCTGATGCTGGCAGCGGTTCTTTTATATGGAAATCAGCGAATCAAAACCGTAGACGAATACCAGTCCGGTTCACCCGCTGCAAAAATCAGTGTGATACAGGGAAATATCGATCAGTCAAAAAAATGGGAATATTCCTATCAGCAGGACACGGTTGATAAATACATACGAATGTCCCTTTCCACATTATCCGAATCACCGGAATTGATTGTATGGCCTGAGACAGCGGCACCGTTTTATTTTTTAAGCCGATACCATCTTGATCTCACCAGACTGATTCAGGAAGGGGTCAAAAGGTCGGGTTCCTTTTTTTTAGTCGGAAGTCCTTCCTATGAGCGGAACGAGCGTGAAATAGAATATTATAACAGCGCTTATCTGTTAAATCCGGAAGGGGATTCAATCGGAAAATACAGCAAGGTCCATCTGGTGCCCTACGGGGAATATATCCCTTTGAAAAAATGGATTCCTTTTCTGGGCAAACTGGTTGCGCAGGTGGGTGACTTCAAACCCGGGAAAAAGGGAAGCACATTAAAATGGGGGGAAAACAGAATCGGAATCCAAATCTGTTTTGAGGTCATTTTTCCGGAGCTGGCAAGGGCCATGGCAAAAAACCGGGCATCACTTTTCGTGAATTTAACCAATGATGCCTGGTTTGGAACAAGCAGCGGACCGCATCAGCATTTCTCGATGACCATATTCAGGTCGGTTGAGAACAAGAGAGCGCTGGTGAGATCCGCGAACACGGGAATCAGCGGCTTTATCGATCCCTGCGGCCGAATACTTTCGAAGACTTCCCTTTCCACAGAGGCAACCCTTACGCAAACGGTGCCGTTCATGGAAATCAAAACGATATATATGATTGCAGGGGATCTGTTTGCTCTGATCTGCCTTTTGTCTGCAACCTTATTTATTGTTTTCTGTTTTGTAAAGAAAAATTAGAATACCCGGGAGGAAGTGCCTTTGAAATCCCTCCGGGCATATCAAGATGTTTTTATTGATAAACGAAGAGATCGGTATTAAATAGATTCTATCAGGATAATGATAAAAATGGTTTTTACTAAACCTCAGGGAGGGTAATATGTCTTCAGAGCTGAAAAATTTGATTGCGGATCTTCACCGAAAACTGGAACAACTCAGAGGTTGTCTTTGACCTTGCGGAAAAAGAAAAACGGCTGATGGAAATTGAAGCGCTCACTTCAAAAAAAGATTTCTGGGATGAACCGGAACAGACCAAAAAAATTTTGAAAGAGCGCACACAAATCGCGGCACAGATCGATCGCTGGAAAAAACTTTCAGGTGATCTGGAAGACAGTCAACTGATGCTGGAGCTTGCCCACGAAGAGTCGGATGCTGACACGGAAAAGGAAGTTGTACGTGAGATTGAGAAAATTGAAGACCTGATCAATCAGTTTTCCCTTGAATTGATGCTGAATGGAGAAGATGATGACAGCACAGCCATTATCTCCATAAATGCCGGCGCCGGCGGAACGGATTCTCAGGACTGGGCTGAGATGCTTTTCAGGATGTATACAAGGTGGATAGACCGAAAAGGGTATAAACTGAATGTGATCGACTTTCAGCCTGGTGATGAAGCTGGAATAAAAAGTGTGACTTTCACGGCAGAAGGAGAGTATGCTTACGGTTATCTGAAAATGGAAACAGGGGTTCACCGTCTGGTAAGAATTTCACCCTTCAGTGCCAGCGGGAAGCGGCACACCTCCTTTGCCTCTGTGTTTGTATACCCGGAACTGGATCAGGAAATCGTAGTCGAAATCGAGGACAAGGACCTTCGTATCGATGTCTACAGGGCAAGCGGTGCAGGCGGGCAGCATGTCAATAAAACAAGCAGCGCGGTCCGGATTACCCATCTTCCCTCCGGAATCGTTGTCCAGAGTCAGCAGGAAAGATCACAGCACCGGAACAAAGAACTTGCCATGAAAGTTTTGAAGTCCCGGCTGCACCAGAAGGAGAAGGATAAGCAGGATCAGAAACTTCAGGATATTCATGACAGCAAAGATGAAATCGCATGGGGCAGTCAGATTCGTTCCTATGTGCTTCATCCCTATCAGATGGTTAAGGATCATCGGATTAAACTCGAAGTAGGCAACGTGAATCAGGTACTTGACGGAAACATCGATCCATTTATCAATGGAGTGCTTCTGTCCGGAAACGTGTAAAACAGGATTGATGGATCCTTTTGAACTGATATCCGAGTATTACAGGCCAGGCACACGTCTATATGATATTCTGGTAAGGCATAGTGAACTGGTCGCGCAAAAGGCGCTGAAGATCGCGGAGAATGTGGCTGATCTTAAACCGGATCTTGATTTTATAGAAGAGGCTTCGATGCTTCATGATATCGGCATATTTCAAACCGATGTGAGGCAGCTTGGATGCCGAGGAAACCATCCATATGTGGTTCACGGTTACCTTGGACGGATCATTCTTGAACAAAAAGGATTTCCCCGTCACGCGCTGACCTGTGAACGTCATGTAGGAGCCGGAATTACCGCGGAAGATATACTGGAAAGGAAGATACCGCTTCCGGTAAGGGATATGGTTCCGGAGAGTATTGAAGAAAAAATTATTTGCTTTGCCGATAAGTTTTTTTCAAAAGATCCGGATGGCGTGAAAAATGAAAAAACGATTGAAGAGGTTCTGGCCAAACTGAAAAGTTATGGTCCGGGTCAGGTGGAACGGTTTTTGGAATGGGTTGAGTTGTTTCAGGGGGCTATTCGCTCATTATGAGCGTCGCTTCGTTAACCTCATGTAAAAGGGCTCGATAAGAAAAAACAGCATGGTTCAATTTTGGAAAATGAATTTAAATTAATCAGGAAGCTTCTTGCTTCTGCCTCCCGAATGATAGGCAGGGAAAGCGATTTTATTAAAGTGCCGCCTGGAGACGATGCCTGCCTTCTGTCCGGGTTGAGATATCCGGTCATCACAACAGATACCCATAGAGAAAACATACACTTCAGCTTTGACTGGCAGAAACCGGAAGAAATAGGCCGGAAAGCAGTGGCCGTCACCTTAAGCGATCTCGCGGCATCCTATGCAAAACCTGTCAGCCTGTTCATCAATCTTGGAATGCCTTCTGCTTTTTCCGAGAAGACCGCCGAGGAGCTTTACCAGGGTATCGGCAGAGGCCTTGCCGAATATGACTGCGCATTGGGCGGCGGAAATGTTTCAGGCAGTGATTTGCTGTCCCTGGATCTTTTTGCGGTCGGCGAAGGATCTGCCGATTTTTTTCCCCTCCGGTCAGCAGCAAAACCGGGTGACGGACTTTTTTGCACCGGCCCACTCGGGCTTGCGCGGGCCGGCCTCTATTTGCTTAAAAAGAAGGATACGGATTTTCAAAGGCTGATAAACCATTTCAAATTTCCAAAAGCCCGGTTTGATGCTGCAAAAATCCTTTTGAATCACGGTGTCCGTTGCGTAATCGACATCAGCGACGGGCTTAAAGGGGATGCCATGCACCTGGCAGAGGCATCCAATGTTACCATTGAGATCTCCATTGACAGGAAAGATATCGATCCCGATCTTACAGCCTTTTGCCGAAAATACAGGCTTAAACCGGAAGATGTGGCAATTGCCGGAGGAGAGGATTACCAGCTTTTATTTTCGTGCTCTACGGATGTCTATGGCAAGTTGAAAAAAGAGCTTCCGGATGCATACCCGGTTGGACAGTGCCTGCAGTTTACCGGAACCCATATTCTTGCTCCTCCTTCGGAACTTTCCTCTTTTCAGCATGGAAATCAATTATGTTGATCCAAACGGCTGATGCCTGTCAATGATCCCGCCGTGACCCTGATTCCAAGCTGAGATTTTTTTATCGGTTTTCTTTTCGGCAGAAAAAATGGAGATTGAAAGAGTCGTTGGGGATCTCCTGAATCTCAATTTTTTTAAATCCGGCATGCTCCAGCATCTGTATGGCTTTTTCCCTGCCCCACATCATTCCAAGACCTGTGCCCCCATCTACCAGGCCAACAGGCATGCAATGCATCAGGCTCACGGTATATAGAAACGCGCCCATCGGATGTTCCTTATTTTGAAGCAGTTGCGTGCTGGCCGCGATGTCTATCAGGGAAAAACATCCGCCGGGTTTTAAGATTGAATGGATTCCGTGTAAAGATTCGAGAGGCCGTGTCTGATCGTGAATGGCGTCGAACGCGGTGACATAATCAAAAGAACACCTGAATTTCCGGTTGTCTTTCAAATCTGCTGCATCAATTTTGATGAATCTCGCGTTTTTGAGGCCTTTCTTTTCAGCAGAAGCCGCAGCCGTTTTAATGGCTTCTTCAGAAATATCCATTCCCAGGAAATCGCTTTGAGGAAATGCCTCGGCCATCAGAATCAATGCAACGCCTTCTGCGCAGCCCAGATCACATACAGCGATTCCGGACTTCATCTTTTCCAGCATCTTTCCGGCATCGACCGCGGGCAGAAATTCTTTCACCAGAACCCGGGCATGCTTGGCGTTGGCCAGCTGAGACATGAAGGACTGAAATTTTGGATAATGGCGATAATCAACCCCCTCCCCGGAGTAGAAACCCTGAATAACATGCTCCATAGCGCATTGTGTCAGCAGTGGAATTTCCTGGGTATAGACACCCAGATTGGAGTTTCCGGCGCGTCTGGTGAGCAGGTCCCCATGCTCTTTGGGGAGATGGAACCATTCTTCTCCGTTCTGATCGACCGAAAGTTCCACAATTCCTCCGCAAACCATGATGCCCAGCCATTCCTTAATGTATCTTTCATTGAGCGTTGTTTTTTTAGCGATTTCGCAAGCAGATTGGAATGAATCACTTTCGTCCATGAAGTCGAACAGCCGGGTGCGGTAACCGATGGCCATCGCCAGATTCAAACTGCCGTAATTTAAAATATCCGACATGGTTTTGGAGAATGGCTGAAGCTTTTCCGTAGAATCTGCATTCATATGCTTTTCCTTACATGAAACAGTCTTTTTGTTTTCCGTGCTCCAAAATTCGGAACGAATCAGATTTTTTTGACAAACTTTTCAGACAGGAATTTTTACCAGAATTGATGGAAGTGATGAACCGGCCCGTTTCCCTTCCCGATCTTGTAGCGGGAGCCGGCTTCAATGGCATCGGAAATATAGTTTTTCGCAAATTGAACGGCATCGGGAAGAGGTTTTCCTCTTGCCAGAAACGACGCGATTGCCGAAGAAAGGGTACATCCTGTTCCGTGATTGTTTCGGGTGTTTATACGGCTGCCCGGAAATCGAACCACACGGTCTTCTTTTCCAAGATATAACCAGTCACTGCTGTCACCTCCTTCTATATGTCCTCCTTTGATCAGTACGTTTTCACACCCGTTCTGATTCAGGTCGCGCAGAGCCTCCTCGATGTCATCGGGTATTTTCAGCCTTCGATCCAGGAGAATTTCCGCTTCCGGAAGGTTCGGCGTAATCAGATCTGCCAGGGGGAACAGATTCAATTTCAGGCAGGAAACCGCGTCATCCTCGAGAAGCCCGTCTCCGCTCTGGGCAACCATCACCGGGTCAAGGACAATGTTCCGAAATGGTTTTTTCTTTAAAACCCCGGCAACTGTCCGAATGGTATCTGCGGTGAAAAGCATTCCGATTTTGATCGCATCGACTCCGATATCATTCAGGACGGCTGTGAGCTGTTTTTCAACAAAATCGGGGGGAACAGCATGAATTGCCGTTACCCCCCTGGTGTTCTGAGCGGTCAGGGCCGTAATGACCGACATGCCGTAACAACCCAGGGCGGAGAAAGTTTTCAGGTCTGCCTGAATCCCGGCACCGCCGCTGCTGTCAGATCCTGCGATGGATAAAGCCCTGTAATATTTTTGTGTCATTTTTTTAAAATTAAAATCCGCAGTCTTTTATTTTTCGGATGCGAAAACCCCTTGAAAGCAGATTTGCGGGAACGATCACCATCCTCTTGCAAGATAATCATGGATAGAATCCGCCGCGATTCTGCCTGCTCCCATTGCAAGGATTACCGTTGCCGATCCGGTAACAATATCGCCGCCGGCCCAGACCGCCTTTTTCGTTGTTTTGCCGGTTTTCTCATCGGCTTTGATGTATCCCCATTTATTGAGCTCAAGGCCTTCTGTAGAGCGGGTCAGAAGCGGGTTGGCTCCGGCTCCGACTGCAATGATGGCGAGGTCGCATTCCAGTTCAAACTCTGATCCTTCAATAGCGATCGGCCTGCGGCGACCTGAAGCGTCGGGTTCTCCGAGATCCATTTTGAGTCCGACCATTCCGGTTACGCGTCCTTTTTCATTCCCTAAAAATTTTACAGGGCTTGTCAGAAAATGGAACTCCACGCCTTCCTCTTCTGCATGATGAACCTCTGCTCCCCTTGCCGGAACTTCCTGTCGTGACCGGCGGTAAACAATTCGCGAAGACTCGGCACCAAGACGAAGAGCTGTCCGCGCTGAATCCATGGCCACGTTTCCTGCGCCAAGAGTGATCACATTCTTCCCGCGAACGATCGGGGTGTCATATGCGGGAAACATGTAGGCCTTCATCAGATTCGACCGTGTAAGGTATTCATTTGCGGAAAGAATTCCAATCAGATTCTCTCCGGGAATGTTTAAAAATGTTGGAAGTCCCGCGCCAACGCCCAGAAAAATTGCATCATATCCCTGTTCAAACAGTTCATCCAGGGAAACGGTTCTTCCAATGACCGCGTTGCATTCCAGCTTTACGCCAAGATCTTCGAGACCGGCCACTTCCGCAAATACAATCTCTTTTGGAAGTCTGAACTCGGGAATTCCATATACAAGAACGCCTCCGGGCTTATGAAACGCTTCAAAAATGGTTACGTCATGGCCTTTTAGAATTAAATCACCGGCTACGGTAAGGCCGGATGGCCCGGATCCGACAACCGCAATTTTTTTGCCGGTTTTTGCAGCCTTTACAGGCAGCTCGCACTCGCCGCTTTTTCGGGCATAATCTGCTGCAAAACGTTCGAGGTTTCCAATGGCAACCGGGTCACCTTTTTTCCCCAGAATGCATTTGCCTTCGCATTGAAGCTCCTGCGGGCATACGCGGCCGCAAACAGCCGGAAGGCCGTTTCTTTCCCAAATCAAGCCGATGGCCTGTTCAAACTTTCCTTCCCGGATATGCCCGATGAATCCTGGAATATTAACGCCTACAGGGCATCCTTCTACACATGCGGGTTTTTTACACTGGAGACATCTTTTGGCCTCTTCCATAGCTGTTTCCGGACTGTATCCATAAGGAACTTCCTCGAAATTTTTAGCCCTGACTTTTGGTTCCTGCTCCGGCATGGGCTGCCGGGATATCTGTTCTTTTTTATCCGTCATCACATCCTCCGTATGATAGTTCTGAAAAAACCTTTTTACAGGATCACGTGTCTGTTTCTTTGATGTACGCAAATTGCAGTCATTACGGATTCAAATTGCAAAATTCTTCGTGGCATTTTCTTTCGTCCTCTACATAAGCCTGGAGACGGAGCATAAGCTCGTCAAAATCAACCTGGTGCCCGTCAAATTCAGGGCCATCCACACAAGCAAACTGCGTTTTGCCGCCGACGGTTACACGGCAGCCTCCGCACATTCCTGTTCCATCGATCATGATCGGGTTCAAACTGACAAGCGTTTTGACATGGTAGTCTTTTGTCATTTTGCTTACAAATTTCATCATGGGAACAGGTCCGATGGCAACGACAAGATTGATACTCTGTTTGTTCAGTATCTCTTTTAATACATCGGTGACAAAACCATGGTGACCATATGAACCGTCATCGGTGCACACGTGAAGTTTGTGGGATGCCGACCTCATTTTGTCTTCAAGAATCAGAAGCTCTTTGTTGCGGGCTCCAATGATGCTGATCACATTATTTCCCGCTTTCTTGAGAGCCCTTGTGATGGGGTACAGGACCGCAATTCCGGTTCCGCCGCCCACACAAACAACATTTCCCACATTTTCAATGTGAGTTGGTTTTCCAAGCGGTCCGATCACATCCTGATAGCCGTCACCTTTTTTGAGGGTTTTAAAAAGTGCCGTTGACTTTCCGACGATCATGTAAATAATCGTGATCGTACCCTTTTCCGAGTCTGTATCCGCCATGGTAAGGGGGATTCTCTCGCCGGTTTCCGTGGCTTTTAAAATGACAAACTGCCCTGGTTTGGCCTTTCGGGCGATCAGTGGTGCTTCAATTTCATTCATTACCACGGTTCCATTGGCCATCTCTTCGCGCTTTACAATTTTAAACATGTGAAACCTCCTGATCTATGAATCAGTATCGTTATATATTTTTATTATCCTGATTATTTTGGCAAAATATATTTATTTGTGTGCGATCAATCAGATTACTTCAAGCATTTCCCAAAATCAAGGGTAAAGCCAAAACCTGTTCGAATCGTCGATATGAAGATTTGGAGAAAGCGCTTGTTTTTTGAATACGAGCTATTCCAGGGCATCCTGCTGAATCTTTACCAGCGGAGAAATCATTTTTATCCATTGATCCCTCAAGGTTTTGTAGTATTCCGGCTCGTCGATGACAATGGACTGTATCGCCATGCCTCGCATGGAATAGAGCGTCAGGTTCATCAGAATTTCGATGGCGGCTGGTGCATTGTCTACCGTATAGAAATGTTCTCTCCAGAGTTCATCCAGTGTATTGAAAAAGTTTTTAATCACCGGCTCCAGACGTTCTCGCAGTTCCATATCCGTCCGGCAGGCGACATTGAGTTCGAGCCAGATGTCACGGTAGGAACCCTGGTAAAAATTTTCCCAGATATAGTCCACAACATCGGTCAGTAGGTTTTCTCTGTTTTTAAAGGTTGGGGCGATTTCCCGGGCGGTGTCGATGGGGCCGCTTAAAAAGTATTCCGCAGCCGCAGCCACAAGCTCTTTTTTGTTTCTGTAATGGTGCCGCCATGCTCCTCGTGATACACCGGCCCGGTCTATGATTTGAGAAATGGATGTGCCGTGGTATCCCCTTTCCTGGAGACAGGCAAGTGTTGCCTGGATCAGGCGCAGTCGCATTTCCCGGCTTTTTTCTCCCTGTGTTTTTTTTCTTTTTCGTTTGTTCATGAGGGTATGGTTACATTATTTTAATAATCGGATGCCGACTGGATTGAACTATAAAAAAGCAGGAGTAAAGTGTCAAACCAGAATGTTGAACCATTTTTGTTGCATGGCAGCCGGGTACGATTTTTCATGTATCGGCTGCATCCGGCTCAGAACCCTTTTTAAACAGGGCTTCAACCGAATTCGGATCGTTTGCCGGAGCAGGATGCCCGGTGACCGGATCAATTCGAACCTTAACGGTTCCATCCGGAAAATCAAAATAAAGCCCTGGCGTTTTGGTTTCCGCCTTTTTCATCACATCGATCCATATGGGCAGTGCCGCCATTGCACCGGTTTCGCCTTTTCCGAGTGTTTCCGAAGAATCCTGCCCAACCCACACACCGGTGGTGATTGAGGGTGAAAACCCGATGAAAAGGGCATCCTTGTACTGGTTGGTGGTGCCGGTTTTGCCGGCAAGGGGCTGTCTCAGAGATTTCGCTTTCCGCCCGGTTCCTTCCATGATAACACCATGAAGCATGTCGGTTATGATTGCCGCGCCTGTTCTGGACATGGCGATTGTCTTTTTGGGCTTTGCGCGCCACAGTATTCTTCCCAGCCGGTCATGCACCTCGGTGATTGCAAAGGGTGTAATAACCTCTCCCCGGTTGGGAAAAACAGCATAGGCGGAGGTCAGCTCAAGCAGCGTCATTTCCGAGGTCCCGAGTGCAAGGGAAAGATAGGGAAAAAGGTGGGACTTGATTCCCAGGGAATGGGCAAAGCCTATGACAGAAGAAGGACCCAGTCTTTCCATGAGTCGGACTGCCGGTATGTTTTTTGAAAACGTCAGCGATTTCCGCAGGGTGATTTCCCCCATATATTCCTGGGTAAAGTTTTCCGGCTTCCAGGATGCGTTTCCTCCTGCTTTTGGAAAAATAATCGGGGCGTCTAAAATCAGCATATTCTGGGAGAATCCCTGTTCAATGGCATAGCCGTATAAAATGGGCTTAAATGCCGAACCGGGTTGCCTTTTTGCATCTGTTGCCCGGTTGAAAGGACTTTGGGAAAAATCTTTTCCGCCTACAAGGGTCATGATACAGCCTGTTTTGATATCAAGGCATATGACCGCGGCCTGCGGGTCTGGATTTTGGATTTTTCTTTGCTTCATGCGGGCTTCGAGATTTGCAAGGCCGTTTATAACGGCTGATTCCGCGGCAGCCTGGAGATCATGATCCAGTGTTGTGAACACCGTCAGGCCGCCCCCGTATAAAAGTGACGAACCGATCTCTTTTTCCAGTATGTTGAGGACATGGCGGACAAAGTAAGGTGCTTTCGCCGATTGTTCCCGGTACTCCGCAGGCTGGAGTGTTTCGTTTAACGCTTTCAGGTATTCCTCATTTGATATGATTCTATTTCCGGCCATCTGCGCCAGTACGGTGTTCCTGCGTTTAATGGCAAGCTCTTTGTTGATCAGAGGCGACAGGCGGGAGGGTGATTTGGGCATACCGGCAATCAGGGCTGATTCAGCAAGGGTAAGATTTTCTACGGATTTATTGAAGAACGTTTTCGCTGCCGCCTTGACACCGTATGCGCCGCTTCCAAAGTAAATCTGGTTTAAATAAAGTTCAAGAATTTCGTCTTTGGTATAGCGGCGTTCCAGTTGAAACGCGAGAATCGCCTCTTTCAGTTTCCGAATAAGTGTTTTTTTATGGGTCAGAAAAAGTGTTTTTGAGAGCTGCTGAGTGATGGTGCTCGCGCCTTCAACAAATTTCCGTGCCCGTATATCCTTATAAATGGCTCGCAAGATACCTTTCAGATCAACGCCGCTATGGCGATAGAAGTTTTTGTCTTCAGCCGCCAGAACTGCTTTTTTGAGGTGATCCGGTATGTGATTCAAAGGAATGGGGTCTCTTTTTTCAATGAAGAGTTCGGAAAGAAGTACGCGGTCCGCCGAATAGATCCGGGTTACCGCGGAAGGCTTAAAGCTATCAAGAGCCTGGATTTGAGGCAGATCCCGGGTAAGCGCCAGCAGAATTCCGCCTGCGGCTCCGAATAGTATCCCGCAGGTTAATACCACCAAAATAAGTACTTTGTTTTTTGTCAGACGAAAATTCATTTTGGCTTTTACCCTGATTTTGTTTCTTTTTGGGCTCATATATAGTTGAGCCGGTCTGTTTGGGCAAGGGTTTTGTTTTTTTAGACCCGATTGAGGGTTTTGAATCCGGTTCAACTCAAATCGGTTGACAACCGTTTCCGGGTGTGAAAATTGTGGCAGACAAATTAGAGCGTTAATCAGCGTCATTCAGGTGGCGGCTGCTAGGGATTTACAAATTTTTCGGACGGCAGCTATTCGAGGACAGTGTTATGAAAATATCAACCGAAGAACTATTGCCGTTCCTTCGTTGCCCCAGGACACACGCTCCCCTGAATTACCAGGAGGGAGCGTTGGTGAATGATGAAGGACATGGTTATCCGATTCAGGATGGAATCATCGATCTGGTCGATCATGACCGTAAAGGATGTGATCCAAAAATGGAAGCCGGATATGATGCTGTGGGCGGCTTGAAGTATGATCTCTGGATAAGAAATCCCCTGATCATGGGATTTATCTGGGGTATCGGGGTGCTGAAGGTGCCTTTTGTGATCCGTAAATTTTTAGAAATACCGGCCGGATGGATTCTCGACATACCCGCTGGAACCGGAGTTTTTTCCATTTCCATTTACAGGTCGTTCCCCAGGGCCCGGTTTGTCGCGGTTGATTTTTCAACTGGAATGCTTCAAGCCGCCAGGGAGCGCATGAGAAAAAAAAATATCGATAATGTCATTTTCATTCGCGCGGATGTCGCAAATCTGCCTTTTGCGGACGGGACTTTTTCCGGTGCTGTTTCGCTGGCCGGCTTTCACGCGTTTCCCGATCCTGCGGCAGCCGGCATCGAGATCGGGAGGTCATTGAAACCGGAAGCGCCGTTTTTGATGACCGCCGCATGCAGCGGCGAACGAACGATTTCGGATTTTATGATTGACAGGTTTATGCTGCCACGGGGCTATTTCAGTCATGGACTTCCGGCAGTCAGGTATCAGGAATTCCTTAAAAAGGGTGGAATCAGGGATCTGCAGGTACACATGGCCGGAGCCATTGCAGTTGCAAAAGGCCGGAAGTC
>CAZOEW010000097.1:0-13815 GCA_964578935.1 uncultured Desulfobacterales bacterium | reverse complement strand
TGACAACCGCTCTAGTCCATAGAGATCCCCAGGGCATTGGCAACACCCTCGCCATAGGCAGGATCTGCTTTCATACAGTTGCTGATGTGGCGAATCTTGATCTCTTTGGGAGCATCGCCCATTGCCCGGGCGGTATTTTCGAAGAGGACCTTCTGCTGCCCGGGGTTCATCATCCGGAACAGATTTCCAGGCTGAGAGTAATAGTCATCATTGTCCTCACGGTGATTCCAATGATCGGCCGCGCCTTCGAGATCCAGTGGCGGCTCGCCGAAATCAGGCTGTTCCTGCCACTCGCCATAGCTGTTGGGTTCGTAAGCGAGTGTGCCGCCGTAATTATCATCCACCCGCATGGCGCCGTCGCGATGATAGCCATGGACCGGGCAGCGGGCACGGTTGACCGGGATCAAATGATGGTTGACACCCAGGCGATACCGCTGTGCGTCTCCGTAGGAAAAGAGTCGGCCCTGCAGCATCTTGTCGGGAGAAAAACCAATGCCGGGAACGATATTGGCAGGATTGAAGGCTGCCTGTTCGACGTCGGCGAAATAATTTTCGGGGTTCCTGTTCAGTTCGAACACGCCCACGTCAATAAGCGGATAGTCTCCATGAGGCCAGACTTTGGTTAGATCAAACGGGTTAAAGGGGAACTTTGAAGCATCCTTTTCCGGTACCACTTGAATTTTCATATCCCATTTGGGAAAATTGCCTTTCTCGATACTGTCAAACAGATCGCACTGATGGCTCTCTCGATTCTTGCCGATGATGGCTTCGGCTTCCTGGTCAGTAAGGTTTTTGATGCCCTGCTGGGTCTTGAAGTGAAACTTGACCCAAAAGCGCTCGTTTTTGGCGTTGATCAGGCTGTATGTGTGGCTGCCGTAACCATTCATGTGACGGTAGGAATACGGAATGCCCCGTTCGCTCATGGTGATTGTGACCTGATGCAAAGACTCGGGCAGTGAGGTCCAGAAGTCCCAGTTATTGCGGGCGCTACGCATATTCGTCTTCGGATCCCGCTTCACAGCGTGATTGAGATCCGGGAACTTGAGCGGATCTTTCAAAAAAAACACCGGTGTGTTGTTACCCACCAGATCCCAGTTGCCCTCCTCGGTATAGAACTTCATCGCAAAGCCGCGGATGTCGCGTTCGGCGTCAGCCGCCCCACGCTCACCGGCCACCGTGGAAAAACGAACGAACATGTCGGTTTTCTTGCCGACCTTGGAAAAGATCCTGGCCTTGGTGTACCGGGTAATATCGTGCGTGACGGTAAAGGTGCCGAAGGCGCCGGAGCCCTTGGCATGCATGCGACGCTCAGGGATCACCTCACGGTCGAAGTGAGCGAGCTTCTCCAGGAACCACACGTCCTGAAGCAGCATCGGACCACGTGGTCCGGCGGTCATAACGTTTTGATTGTCTGCAACGGGGGCTCCGACATTGTTCGTTAATTTCTTTTTTTCTGTCATCGCGTCCTCCTTCATTAGGTGTTGATTGTAAAAATCTTTCCTGTGATAAAAACCTCATAGTCTTTATGCCTACAAACCCGTACCAATCAAAACTCGATACTTTTCGGTGTTCTTGGAAAAGGGATCACATCCCTGATATTGTTGATCCCGGTGAGAAGCATCAACAGGCGTTCAAAACCAAGACCAAAGCCGCTGTGCGGAACGCTTCCGAACCGCCTGGAATCGAGATACCACCAGTAATCCTCCAGCGGCAGATCCATCTCCTTCATCCGGGCCTCAAGCATCTCAAGCCGTTCCTCCCGCTGGCTCCCGCCAACGATCTCTCCGATTCGAGGCACAAGGATATCCATGGCTGCAACGGTGCTGCCGTCATCGTTCTGCCTCATGTAAAAAGGTTTGATATTTTTGGGGTAATTGCAGACAATGACGGGTTTCTTAAAATGTTTCTCCGTAAGGTAGCGCTCATGCTCGGACTGAAGGTCTTTCCCATAGCTGACTTCATATTCAAATTTCTCTTTTGACTTTTCAAGTATTTTCACCGCCTCGTCGTAACAGATCCGTTCAAAATCAGAGGATAGAATCTTGTCAATTGTATTCATCAGATCCTTGTCGACAAATTTCGCGAAAAGTTCGATATCCTCTGCGCAATGATCCCGCACGACGCCTGTCAGATATTTCAGCATCTCCTCCGCGACATCCATATCCCCTTCAAGATCACAAAACGCCATTTCAGGTTCAACCATCCAGAACTCCGCCACATGCCTTGACGTATTGGAATTTTCCGCTCGAAAGGTGGGGCCGAACGTATACACATCCCCCAGTGCAAGCGCGAACATTTCAGCTGAAAGCTGGCCGGATACGGTCAGGCCGGCTTCCTTCGCGAAAAAATCAGCGGTATAATCAACTTTTCCGTCAACGCATGGAATGTTTTTCATATCAAGGGTTGTCACCTGAAACAGTTCCCCTGCTCCTTCACAATCAGAGCCGGTGAGTATGGGCGTATGGATGTATCTGAAGCCCCTGTCCCTGAAAAACTTATGGATGGCATAGGACAGTTCGGACCGAATTCTGAAAACCGCGCCGTATTTATTTGTCCTCGGCCGAAGGTGGGCAATGGTCCTCAGAAACTCATCGCTGTGACGTTTTTTCTGAAGAGGATAGTCTTCAGGCGCGAAACTGATTATTTCAATATTTTTTGCATGGACCTCCCATCTCTGGCCGCCCCCGGGTGATTCCACCAGGCTGCCGGAGACCGACACTGCGGAACCTGTGGTCAGTCTGCTGATATCATGATAATTATCCATGGCGCTGTCGGCAATGACCTGAATGTTTTTCAGGCAGGATCCATCATTCACCTCGATGAAAGAGAATCCCTTGGAATCGCGCCGGGTCCTGACCCAGCCCTTGACAACAACCTCATCAACCGCCGTATCAAAGCCGAGAAGCTTATTGATTTTTACTCGTTTGTTCATCCTTCACCTTGTTTTGTTTGTTTACTCCAGGATATGTATATTTTTCTTTTTACAGATCTCCTTGAGAACCTTCGGCCACACGGAGATGGTAACCTCGCCGAGATGAGCCGTCCGCAGCAGATACATGAAGGTCCGAGATTGCCCGATGCCGCCTCCGATGCTGAGCGGGATCTCATCGTTGAGAACCGCCTGATGGTAAGGCAATTTGAGAAAATTTTCCTGCCCGGATATCTTGAGCTGTATCTTCATGGTTTCCTTTGTAACCCGTATTCCCATCGAAGTCAGTTCATGACGCCGTTTTGTCACCGGATTCCAGACAAGGATATCACCGTTTAAACCATAATACTGCTCCCCGTTTTTAATGATCGTTTTGGTAATCCAGTCATCATAGTCTGCTGCGCGCATTTCGTGAGGGTATCCGTCCTTGAGGATCTGACCGATGCCGATGATAAAAATTACCGGAGCTTTTTCCTGAATGACCCTGGTTTCCCGTTCCTTTCGAGGCAGATCGGGATACATATCGAGAATTTCTTCGGCATGAAGAAATAAGAGCTCTTCAGGAATTTCAGGGTATTTATCCGTCTTCAGGGCTGGAAATTGTTCCTGCGCCATTTTCCCGGCCCCATGAATCACCTTCCAGAGCTTTCGAACAATATTCTTTAAAAAATCAAGATTGCGATCCTTTTCGGTAATCGCCAACTCCCAGTCCCACTGGTCAACATATGCGCTGTGATCATGGTCCAGAAAGTAATCCTTGCGTACAGCCTTCATATCGGTGCAGACCCCCTCTCCAATTTTACAGCCAAATTGTTTCAGGGCCATTCGTTTCCACTTCGTGGCAGCCTGGACCACCTGAGCCTGGATTGGACTGTCTAGACCAAGCCCGCAGGGAAAACCCACCGGTGTCCGGGAGCCATCTCGATCCAGGTAATCATTCAAACCGCTGTCTCTGTCAACAATCAGGGGGACCTGAACCATTTGCAGGTTGAGTTCTCTGCACAGGTTCTCTTCGATATAGTTCTTCACCGCAAAAACAGCTTTCATCCTGTCCATGGGAGAAAGAAGCGCTTCATAATCATCGGGCAATTCCTTTTCCAGTTGATTGTAATTACCGATTCCGGGTCCGGCCAAATCCGCTTTTTTGTCTGTCATGCTGCTCTCCTTTTGCTTGTTTTGAAGGGTAACGGCCGTTGAGGCCGCTTAAAACATGTTCGCTCCTGCTCATTCCTCTTTTTTGATTGCATCCAAAGATCCCATGGTTTTTGCAGATCGATCAAGCCTTTTCATCTTCAATGTCATGAAGAGTTCTGTTGTGTATCGAGAACCTTTCGAATGGTTTTAGCGATTTCCTGCATACTGACAGGTTTCATGACATAGGCGGCGATACCCATCTCCGCTGACTTTTCTTCGTCAATAAGATCACTATACCCGGTACACACAATAACCGGAATCTCTCTCCGGATTTCCTTCAGCCTTTCAGATAACATAACTCCGGTCATCTGCGGCATTGTCATGTCCGTAATGACCAGATCGAACCTGTCGGGTCTCAGACAAAAGAGTTCCAGTGCTTCCAGGGGACTCGTTTTCGTTTCAACCTGATACCCGAGGCGCTCCAGCATTTGTTTCACAAGCAGTGCAATCGATTTTTCATCGTCTACAAAAAGTATCGTTTCCTTGCCCAAAGGAAGTTCCTCTTTTGTTTTCATATCAACCTCTGCCTCGTCCATAGTCGATGGTAAAAAGATGTGAAACGAGGCTCCTTTTCCGGGCTTGCTGTCAACCAGAATCGCGCCTCCAAGATGTTTAACAATGCCGTGCACGACAGCCAGCCCCATACCGGATCCTTTCCCTACCTCTTTGGTTGTAAAATAAGGATCAAAAATTCTGTCTAGAATATAGGATTCCATTCCCGGACCGGTATCGCTTACCGTTAACTTGACATAATTGCCCGGTTTTAGATCCGGAAAAACGCCGGCTGAAGTTTCATCAGACGTTATTTTACTCACGCTGATTGTAAGATCTCCCCCTGTCTGTTCCATCGCATGAGAAGCATTGATGCAAAGGTTCATCATAACCTGATTAATATGGGTCGGATCGGCAAGAACCGTTTCATTTCCAGCCTGTATGTTTTGCCTTATATTGATTGTGGTTGGAATCGATGATCGTAAAAATTTAAGGGTGTCCTGGATAACCGGAACAATTTTTACGGGTATCAGCCTCTGGTCTGCTCTTCGGCTGAAACTCAAAAGCTGTTTTACAATATCTTTTGCTCTTAATCCTGCTGCTTTAATTTCCTCAAGCCGCAAACAGGCGGAACTCCCGCTTGGGACATCATCCAAAGCCAGCTCCGTATTCCCAAGAATGATCCCCAGAATATTGTTGAAATCATGCGCGATGCCCCCGGTAAGTGTTCCGATCGCTTCCATCTTCTGAGCCTGCTGAAGTTTTTCCTCCAGCCTTTTCTGTTCGGTGAGATCTCTTACCAGGTTGAGTGTGGCCGGTCTTCCTTCCCATTCAACCATAACCGCATTCAGCTGTATGATGTATTCTCTGCCGGATTTATTAATAATCTTGAAAGAATAGGTGGCAGGCAGGGTTTCATCGCCTCCCAAACGCCTTTGATGCATATCAATGACCATTTCACGGTCTTCAGGATGAATAAACTCGGCAAATGACCTGTTTTTCAATTCTTCTTCGGTATAACCGAGAATTTCCAGGGCTGTCCGGTTTGGAAATTTTATTTTGGTATCTTGAGCAATAAAAATCGCATCGGTTGCATTTTCAACCAGGATTCTGTATTTTTCTTCGGAATCGCGCAGCGCTCTCTCTACCAGTATGCGATCTGTGATGTCCAGAACCGTAAACGTAACCCCTTTTGAAAAATCTCCGGCGTCAATCGGCGTGGAACTCAGCAGCACATGAATCACGTTACCATCTTTTCGCTGCCACCTCGTCACGACGGTTCCGGTCCCTCTATCCCGAATCTGTGCATATTTTTCCGACCCCACATAGTCATATTCTTCCTGGGTGGGATAAAAGATCCGTGCGCTTTGTCCCAGCAACTCCTCTCTTGAAAACAGCGTCATCTCGCACAATCGTTCATTGACCTGCCTGATGATTCTGTCGCAAACCACCCCGATACCGGTCGGCGCAGCCCGGAATATGCTCTTCAGCTCTTCTTCGCTCCTTCGCAACTGTTCCAGGCTTTTCTGCAACGCATCTTCAGTTATCTTCGAATTGGCGGTTTTCTTTTCCAGTTCCCTGACCCTTTGCTCCAATTCTTCATAAGCGGGTTTTTCATTCATCTTCTATACCCTTTGAGTAACGCGTTACGATCTTTCGCGTCTGGATAAAAACCATTCCCGTAAATATATCGTGCAGGTTCGATGCAATACCGATTTCATTTTCAGAACCATGGAAGCACAGGTTGAGAGACAGTATGCAGGCGTAAACACTTCCTGCCATCCGTTTTATTCATCGAAAACCATAGAAAAGAAGGCAGGGCGAAAAAAGCCTTGCCTGTTGACTGAAAAAGCGTATTTCCTAACTTGCGATGTAAAAGCTGCCTGCAAAATTGTTTATGCTTATATCAGAAATTGCATTGAATTTCGATATAAAAAGTAAACAACCATCCGCGTTGATCCTTGACAACGGATCGTGAATGGTTTTTGATCCAGGGAAACGAGTGATGAACGGTCTGATAAAAAAAATTTACATCACCCGCACACTTACGCCGGCAGTTAAAAACAGCGAAAAGAGGACTCGCCCTTGAAAAAACTTCTTCCCTGGCTATTTTCCGTGACCGCAGGTGTTCTGGCGTTTCTGGGTTATGTGGGCTATAACCAGTTCTACTTGGAATGGTTTTTCCTGGTTCCTCTCCTATGGACCGCACGGAAAGTGTCACCCGGACGTGCCTTTCTGCTGGGATGGACAGCCGGAACAATCGGGCATGCAGGAGGATTTTACTGGTTTGTCCATATGCTGAACACCTTTGCCGGCCTGAACCTGGCGTTCAGTTTTTTAGGGCTGTTCCTGTTCTCAGCCTTCAGCGGCCTGAGCTTTGCGATCTTTACATGGGCTGCATGCAGGCTGCGGCTTGCAAAAGGATGGTCTGTGTGGTGGACAGCTCCTTTTATCTGGACCGCCATTGAAAATGTGTATCCCTTTCTCTTCCCAAACTATATGGGCGCGAGCCAGTACCTTCTCCTCCCGCTGACACAGATCGCAGATATAACGGGCATCCTCGGAATATCTTTCCTGTTGATATGGTGCAACGCGACTGTCTACACCGCGATGGAAAGTCTGATTGAACGCCGGGAAATACCGCTCAGAAAAATCGCTGTTTTTCTTGCGGCGATCGGCCTTACCGCTGCATACGGCATGGTCCGTATCGGCCAGATAGACGCCGCAGTCAACGTTGCGCCAAAACTAAAGATGGTGATAATCCAGACCGGCGAGGGCGAAGCCTCTAAATTCCAGGATCCCCTGAGCTTTATCAGACTTCATCAAGAAATGTCGCAACGGGCCATTCTGGAAAAACCGGCTGATGACGCTGACCTGGTCATCTGGCCGGAATCGGTGTCTGTCTATCCCATCAGTCGCGAATTGAAACAGCTCCCCCAAGATCTGTTCGGCAACACCGGAAAACCGTTGCTGTTCGGAACAATAACAGCGGAAAGGCGCAACGGTAAAATACAAAAATACGCAAGCGCCCTGCTTGCCGATGGACAAAATACCGTACTCGGCCTTTACGACAAGCGTAAACTGGTTCCATTCGGTGAAACCATCCCTTTTGGAGATATCTTTCCGATACTGCATACATGGCTGCCCTATACCAACCAGCTCCAGCCCGGTAAAAACCCGGACCCCCTGCCGTTTGGCAACTACAGGCTCTCGCTCAATATCTGCTACGAAGATCTTTTTTATGGACTGATTCGACAGAATATGACGGCCGGCCTCCGCGGCAGAAAGGACCTTCCTCACGCCATCATCAACCTCACAAACGATTCCTGGTACGGAGACACCATCGAACCGCTGGAGCATCTCGTCCTTGCAAGCTTCCGATCGATCGAACACCGCCGGGCACTTGTACGCTCCACCAACACCGGCATCAGCGCGATTGTCGATCCGGTTGGACGTCTGGAAAAACGAACCGGACAGTGGACGCAGGAAACCCTTGTCGGAGAAGTCCCGATGATGTCCGGACGGACAATTTTCAGCTATGCCGGAAACTGGTTCGGCCTGGCGGTCACCGCTTTTGTGCTGGTGCTGCTCGGCATATCATTCAAACCCACGGGGAAAAAAGAAAAAAAGAAACCTCTTCGAAAGGCGCAGCGGAAAGCAAAAAACAGTTAAGGATGGAGCGGGTCTCATTCTCCAGCGGGTGCGCCCTGACTGTTCGAATAAAGATCTTCATTAAACCGCACCTTTTTGATATTCGGAAGCGCAGCGATCTTCCGCATGACATTCAGCCCTTCTGTCTCATAATTTTCAATCATTTTATCGGTTACCTCAACCGGTTCATCAAGAGAAAGCCCCAGCTTTGCGGGACGCAACCGCCATCCACGGGCGATATCAGATCCTCCCACAAGATTGATCGGCACGATGAAGTCGCCGGCTCTCATATAGGTTTTCAGATAAAGCGGATTGACATATTTTATCGATACCGAACCGTCCGGATCGATCCGGGACCTGGATCCCTCCGGAAAAATAAGAAAACATTCCCGCATGATCTTTTTAAAAAGCGTATAATCTTCTTTTCCCAAATCCATCATGACCTGGGCAACCCGATTCACCCGGATAAAGGTCTTCAATGCCTCTTTCCCTTGAAAGTCAATAAAATCCGTATGCTGCTCAAGAACGTCAACATCATGAATCGCTTTTTTAAAATCATCAAATTCCAGTTTTTTGATGAGATAAAGGCCGGCATCCGGGAGATTGATGAGACATTGGGTTCTTCTCGCGGCTTTTTTCAACTCTTTCGCAAGTTCCCTGGAATGAATCGGGGTTGTCTTTTGGGAAGGGACGGTCACAAACAGATTCCCGACATTTGCGGCTCCGTTTCTAAGAACGACATTTGAAAACATCCGGGGGCCGACAATCGTGTTGCAGTTTCGGGTCAGGTTGCCGAAACCCAGTTTTCGTATCACGCTTCTTACAAAATACGGCCCAAGATATCCTTCATGATGACCGATAAAAAAAATACGGTGGCCCCTGTTTTTTATCTTGGATACCCGGCGAAGTATTTTGACGGCATCGGTTGATTCAAATCCACGGGGATCACTATTTTTCATGGAAAAACGATGGTTGTCTTTATCCACTAAAACAATGTCGATTACCATTTTCCGTTCCAGGTATTCGAAAAATTTATGCCAGAATGCGGAATCCGGCAATACCGGAAAAATGGACCGATGAAAAGGAAACGGGACAGCAAGAAGCTGTTCAAGACGGGTTTTTGTAAACTCCTGAAAAAATTTGTGCTGAAGCAGCTGATTTTTCTTTTCCAGTATTTTCTGCCGGGCATCGGGGAAATGCCTGTTGAAATCCAGGCCATGCCTGGAACCGAACTCCATGATCTCCTCCAGCAGCCCGATCATTTTTTCATTCTGGGGCGGCAATCTCAGCGAGTAAAGCTTAGCTTGAACAAACTCAACCAATCCTTTGAAATTCAATTGATTTTTCCAATCTCGGACGTTTATTATAAACCCCCGAAAACTGGAAAATCTCATTAAAAATCGTTGTATCCTTTCTGAAAATTTATCCGCGACCTCAGCCAGCATCGAAAAAAGTGAAAATATCTTGTTGAACAGGCTGTATAGACGTTTTTTGCTTTCAAGCTTTGAAAAAGACTCTTCAAGCTTGTCTTTATTGTTTTGAAGAAAATGAAGAATTTCTTCCGAATTATAGTTTTCCTTGGCGCTGTCCCACCATTCCTGAAGCGCCGGCCAGTTTTTCCGTTTCACGATTTTTCCTTCACCATGGTTGAAACCGGTTACAAAATTTCCTTGTCCGGATTCAGGGGGTTGCAGAATAAACACATTGATTCTTGACAACTGATATTGAATGTATTGTTATCCAGAGAAACATTCACCCTAACCTTCTTTCATCTATGACACGATTCGCTTTTTTAACACATATTCTTTTTGCAACCGGCCTGTTTTTCCTGTCATGCATCATATGCCTTCTGATGATCAAGCGGGTAAAAATCATGGATACCCCGAACAGCCGATCCTCCCATGACGTTCCGATCCCGAAATCAGGTGGAATCGTGATCGTCATCACGTTCCTGATGGGTGTTCTCGCGATCTATTTTTTTGGTGACGCAACCCTGATCCGGGACACCTATTTCTTCGGTTTTATTTTTTCCGCCCTGCTGGTTGCCGGAATATCCCTGTATGACGATATAACGGAAAAACCGACTTTGATCAAACTGATATCTCACATCATCGCCGCCGCGATTGTTATTGCCTTCGGAATTGTAATCCGGGAGGTCGCGCTCCCGTGGATCGGAACGGTTCAACTGGGAGCTGTCGGATACCTGCTGACCTTTCTCTGGATCGTGGGATTAACCAACGCATACAACTTCATGGATGGTCTGAACGGTATGGCGGCTGGACCGGCGGTCATTAACGGCCTTTTTTTCTGTGTACTCAGTTACAGCCAGGGAAGCATATTTGTGTATATCATATGTTATACAATCATCGCGGGAGCTCTCGGCTTCCTTGTTTTCAACTTTCCCAGACCCAGCTTGTTCATGGGGGACGTGGGAAGCGCTTTCCTGGGATTTGTTTTCTCAACGCTTGGAATCATCGGAGCGCTCTACGACCACTCCCACACATCCCTCTTTGTCATGCCGCTTCTGATGTTTAACTATATTTATGACACGTCATTTACCTTCATTCGAAGGCTGCGAAGAGGTGAAAACGTTTTTGAAGCGCACCGGACCCACCTGTACCAGCTTTTCAATCAACTGGGTTACAGCCATGTCCAGGTAAGCTGTTTTCATTTCGGGCAGTGCGTTCTTCAGGGGATCGGAGCGGCAGTCATGATCAACATATACGGCAATAATCGTGTTGTTGTTTTTATTCCGTTTATCGTCTTTCAGGCTGTCTATTCCATTATTATCATTAAAAAAGCCTCGCAAAAAGGTCTGATCTAACCCTGGATGGCAAAATACGCCTTGGATCAAGAATTCATTTGAATCTGTTCGTTCACTGGTATACACCAATAGTCATTTTTGATTGAATACCATTTTTACACGAAGAGATAGCGATATGAAAAGAATCATGGTTTTGATAGTTGTATTGGGAACTGCGGCATCCTGTGCGTCGATTTCAGGGCAACACCGAGACGTTCTACAGGAACAGCTCAAGGCGGAAAACCGGCTGATCAAGAAAAATTCAGAGCTGGCATTGAGGGAAAATGAGGTCTTGAAAAGAGAAAACGCGCAATACAGATCTGAAGTCGAAAAACTCACTGAAAAGGCTCAGCAACTGGCAGACGATCTTGAATCGCTAAACGGGAAATATGAAGAAGATATGGCCAGGCTGAACGATGCTTATAAAGATCTTTACGACCATTTCACATTCCTGAAGCAGGAAACCGACGAAAAGATCCAGGCATTGACCGAATCAAACACACTGCTTGAGAAGCGATTTGCAGACGAAGTTTCAAGACTGAACGGCTTAATGGAAGACCAGAAAGTTGCGTTTCACACGGAACGCGATCTGTTGAAAGACGGCTTTGAGTCCAAAATAAAGAAACTTGAAGCCCGGTTGGAATTATCCAGGCAGGAATCCGATGAAAAAGAGAAAACCATTGAGTCGCTGGAAAAAGATCGTCAAGAAGTTCAGGCCCGGATCATTGAATTGGATAAGACGATAACCGTTCAGAATGAAAAGATAAAGCAGAGCGAACATCAGTATCAGGAAATGATGGCGTCCTCTCAGCAGTTGCTGAAAGATATCGATGAGAAACAGGCGATCATTGATGAATTGACCGCAACGCTTCATGAAATTCGGGGGGCAACGGATCAAGCAACCGGTCAGTAAAAACGGCATGTTGGATTCGAATGTGAATGTGATGCCTGATTGTTTCAAAAAAAAGATTCTTTTAATATCCGGATGGGCGTTGCTCGGGATCCTTTCGTCGATTCCGGCAACCGCCCGGGAACAGGTCGTCAACCTCCTGTTGACTTCCAACCTCAACGGACGTTTTGCCGTGTCCGCCCGCGACCAGGAAACCCAGGACCCCATGCTGCTCATGGCGCAATCCTTGATCCATGAACAGAAAACGCATCCGGCGGATCTGTATCTGGATCTGGGGAATGCATTTTACCCCGGACTGCTGTCGCGCTTTTCATACGGGTCGATCATGATGGATTTTCTGGATTATTTTGATTGTACCGCCACGCTTGTGTCTTCCATGGACTTGAATATCGGCGTGAGCAATCTGGAATTTCTGGCCAAAGGAAAAAATACAAAGCTCCTTTCAGCCAATATCAGAAAATACGGCAAGCCTGTATTTCTGCCCTATTTTACCCATCGGCTGAACGGCAAAAAATACGCCTTTATCGGCATTTCATCGGAAAAGGGATTTGTCGACATCGCCGAAAAGAAGCTGTTCGATATCACCCTGAAAGACTATCACACGGTTTTAGGCGATGTGATCACCGGGCTTGAACGTGAAAAGACCGATTATATCGTTCTGCTTTCCGGACGGTCCTATTCGGAAAATTTCACCATCATGAAAAAATTCAAGCAGATCTCACTATGCATCAGCGGCGGCGACGCCACCGGCGAACTCTATGCGGTAAAAGCCGAGCGGGTGGATATCGGACATGGAAGATCCCTGGTGACGATGACAAACCCGAAGGGTTTCTATTCCCTGTCTCTGTCGCAAGGAGATCGCCTTGTGGTGAAAGAGTTAAAATTCATTCCGCCTGGAAAATATCCTGTTCAGGATAACTCCTATCGTAAATTTTTGAACAGGCTGACCATCTGGAAAGAAAAGTTCGCCCAGGAAGGGGACGTTGAGATTGCAAAGGACGCCGCCTGCGATGTGGATGTGGATGATGCCCGGGTAGCACAGCTCCTGCGCCACCGGTTTAGAACGGAAATCGCCATATTGGAGAAAAAATCCATCAATCCTTGCAACATATCCGGAAGGATCGCCTATTTGGATATTCTCAGGATGGTAAACAATGAATTCCCCATTTTTACCTACAAAATTTCAGGAAGCGATCTGAAGAAGGTGATCGGGAAGAAGAGAAATTTTGTTGTTGCCGGAAGCGATGGCGTTTCAGTCCAGGGATACCCGATTGAGGACAATCGGCAATACCTGATCTGTTCCCCCCAGTCCGTATATGACCGTCTGGCAAAACGGTTCAACAAGGATTTTTCCTATACCAATTCATGGGAAACCATTTCAGACGTGATCAAAAAAGACCTGAAGGAAAAGCGGGTAATCAGCTATGGCGACTACGGTTATCTTGACAACCGGTTCAGGACGCTGGTGGACGTTTCGCTGTCTAATTTTTATGAGCACGCCTCGGTATCGCGAAACGATGACATGGATATCCCGCCGGGCAAGCCGGCAGAGACTTACGAGAAGTGGGGATTGGAAGATAAAATAGACGTTATTTTATATAACAGGCATCATAAATTCATGTTTACGCCTTATCTTTTCTATATCAGGCAGAATGATGATTACTTCCAGAATCTTCTCCGGGGCACTTTTTTGTATACCTATAACCTCCACCCCAATCTTAAACCGTATCACAAATCCCAGGTGGACACCGTAGTCAAGGAGGTGGATGACCAACGGCCATTTTTGTTTCGGGAAACATTCGGGGCATTTTTTGAGATGGATCATATCACGGGCAA
>CAZOEW010000096.1:0-13982 GCA_964578935.1 uncultured Desulfobacterales bacterium | reverse complement strand
AAAATTTCCTTTCGACGATCGTATTGTAGCGGAAAACGCATTAAAAAATAAGGGCATATGAATCGACCTCTTCCTTTTACAGTCCAGGATATCCTGACCGCTACCGGCGGTGAACTGTTGTCTGGGGATCAAACCCATGTGTTTGGGGGCGTGTCCATTGATTCCAGAAAAATCAACAAGGAGGAGTTTTTTGTTGCGATTGTCGGAGAAGCGCATGACGGTCACGACTTTATCAGAGATATCATCCAAAAGGATGTGCGTGGTTTTATAATAGACAAAAAGCATTCAAAAAAATTCATATCATCTGACGGGAAGGATAAACGGCGTGTTTTTGTGGCTGTTGACGATACGACCAAAGCGCTTGGGAAACTGGCTACATTTCAGAGGAAAAGATCGGGTGTCCATCTGATAGCGGTTACGGGTTCAAGCGGGAAAACAACTACCCGTTCACTGATTTCAAGCGTGATGGAACAGAAATTTTCCACGCTGTCAACCATGGGAAATTATAATAACGAGATCGGTCTCCCCCTGACGCTTCTCCGGCTCGAGAAAGGTCACAAGTGGGCTGTTGTGGAACTGGGAATGAACCATGTCGGAGAAATTAGAGACCTTGCAAGAATATGCCTGCCGGATATCGGCGTAATCACAAATATCGGACCGGCGCATCTTGCGGGGTTAGGGTCCATAGAGGGAGTGATGAAGGCAAAAGGAGAACTCCTTTCGGAAATCAATCCAGGAGGCACGGCGGTCCTGAACGCTGATGACCCTCGTATTTTAAAACTCTCCAAGAATGCCGGAGTGAAGGTGCTGCTCTATGGAATTTCAGAAAAAGCGGCTGTCCGGGGGACTTCGTTTAAACAGGAGGGAAACCGGATCCATTTTACACTGATTCTTCCGGATGCGGAAATACCGATCGATTTCGAGGCCTGCGGAGATTTTATGGTTTCAAACTCCCTCGCGGCGGCGGCCTCCGGATATCTTGCCGGCCTCCCTGCCGAGGCTATTAAAGAAGGGATTGAAAAATTTCGGCCGATCAAGGGCAGGATGAACATACACAGGCTGAAAACCGGTATCAACCTTATTGATGATACGTACAATGCAAATCCGGATTCGGTAAAGAGCGCCATTCGATCGCTTACCTCGATCAAGGGCGGGGCAAGAGGGTTCCTGGTTCTGGGAGACATGTTTGAACTCGGAGAGTATTCGGAAGAGATGCACAAAAAAATCGGAGAATTTGCAGCTGAATCAGGCATCTCTCGGCTCTATGCAACCGGTCGGTTTTCGGAATCGGTTGCCGAAGGAGCCCATTCAAAAGGGATGAATCAGAGCTCGATTTTCACCGGCTCCAGAAAAGAGATGCTGGCACATCTGAAAAAAAGCCTTGAGCCGGGAGACTGGGTATTGGTTAAAGGTTCCAGAGCAATGAAAATGGAAGAGATCGTTGAGGAACTTAAAGAGGAATTTTTACAATCATGATCTATCACTTTCTATATCCGCTGCATACGGAAATATCGGCTTTTAACGTTTTCCGGTATATCACCTTCAGGACGATCTATGTCAGCCTGACGGCTTTTCTGGTCTGTTTTTTTCTCGGTCCCTGGGTGATCCATAAACTCCGTAATTTGCAGATCGGTCAGTTCATCAGAAAGGAAGGGCCGAAGTCGCATTTCGATAAAGCCGGGACTCCCACGATGGGGGGGGTCCTGATCATTTTTTCCGTACTTCTGTCAACGCTTTTATGGGCGGATTTGACCAATCATTATATATGGATCGTCATTTTTGTTACAGTGGGGTATGCCGCCATCGGATTTATAGATGATTTCCTCATGCAGATTAAAAAACAGAACAAGGGTCTCAGCGCAAGAAATAAATTTTTACTTCAGCTTGTTCTTGGCTTGCTGACAGGAACCCTGCTTTACAGCAATCCGGATTTCAGCACCATTGTAACCGTACCTTTTCTGAAGGCTTTCTCTCCCGATCTCGGCATCCTGTATATTCCGTTCGCAGCCCTTGTGATTGTCGGGACTTCCAATGCCGTGAATCTGACCGATGGGCTTGACGGTCTTGCAGCGGGTCCTGTTCTGATCGCATCCGTTACATACATGGTATTCGCCTATGTCGCAGGGCATGCAATGATTGCGGAATACCTTCAGATTACTTACGTCACCGGGGGTGGTGAAATTACAGTTTTCTGCGGTGCGCTTGCGGGGGCGACTCTGGGTTTCCTCTGGTTTAATACGTATCCCGCACAAATTTTTATGGGAGATGTAGGTTCTTTGCCGCTGGGTGCCATGTTGGGTGTCGTGGCCGTAATTACAAAACAGGAAATTCTTCTGGTGATCGTAGGGGGACTTTTCGTCATTGAAGCCCTTTCCGTCATCTTTCAGGTGGGCTACTTCAAGATGACAAAGGGTCGTCGAATTTTCAGAATGGCACCCCTTCATCATCATTTTGAGCTGAAGGGATGGCCGGAGCCCAAAGTCATTGTGCGGTTCTGGATCATTTCCATCGCACTGGCGCTGATTTCAATGAGTACGCTGAAGATGAGATAGAAAAAAGGGTTCAGGGGGTTTTTTGAAATTTATAGAGGATTTTCAAAACAGACATATCCTGGTTTTTGGTCTCGGCAGTTCCGGTTTCGCGGTGTCCCGTTTTTTGACCGAAAGGGGTGCCGTTGTAACGGTTACGGATATGGCGGACGAGAAAAAGCTTGCGCCGTTCAGCGCAAAGATCCGTGAAATGGGAGTCCGGATGGAGCTGGGAGAACACAGGATCGAAACCGTAGAAGGTTCGGATATGATCATCCTGAGTCCGGGTGTTTCTCATAAAATCAAGCCGGTCCGCCATGCTTTTGAAAAAGGGATTCCGGTACTCGGTGAAATAGAACTCGCTGCAAGGTTTATTCAGGAACCCATTATCGCAATTACCGGAACAAACGGGAAAACAACGACGACACAATTGACTGCAAGGATGCTGGAGTATTCCGGTTTCAATGTGTTTACAGGAGGCAATATCGGTACACCACTGATCGAATATGCCGGCCTGAAGGAAAAAGCCGATCGGGTTGTAGCAGAAGTAAGCAGTTTCCAGCTTGATACGATAGAGAAGTTCAGACCCCATATCAGTGTATTGCTGAATGTAACGGAGGACCATCTGGACCGGTATGAAGGCTTTGCGGAGTATGCGAAATCCAAGGCGAGGATCTTCCTCAATCAGACCGAAAGAGATTATGCGGTTTTAAATGGATCCGATCCGTTTATTCGCGGGATGGCCGGAAAAATAAAAGCGAGGGAACTGTTTTTCAATCAAGTGGAAAAGAACGAAAAAGGAGCCGTGATCGATCGCGAAAGAATCATTCTTCCGGAATGTTATGGGGAGGGAAAAGAGGCCATCGATCTTTCCCGGACAGCTCTCAAAGGCAAACATAATCATGAAAATATTGCGGCGGCATCACTTGCAGCTTTAGCTGCAGGGGGAAGCATAAAGGGGATTCAGTCTGCACTGGACGACTTCAAAGGACTTTCGCACCGCCTCGAGTATGTCACGACAATTGACAACGTGCGGTATTTTGACGACTCCAAGGCCACCAATGTTGACGCCGTTTTAAGGGCGCTCGAGGCTTTTTCGGGAGGTGTCATTCTGATCATGGGAGGCCGTGATAAGGGCGGTGGATATGATATTCTGAAAGAGCAGATTACAAAGAAGGTCAGGCTTCTCATTGTTATTGGCGAAGCCAAAAAAATTATTTCAGACGCCATTGGCCGTTTTACGAAAACAGTAGAAGCGGAATCGATTGAAGAGGCGGTTCTTTTCGCTCATAAAAGAGCGATCCCGGAAGATTCGGTTCTTCTTTCTCCTGCATGCTCCAGTTTCGATATGTTTGAAAGCTATGCGCAGCGGGGTGATGCTTTCTGCAGAGCCGTATACAGTATTCAGGAGAGTTGTTCGTGAAAATTTCAGGACTAAAATCGGAATCCATCTCCTATGATATAAAACTACTTTTTCCGGTACTTATCCTGGTGGGGATCGGTATCGTAATGGTATACAGCGCGAGTTCAGCCATGGCTTTTAAAAAGTTCGGGACAGACAGCTATTTTTTGAAAAAGCAGGGTATCTTTGCGCTTGCCGGTATTGTTGCACTTGTCATATTACGTCATACACCATACCGGCTGTTCAGATCTCTTTCATACATCATTCTATTCAGTTCTTTTGTGATGCTCTCTCTGGTGAAAGTGCCGGATATCGGATATTCGGCGGGAGGAGCCGACAGATGGATCCGGTTTTTCGGCCTCTCTTTTCAGCCGTCGGAATTTGCAAGGTTTTCCATGATCATCTATCTGGCCTATTCCATGAGCAAAAAGCAGGAGAAAATAAAAGAATTCTCAATTGGTTTTCTGCCGCATGTTTTCGTTTTATCGATTTATACCTTGCTGATCCTGATTCAACCGGATTTTGGTTCTGTAATCATCCTTTGCGTACTTACCTGGATCATGATGTTTTCCGGAGGTGTCAGAATTACACATCTTCTTTCGGGGTTATTGGTTGTTCTGCCGATGGCGGTTTATCTCATGCAGAACGCAACATATCGAATGAAACGGGTTTTGAGTTTTATGGATCCGTGGAGCCACTCAGCCGATGAGGGCTACCAGGTTGTCCATTCGCTTATGGCTTTTGGCTCGGGGGGCATCTTCGGTTCCGGTATCGGGCAGGGTTATCAGAAACTTTTTTACCTTCCCGAACCCCATACGGATTTTATTTTTTCGGTTGTCGGTGAGGAGTTGGGGTTTTTCGGGGTTCTTTTTATCATCGGATTATACATTGTAATTTTGTGGAGAGGGATCATCATTTCAAAAAAAACCGAAGATCTTTTCGGCTCATTTGTTGCCCTGGGTATTACGACGGCCATGGGACTTCAGATATGCATAAACATGGGGGTGGCAATGGGACTGCTGCCGCCAAAAGGACTCGCGCTGCCTTTTTTGAGTTACGGCGGAAGTTCTTTGCTTATCAATATGGCGTGTATCGGGATTTTAATGAATATAGGAGCATCTCATACCAGATGAATTTTTCATATGCCCATAAAAAGATAATGAGGAACATCCTTGCTCCTCATTATCTTTCTATCAGCGAAACCGGCGGAAAGAAAAGTTCAGGATCGATGCCTGCCCGGATTACAAGATTTTTATTCGGAAAAAAGGAGGTCGTATCTCCTTTTAACATTCTGATTGCAGGCGGCGGAACAGGGGGGCATCTGTTTCCGGGGATAGCCATTGCGGAAGCTTTAATGGAAAGGGATCAAAACAACCGGCTCCTTTTTGTGAACACCGGCAACAGGTTTGAGCGGTCCGTTCTTCAACTGAAAGGGTTTGATCTGGAAACCATCACGGCGGAGGGCATCAAGGGCAGGGGGCTGTGGATGAAGCTTAAATCCGCATCAAAACTCCCGAAAGGCATATTCGAATCGATACGGATTTTAAAAAGGTTCAAACCGGATCTTGTAATCGGTATGGGCGGTTATTCATCAGGGCCGGTGGCACTGGCGGCCTGGCTGATGGGAATAAAAATTGCCCTTCATGAGCAGAATCTAAAACCCGGAATCACAAATCGTATCTTATTTTACCTGGCGGATCGGATTTATGTTTCATTTTTTTCTACGTCAAAAAGGTTGAATACCGCGAAAGTGATCATGACGGGAAATCCTGTACGGCGGGCAATACTGGAAGCTTCGGCCGTGCCGGAAAAAATGGATGGACACGCCGTTTCGACAGGCCGAAAAACGTTTACTGTTCTGGTCCTTGGCGGGAGCCAGGGAGCCCATAGCATCAATATGGCGGTTATTGATACCCTGAAGCATCTCAATCCGGAGAGTAATTATCATTTTATTCATCAAACCGGGAGTGCGGATGAAACGATGGTAACCGATTCGTATATGAGGTGCGGCATACCCGCAACCGTAAGAGCATTTTTTCATGACATGGCGGATCTTTACCGTAAGGCTGATTTAATTATTTGCAGGGCGGGTGCGACTACGGTTGCCGAGGTCACTTCCATCGGGAAAGGGGTGATTTTTATTCCATATCCGTTTGCTGCCGATAATCACCAGGTTATGAATGCAAAGGAACTGGTGGATCAAGCCGCTGCTGAGATGATTCAGGAAAAGGATCTTTCCGGGGAGTTGCTTGCAAGCCGAATAGAAACACTGGCTTCACATCCGGAACAGTTGAAAAATATGATGGAAAAATCAAAATTATTTGGAAGACCGAAAGCCGCAGAGGAAATTATTAACGACTGCTATAACCTTTTAACGGGCACCTGAAATATGGCGATGGGTTATTGATTGCTCTATGTATCGTAAAAAGTATCATATTCATTTTGTCGGAATCGGTGGAATTGGAATGAGTGGTATCGCGGAGCTCCTTCTAAATTTAGGATACGAAGTATCCGGTTCGGACATTAAGTCATCGGGGATTACAAGGCGCCTTGAAAGCCTTGGCGGAACGGTTTACATCGGGCACTCCGGAGATCAGATCCGAGGGGCCGATGTCGTGGTTACCTCTTCCGCGGTTAAAAAGGGAAATCCCGAGGTCGAAGCGGCATATAATGCCTCGATACCCGTCATTCCAAGAGCTGAAATGCTGGCTGAACTGATGCGGTTGAAATATAGCATCGCAGTTGCAGGAGCGCATGGTAAAACTTCCACTACTTCGATTATTGCTTCTGTTTTAGGGCAAGGCGGTCTCGATCCAACTGTAGTCATTGGTGGAAGATTGAACAGCATTGGAACAAACGCGGTATTGGGCCGGGGAGAATACATTGTTGCCGAGGCGGATGAGAGCGACGGATCATTCCTCAGATTCTCTCCGACCATCGCCGTTGTGACCAATATCGACAAAGAGCATCTTGATTTTTATAAAGATCTCGATGAGATCAAAAAGGTATTTCTTGATTTCATTGACCGAATACCCTTTTACGGTCTTGCCGTTCTGTGTCTCGACAATGAAGAAATTCAGGAGATCATCCCTGGAATTAAAAAGAGATTTACCACCTATGGCCTGAATAAGCAGGCGGACTTTCAGGCAAGAGACGTCGTGTTTTCAGGGCCTACAAGCAGATTTTCTGTTTTCCATCATGAGAAGCGGCTGGGAGGCATCATGTTGAATCTCCCGGGTATACATAATGTTAACAATGCAATGGCCAGTGTTGCTGTCGGGCTTGAGTTGGGAATTTCTTTTCAGGTAATCAAGAAAGCCCTTGAAACCCATCAGGGTGTCCAGAGACGGCTTCAGCTCAAAGGAGAAAAAAACGGAATCAGCGTTATGGATGATTACGGACATCATCCGACGGAGATTAAAACGACACTGACCGCCGCCAGAGAAAGCTGGCCTGACCGACGCCTGGTAGTTGTTTTCCAGCCGCACCGATACACCAGAACCAAGGCGTTGTTTTCGGATTTTACACGCTCATTTTATCAGTCTGATTATCTGGTGGTGCTTCCTATTTATGCTGCCGGTGAAGAGGAAATCGAGGGTGTTGATTCCGATTCAGTTTGTGAAGGAATCAAAGCGCACGGACATAAAAACGTAATCTGTGTAAAAAACCATCAGGAAGCCGCTCTTGCAGTGAAAGAAACGTTGAAGGAAAGAGATATCCTTCTTACTCTTGGAGCAGGAGATGTCTGGATGGTCGGAGAGCAGGTACTGAAGGATATGAAATCGTAAGGGGTTCGCGACAGAATGGGTATCACGGGTAATTTTGCCAAATGGCTCAATACAAATTTTAAAGGCCGTGTATGGTTTATGGAACCTATGTCAAAGCATACATACTTTAAAATCGGCGGGCCGGCAGAAGTTCTGGTGAACCCGGAAACGAACGATGAGGTGATATGCCTCGTAAAAGAGGCGATCCAAAACCATGTGCCCTGGATGGTTATCGGCGGCGGGACCAATCTGATTGTAAAGGACAGCGGAATTAAAGGAATCGTCATTAAAACCATGCATCAAAAAGAACGGATTTCCCTTCAGACTGTTAGCGAGGACTGTGTCAAAGTCACCGCTTCGGCAGGGACCAGGCTTGGTTCCCTGTGCCGATATACTTTTGAGCAAGGTCTTCAGGGGATGGTTTTCGCCGTAGGGATTCCCGGTACGGTCGGCGGCGCGATTATGATGAATGCCGGTACCGGCAGGGGTGCAATCCAGGATGTTCTTTCAGAAATAGAGGTTCTGCTCCCGGAAGGATCCACCAGAAGATTTCAAAAAGATGATTTCTTATTTTCGTACAGGAGTTTCGATTTAAAAGAAGAAGAAGGTTCGGATGGTTGTGAAGGTCCGGTTATTCTTGAAGGTGTCTTTGAGCTGCGCCCGGGTGATCGTGAAGCCATAAAAAAAGAAGCGGCATCCGCCCTGGCGGAGCGCCAGACAAGACAGCCTTCAGGGAGTGCCAGTGCCGGGTGTTTTTTTAAAAACCCTTCTCCTGAAAATCCGGCGGGGAAACTTATCGATCTCGCCGGATTTAAGGGATACCGGGTTGGCGGAGCAGTTGTTTCCGACAAGCATGCCAATTTTATTATTAATTCGGGAGCAGCCACTTCCGAGGATATTCTGAAGCTTTCTGAAATCATTCAGAAGAAGGTGTTCGAGATGTTTGAGATAGAGCTTGAGCCGGAGGTCAGAATTGTCGGATAGAAAAAAAATCAGAAAAAACCGTTACAAGAATCCAACGTCAAAAAGACAATATGGGATCTCGTTACGGATTGCTCCAAAGTTTGGTCTTTTTCTGAAAGCGTTCGGCGGAATCGGCATCCTTGTATTTCTGAGCCTTTTGCTCATCTTTATTCACGATTTCCTGACCCAGTGTGATTATTTCAGAGCCGAGGATATAAAAATTTCAGGAAGAGAGAGAATCTCGGAGCAGGAGGTCTTGAAGTATGCCGGGATACAGAGAGGAGACAACATCCTGTCCATTAATCTCGGTCTGGCGCGAACAAGTCTCATGGCGCATCCATGGGTTGAAGATGTCGAAATAAGGCGGGAACTCCCGTCCGGAATTGCTATCAGGGTCAGGGAACAATCCGCTCTGGCGATTCTTGATATGGGCCGGAAGTTTCTCATTAACCATAATGGAGAAATATTTAAGGAGAGCGAGGCTTCGGATCCGAAAGATCTTCCTCACGTGTGCGGTCTTGATTATTCCGATCTGAAAGTCCCCGGTAAAAAAAGAAGTCTTCCTCTTTCCGCTGTTCTTCAGTGGCTTTTGATGGAATCAAAGAAAAATTTTATTCTTCCGGAAATGAAAATAGAAAAGATCGAGGTAGACAGAGAGATAGGCCTTACGCTTCAACTGGCCGGAGACGTGAGATCAATTTGTTTCGGATATGATGATTATTCCAGTAAAAAAAACAGGCTGAGAAGGATTGTCAGATATTTGAGAGATACCGATCAATTAAAGGAGATTCAATCAATCAATTTGATTGATCCGGATCGTGTTATCCTGAGGCCTGTCGGATAATGTTGTAAGCTGCAATACTAAAAAAAGGAGGTTAAAGGTGCAGGGACCGGAACTGATTGTAGGACTTGATATTGGAACCACTAAAATATGTGCGGTTGTGGGAGAGGTAACAGGAGACAACATCAATATCATAGGCATTGGAACACATCCCTCTATCGGTCTCCGAAAAGGTGTTGTCGTGAATATCGAAGCCACGGTCGAATCGATTAAAAAGGCTGTGGAAGAGGCGGAACTGATGGCCGGCTGTGAAATATCTTCTGTTTACGCAGGCATCGCGGGAGGACATATTACCGGATTTAACAGCCATGGCATCATTGCGGTTAAGGGAACCGAAATTACTCAGGGCGATGTGGACCGTGTAATCGATGCCGCAAGAGCCGTCGCGATACCCATGGACAGAGAGGTTATTCATGTCCTTCCCCAGGAGTTCATTGTTGATGAAGAACCCGGGATACAAAATCCGATCGGGATGACCGGGGTGCGGCTTGAAACGAAAATTCATATCGTTACGGGTGCAGTGGCATCCGCGCATAACATTGTCAAATGTACAAACCGTGCCGGTCTCGATGTTTGTGATATCGTTCTCGAGTCTCTTGCTTCAGGAGAATCGGTTCTTACAAGAGAAGAGAAAGATCTGGGTGTCGCGCTTCTGGATCTCGGGGGAGGTACGACGGATCTTGCCGTATTTTCAAAAAACAATATCAGGCACACTTTTGTTCTGGCTCTTGGCGGCAATAATCTTACCAATGATATTTCGATCGGTCTGCGGGCTCCCGCTGCAGAGGCTGAAAAAATCAAGAAAAAATATGGGACCTGCCTTTCAAGTCAGATCAGCGCAGACGAAACAATTGAGGTTCCGGGCATGGGCGGACGCAAACCAAGAAAATTGCCCCGACAGATTCTTGGCGAAATACTGGAACCCAGGATGGAGGAAATGTTCACACTGATCAAACGGGAACTGTATAGAGCGGGGATGGAAAACATGGTTAATTCGGGAGTAGTCGTAACAGGCGGTACCGCTCTACTGGATGGGGTTACGGAAATTGCCGAATCGGTTTTAAATCTGCCGGCTCGGCTGGGAAGGCCGCAGGGGATCGGAGGTCTTGTAGATGTGGTAAACAATCCCATGTATGCAACAGCGGTTGGACTGGTTATTTTCGGGGCAAAAAATCGGTCTGAAAGTAAATTCAGAATCCGGGATTCAAATATTTTCAACCGGGTCATGACAAGGATGAAAAAGTGGTTTCAGGAAATTATATAGAGCTTATTTATTTAAATGTTCTGACAGGCTCTTTGCAGCAAAAGAGCATATGTAACGGCGTTGTTAACAATCTTATAATTTTGTAACGGAGGTGGGGATTATGAATTTTACTTATGTAGAAAGTGAAGGTTCCGCAAAGATCAAGGTTATTGGTATTGGTGGAGCAGGCGGGAATGCCATCAACAACATGGTTGAATCAAATCTACAGGGTGTCGAGTTTATTGCCGCCAACACGGATTCACAGGCCCTTGAAATTTCAAGGGCTGCAACAAAGATTCAAATCGGATCAAAGCTTACCGAAGGGCTTGGTGCAGGAGCGAATCCTTCCATAGGAAGAGACGCGGCGATTGAAGACACCGAGACTCTCCGGAAAATCCTGGCCGGAAGCCATATGGTTTTTCTTACGGCAGGTTTCGGCGGTGGTACGGGAACCGGCGCGACTCCGGTAATTGCGCAAATCTGTAAAGAAATAGGCGCTCTTACCGTTGCAGTCGTATCCCGGCCGTTTTCCTTTGAAGGCAAAAAACGGGCAAAGCAGGCTGAAGAGGGAATCTGTATGTTAAAGGATGTCGCCGATACGGTCATTACAATTCCCAATGACAGGCTGCGCGGAATTGCACCGAAAAATGCAAAGATGCTGGAAATGTTCAAAAAGGCAGATGAGATACTCCACCACTCCGTAAAGGGAATTACAGATCTTATCATGGTGCCCGGACTTGTAAATCTTGATTTTGCGGACGTTCGAACAACCATGTCAAAAGCAGGAATGGCTCTTATGGGGATTGGGGTTGCATCCGGCGAAAATCGTGCGACCGAAGCGGCGGAGCGGGCTATATCGCATCCTCTCCTTGAAGATATTTCCATATCCGGCGCCCGTGGTGTTTTAATGAACATAACCTGCACAAGCGATATGACACTCGACGAGATGACGGAAGCCTCGGATCGCATCTATGAAGAGGTTGGAGATGAAGCGGATATCATCTGGGGGCAGGCCATTGACGAAAGCCTTGGAGATGAGATGCGGGTGACCGTCATCGCGACCGGTATCGATTCCGAAAGATATTCTAGAAAATCAGCAAACAAGGACAAAAAACCGCTCAGGGGAAAAGTAAGAGATATCACACCTGAAGATCTGCAAAATGCCGCAGCTTTTGAAGAGCCGACATTTATTCGTCATCAAAAAGCGGTAGGTGAAGAGTCCGGAGCTTCCTACAGGGGTTTTAAGGGTATTGTGCTTGACAATGATGATTTAGACATTCCGACATTTTTACGAAGAAAAGCGGACTGATGGAATGGTTTTGCTGACGACTGTATTCTCATGACACGGAATAGCGGAAATCCATATCGACATTTTATCGAGCAGGAGATCGGAACGGTAAAAAAAGGCCGGAAGGGCCGGATCGGTATTGCTCTGGTATACCCAAACACGTATCAAGTGGGCATGTCAAATCTGGGATTCCAGACTGTTTATCGGCTGCTTAACGAAATGCCGGACGTATATTGCGAACGGGCATTTTTTTCGATAAACGAAAGCCGTTCTGATGACAGGATTCGTACAATTGAATCCAACAGGCCGATAACGGATTTTCAAATAATCGCTTTTTCCGTTTCATTTGAAACCGATTTTCTCAATCTGACAGCCGTCATTGAGAAAACAGGTCTTCCCCTGCAATCTGCTGCCCGAGGAGATCCCCACCCCCTCGTGATTGCAGGGGGAGTAGCCTGTTTTTTAAATCCTGAACCAATAGCTCCTTTTGTTGACTGTTTTTTAATCGGGGAAGCAGAAAAACTGCTTCCCCGGTTTTTTGAAGTCCTGGATTTGTCTATCGACAGAAACAAATACCTTAAAAAGCTTGCACGCGCCGTTCCTGGAATCTATGTTCCGAAATTCTATACTCCTTCTTATGATGCGAACGGAATCATTGATGGATTTCATCCTTTAGAAGATGTGCCTTCAAGCGTTCAAAGAGTGTTTGAGGATCATATTTCCGATAAGCCGACCTGCAGTACAATCCTGACATCTGAAACCGCGTTTAAAAAAACATACCTGATTGAGGTCAGTCGGGGATGTCCACATGGGTGCAGGTTCTGCAGTGCAGGATACGTTTATCGTCCTCCAAGATTCAGATCCTTGGCCGTTCTGAAAAAAAATATAGATGCAGGAGGCTTGATTACAAAAAAGATCGGTTTTATGGGAGCGGCGGTTTCCGATCATCCGGATATCGGAAAATTGAGCCGGTATGCAATTGATCTTGGACTCGACGTGTCTTTCAGTTCGCTCCGGGCTGATTCTCTATCCGAAGATCTGGTTGGGTCACTGATAAAGAGCGGAGTCAAAACCGCGACAATCGCTCCGGAGGCCGGATCTGAGAAAATGCGTCAAATCATAAACAAGGGGATCAATAAAACTCAAATTCTGGGTGCCGTTGCAACACTGGTGAACAGCGGTATCCCAAATCTGAGACTCTATTTTATGATCGGTCTTCCCGGGGAAGATGAAAAAGATATTGACGCGATCGTGGATCTTTGCATTGAAATCAAGGATCGGTTTTTAAAGGCAAGCAGAGAAAAGAAACGGATCGGAACCATAACGGTGAGCGTTAACCCCTTCGTGCCAAAGCCCTTTACTCCCTTTCAGTGGGCTCCGATGGATGATATAAAAAATTTGAGCCGGAAAATAAAGAAGATAAGAGACGGCCTTCGAAAGACAGCCAATCTTCGTGTTCTGGCGGAATCTCCCCGGGGCTCTTTTATTCAGGCGCTTCTTGCAAGAGGTGACCGCAGGGTGTCCGATATGCTTGTCCTCGCGGTAAAAAATCACGGCAACTGGGCTAAAACGTTAAAAGAGACAGCGTTGGACGCTCATTTTTTTGCATCCCGGAAAAGATCTTTTGACGAACGTTTGCCATGGGATTTCATTGATCACGGTATCCATAAACGTTTTCTCGCAAGAGAATACGAACGGGCGCTCATGGCGGAAACCTCTGAGCCATGCCCCATGAAAGGCTGCAGTAGATGCGGTGCATGCGAATCATAGTCCGCTCAAAAATGCTATATTGTCCAATTTCTTTGTCAGAACGGAGAAGCTGATTCCCGAAACATTCTTTTGACATGCATTGAAAAATCCGTCTAATATAAAATCGGTTTCAGAAATTTCCAATTCCAAACATGTGAGGGTTGTTGATAAATGGATGTGATCGTGGTCCCAAAAGAGAAA
>CAZOEW010000095.1:0-14029 GCA_964578935.1 uncultured Desulfobacterales bacterium | reverse complement strand
AACTGAAGAATGAGGGATTCATTCACTATTGGATTTAATGTTCAAGCCCCAATTCGCAGATCAGCTTATAAATTAAAAGTAATGTAATCGGTGATAAGCTTAACTCCTTGCTTTTCAACCTGTTCCTCTGACAACATACTCAGTACACCGCCAAAGTGATCGATATGGCTATGGGTATAGATCATGGCAACAATCGGTTTTTCGTCCAGTTGCTTTCGGGCAAAGGCGATGGCCCTCGCTGCCGTTTCTCTGGTGGTCAGCGGGTCCACGATAATCCATCCGGTTTTTCCTTCAATAATGGTCATGTTGGATATACAAAATCCCCGGAGCTGATATATGCCGTCGGTTACCTTGAACAAGCCATGAATTTTGTTCAGCTTTGCCTGACGCCACAGACTGGGGTTCACGCTTGGAGGAGCGTCGCCTTTAATAAACTCATAGGCGCCCATGTCCCAGATTACCGTTCCCTCCGAGTCTGTCACGCTTTCTTCGGGGTCACTTGCAATCAGCCCTTTTTGACACTCATCAAACGATTGCTCGTCGTAGAATGGAAGCTTATCAAGAACCCCGGCATTCATTTCCTGCGTAATTGAGGTTGGGGCTGTATGTCCATGGTTGTCTGCATCTTCCGTATATGGACTTTTTTTCTCGCAACCGATAATCGCAAAGACAAGCAACAGGATGATAACTGTTTTTTTCATGCTGGAACCCCCTGAAAATAAATTGAGTACAAGTTGAACTATCTCCGTGTCGATGATATTATTTCTAAAAAAAATGATTGTAAACAACTTTCAGATATCATTTTAAGAAGATAACCATAAAATAAACGCAAAAAGGAAACAGCCATGAAAAAGACATTAATTAATCCGCCCGGCACAGAAGTTATTTATCAATCCATGCAGTTTTCTCAGGCGGTTCGCGTGGATCATACGATATGGATATCCGGACAGGTGGGAATGGATGAAAAGCTGCAGATGGCCGAGGGGATAGAGGCCCAGGCCCGTCAGGCCTTTCAGAATTTGCAGAAAGTGCTTGAGGCGTCCGGAGCAACTGTTGAAGATGTTGTTGAACTGGTGACTTACCATATTTCCATGAGTGATATGGGCAAGTTCGCGAAAGTAAAGTCTGAATTTTTTAAAAAAGATTATCCGGCCTGGACCGCCGTGGGTGTCAAAGAGTTGGTGATTCCGGGGTTATTGGTGGAAATACGGGCCACGGCGGTTGTGTAAAACACCTAATTCAGGGTCCGATGAATTGAATCGCTATGTGTCGATTATACCCAAGCCTAAAAACTTGACCATAGGATCGAAATCTCGGTCACAATGCAACAATGGAAGCTGATTGTGGATGCAAAAAGTTCCGATAATAATATCTATAGTTTTTCTTACGGTGACGCCTTTCCTCCTCAGAAACCTATAGTTCATAGCACTCTCTAACGCTAATTCCCGCCCGCCCATTATCATGAATGGGATACCCAGGAGAAGATCCCTGGCTATCTTAAAATCTTTATCATTTTGAAATCCTTGCAGAACCTCGGTCAGGATGAGATCGCCAATAACAATGGGTATATTCCCTAATGAGGAATCAAGCCAGTCTGTTTGAGATGTTTGGATGCCGTTGAAGTAGTCAATCCAAACGGACGAATCAATGAGAATCATTTATCTAACCTCATCTCATCGAGGTTGCCGGACCATTTCAGTTTTCCCCGAAATCTCTTAATCTGTTTCTGGCTTTTTACTTGCACCAATAGTTTTAATCCCTGTTCTATGGCATCCTTTTTTGTTTTCAGACCGGATACTTTAAGGGCCGACGCCATCAAATCGTCATCTATAACAACATTTGTTCTCATTTCTTACCTCCAATGTGTATTGATTAACCATATTATACACATTCGTAACCGAAATTGAAAGAATTTTTTGCACACCAATAAAGTCATTGGATACAGGTTTTCCCACCTCAAGACAAAGTTCAATTGTTCAACCTGAATATTGATTGACTCTAACGCTTTTTTAAATTGCCTGACGGTTTTTAAAACTGCGTCTTGATCCATAGCAATGAATCCCCTTCAGAATGCCAACATAACTCGTATATCTCCGGAAGAAAAAAAACCTGACACGCTTTTTGAGGTTATTTCAGAGGAGCAGCTTCTCAATCCTTGCGATATCCTCGGGAAGATCCACTTCGGGTGAGTCATAGGCGGTGACCACTACCTTGATCCGATAGCCGTGCTCCATTGCGCGGAGCTGCTCCAGCTTTTCGATTTTCTCCAGTCTCCCCTCGGGCAGGGATCTGAACTCTTCGAGAAAGCGTCTGGTATACGCATAGATTCCCAGATGCTTGTAGGTATCGAAACGGCTGTCGCCGTCCCGGTCAAAGGGTATGGTGGATCTGGAAAAATAGAGCGCGTAGCCGTTGTTGTCAAACGTAACCTTGACATCCTTTGGATTGGTGATCTCCTCCTGCCGGATGATGGCAAACGCGAGGGTGCTCATCTCGAGGCCCGAATCCGTAAAAAAAGGCGCGACAACATCATCCAGGCATTCCGGACGGATCAGGGGCTGATCCCCCTGGATATTGATCACAATATCATCCGGCCCGAGCCCGATCTTTTCCGCGGCCTCTGCAACGCGATCGGTCCCGGAACGATTGGCTTCAGAGGTCATGACCGCTCTTCCACCGAAACGTTCCACCGCGTCGATGATTCTCCGGTCATCGGTCGCGACAACAACCTCGGATACCTTTTCAGCCTGCATGGCCCGCTCATAAACCATCTGTATCATCGGTCTCCCGGCAATCCGGGCAAGCGGTTTGCCGTCAAATCTTGTTGATCCGTATCGGGAAGGAATGATCACCGCGATTTTCATAAATGTTCTCTCCATAAAATCTGACAGCTTTAAAAAAACCTCTGTTTGACCGCAGCCAGGATTTGAGTTATTGAATAGATGATCCTGTGTGCCGGATTCAAACACAACCTTTACTCAAAGCTCAGGAAAAACAAAAGATGGATTTCGAATTATTAAAACAGATCCTGCAGCAGGTTGCTGCCGGTCAAACATCTGCTGAAAAAGCCGCTGAAAAACTCAAACACCTTTCATTCCAGGACATTGATTTTGCACATATAGACCATCACCGCTCCTTGCGCAAGGGATTTCCGGAAGTGATTTTCGGCCAGGGTAAAACAGCGGATCAGATTATCGGCATCCTTGAAAAAATGGTTACTCATGAAAATATCATCCTGGTAACAAGGGTTGACGCTGAAAAAGCCTCCGCAATAACCCCTCTCTTCCCGGAATCGACATTTCACGAGGACGCGGGCATGATTGTATATGCCAAAAGTGAAATTCCGAAAAATGGGAGAGGAACCATCCTGGTATTGTCCGCCGGGACCTCGGATATTCCGGTTGCAAAAGAGGCCTTCCTTACGGCAAAATACATGGGGAATCATGTTGAATCCATATTTGACGTGGGAGTGGCTGGAATCCACCGGCTGTTTCATTACAAAAAAAAGATCGATGATGCGTCTGTACTGATCGTAGTCGCGGGCATGGAAGGGGCGCTTCCAAGCGTCGTGGCCGGGATTGTGGACAGGCCCGTTATTGCCGTTCCAACAAGCATTGGATATGGAGCCAGCTTCGGAGGGTTGACCGCCCTCTTCAGCATGTTGAACAGTTGCAGTTCCAACATCGCGGTTGTCAATATTGATAATGGATTCGGCGCCGGATATATGGCGGCGACGATTAATAAAAAATGAGAATAATGCCTGTCCGGAAGGAATAATCATGAATGTAGCCAAAATATTCAATGCCCTTCGAAAGGGAATCATTCCTCCTCCGTATGAAATACCGAAACCGCTGTTGAAGCTTGCCGCCTCTGCCATGAGTGCAAGGGGAAAAATTTCAACCCTGACCTCTGTGGAGCGGACATTCAGCGCGCTCTACCATAAAGAGCCGGATCGTGTCCCGGTCACTCCGCTTCTTTGTTCCGCGGCAAGACAGATCAGCGGAACCACATTCCCGGATATGTCTCTGGACGGAGCCAGGGCAGCCGATGTCTTTTATTCGGGATTTGATTTTGTCGGGGGAGATTTTGTCCAGCTGATGCTCGACCTTTCCGTGGAGGCTGCGGATTTCGGTCAAAAAATGGTATATCCGGACAACGCCACGGCTCGCCCTGATTACGGTTCACCGGTCATCAGGGAGGTTGACGACTACAAGAAGTTAAAGCCGATCCGGCTTTCCGAAGCTTCAAGAATGCAGGAGTTCCTGAAATTCTGCGAAATCATGGTAAAGCGGGTGGGCTTCAAGGGAATTGTCGGGGGGTTTGTCTTCGGACCCGCGGGGGTGCTGAGCATGCTTCGGGGCGCGGAAAATTTTTTCAAAGACTGTCTTCTCCATCCAAAGGAAGTGATTGCCGCGTCGGAAACCATAACCTCTGTTCTCATCGAATATGTGGAAGCACAGTGTGAAATAGGCGTACCCGCCATTGCGCTGGATACGCTTTACGCAAGCGCCAGTGCGCTGCCGAAAAAAGTATGGGAAGAAATTGAAGGGCCCTTTGTCAAGCAGCTGAGCAATGCGATTAAAAAAAAGGGTTGTATGGTAGGCGTGCACAACTGCGGGCATAAGCCTTATGTGGATGTCCAGTTAAAATGGATGGAACCGGAAGTGCTCAGCATCGCGAATCTTCCGGATGACTGCCGCTCTCTCCGGGAGTTGAAGGAAAAATACGGAGACCGGACGACGCTTGTGGGATTAATCCCAACCCAGCTTCTGATCACCGGAACCCCGATGGAGGTTATGGACGAGTGCAGGCGGCAGATCGATCTGCTGGCAAAGGGGGGCGGGTTCATTCTGTCTCCGGGGTGTGAATACCCTCCCAACATTCCGCTGACCAATGCTTTTGCCATTGTTGCAGCGGCAAAAAAATACGGATGATTCCTTGCGGTTTTTCCGGATTATGCGCCAACCTGGACATTTTGTCATGTCATTATAAAGGAGAAGGATTTGAGAATCGAAGATATTCTATTGAAGATTGAAAAGGGAGTTCTGGAGAAAAATCCTGAATCCGTCAAAAGCGTCATGAGCCTGTCTGAGATAAACGAGTTGCAGGCGGATGACCTGTTTCAGGCGCTTGCAAAGGGACTTGAAACAGCTCGCCGGAATCTTGCGGCGGATCGATTCTCAATACCGGAATTTCTTCTCGCGATTGACGCCTTTAAAGCCGGGGTCAGGCTTCTGAACGAAATGTCACCTGACTTTTCCAGAAAAAAAAGGGAGAGCAGAATTGTTATCGGTGTTGTAGAGGGAGACGTGCACGATCTTGGAAAAAATATCATTGCTTCCGTGCTGGATGCCTCGGGGTTCAACGTGTTTGATCTGGGAAAAGAGATCACCTGCGACATGTTCGTTGCCGGTATCAAAAAGCATGATGCTTCAATCGCAGCCCTCTCTTTAATGATGTCCACTTCGCTTGAAAACATGAAAAAGATCATTCAGAGAATTCAAAGAGATTGTCCGGGTGTCAAGACCCTGGTCGGCGGTGCCGCGCTGAATCAGAAAATAGCCATGGCGATCGGTTCAGACGGATATGCTGAAAGCGTCCTTACCGTCATGGAGGAGGCGGAAAGGATTCTTCAACAATCCTGAGAAAAAACAGATTGCCGGCATGGGCTTTCGTATTGGGTGAACCATTCCGCTTCATTTAAATTGTTTGTGATTGAACCATATCCTGTTCTTCTTATTGAGCCCTTTTGCATGAGTTTACACGATATACAACAAAATCATCCATGAGGCGATGGTTATAACCATGGCAACGAATGCGATCAAACTGCTGCTTCCGGATTTTTCCAATCTTGTCGCCCATATTCTTCGTCTTGCCGGATACGGAGCCCCGGAAAGAGCAGGAAAAAGTATCCGGAAGGAGATGGAAACTTCCATTGAAAAGGTGCTCGCCTGTCTGAAGCCGGAATCGATATACAAAACCGCCGATTTTGAAAAATGCGAAAATGGGATTGTCAAAGGAAGCGGGCTGCATATCCAAAGCGATAACCTGTCAAGCCTGGTATCGAGCCTCAACGATCCTGAATCCATCACCTGTTTTGCGGTTACGCTTGGGCAGGACCTGGACGACCGGATTCGGGAAGCCCAGAACCGCGCCATGACTCAGGCCTTTTTTATGGATGCCGCCGGCTCCGCCATTGCCGAAATCTTTGCCTCCCAGGCTGAAAGTCAGCTTCAAACATTACTGGCACGGAAAAATCTTACCGCTACCAAAAGGTTCAGCCCCGGTTACTGTGACTGGGATCTTCTCCGCGGCCAGGAGGCGGTTCAACAGTTCCTCGACCTTCAACGCATCGGCATCCGCAACTATCCATCCGGCATGATGATGCCGGAGAAAACCATAACCGCCGTGATGCTCAGCGCCCGCGGCGCGAAATTTAAAACCCCTTGCCCTTTCTGCGACAGGACCGAATGCCCTCACCGGAGAATCGAATAGTACCCTCAGCTCCAGACGCCCGGAATGACCGTTTTGCAGAACCGGCATTGACCGTTCTCGAGGTTGTCTTTATTGATAAGATATCCTTTTCGCTCAATCAGCATTTTGCCGCAGTTATGGCAGTAGGTATGATTTCCTTCATGGTTCGCCACATTGCCCAGGTAGACATAACGGATTCCTTCCTTCATGGCGAGTTCCCGAAACCGGGTCAGCGTGGAAACAGGCGTGAACGGAAGACGGTCCAGCTTGTATTTTGGAGCAAACCTGGAAAAATGAAGGGGATAATCCGGTCCCAGATTTTTGAGAATCCAGCCGCACATTTTTTTCACCATCTCTTCATCATCCACATATCCCGGAACCACCAGGTTGGTTATCTCAAAATGAACGTTCTGTTCATGCAGGGTTTTAAACGTATTCAATACCGGTTCCAGACGACCGCCGTTGAGCTTCCGGTAAACATCGTCACTGAATGCTTTCAGATTCACATTGGCTCCATCCAGCGCGCTGCATAACTCCAAAAGCGGTTTCTGGCTGATATATCCATTTGATATCCATACATTGGATATGCCTTTCTCTTTTGCCAGACGGGCTGTATCCATCATGTATTCAAAAAAAACAGTGGCTTCCGAATAGGTATACGCGACGGAAGATGACCCGGAACGAACCGCTTCCTTCACCACTTCCGGTGGAAAAAGCTCCGTATGTCTTACCTCGTGGGGTTTTGCCTGGGAAATTTCCCAGTTCTGGCAGTTCAGGCACCGGAAATTACATCCGGTTGTTGCGATTGAAAAAGCGGATGTCCCCGGCTTGAAGTGGAAAAGCGGCTTTTTTTCGATCGGATCCACATTGGCCGCGCATGGATTTCCATAGACCAGGCTGTACAGCTTTCCCCCGGAATTGATCCGGACGCGGCAAGCAGACCGGTCTCCGGGAGAAAGAACGCACCTGTTCGGGCACAGTTCACACACGGTTTTGTCATTCAGTATGGTTTTATAATACCGGCCTTCACATGACCATTTCCAGATTGTTTTCGGGGCATCTCCTTTAAACACTTCACCGCGAATACCCGCGGAACCCGATCCCGCGTCTCCGCCCTTAAACGGCCAGGACGCATAGGAAGGTATGGCGCTGCAAAAGAACATCGCGCCGGAACAAAGGAAATGACGTCGGTTAATTTTTATCATGACCCACACTCACCAGTATCAGACTGATAATCTTTATCGCGATCAATCCGGATGCGGCACCGGTAATTCCAAGATACGGGATCAAAATCACGCTGGTAATCAGCGTTCCGAACGCGGCCCCGACAAGATCGGCGGAAAAAGCCCTTGCAACGGAAGGATCATCATCACTGCGTAAATGAAGGGCGACGGGGAACTGGCAGCCGCACGCAACGGAAATTAAAAATCCTGACATAATATAAAACAGAACCGGCAGCTTGTCACCCGTAAAAACATAAGCGGCTAAAAAGACAAGCATTATACTGATCAGTATACCGTCTGTAATGAAAAGAACCTTTCGGGCATGGTTTCGAAGATGATCGCCCAGCCAGGCTCCCGGCAGCAGGCCTGCCAGAAAAACGGTAATGATCAGACCGATCTGATGATAAATATACCCATAATAGATTTGAAAAGCGAAAATAATCATGATCTCACAACCCATCGTCATGCAACCTGTCGAAAACAGAACATACTCTTCAATGTGCAGGCGAAACAGGTACACGGCAAGGATGATTGCGGTTATGATATAAAACCACGCAGGAGATGTGGAAAACTTTGCAAACCATTGGGAAAACATAAGGCGCATGAGTTCCGGAGAGTTGTCAACGTTTTTCGGGGTTTTCGGATCGATCAGGCTGTTCAGTTCGTCGATTCTCCGTGAGGTCAGGTTGCCGTAAAAAAACCTGCTGATATACGCTGTAGAAATCCCTTTTTGAGCAAGCAGCGACGGGATGTCCCGGTTAATCGGCAACTCGCTGCACAAAAAGAAAATTTCCTGACCCGGCAAAAGCAGAATATTCTTAAAATGATCCGACACCGTATTGAATAGTGATGAAAGTTTCTGCCGCTGAGGCTCTGCAAGATAATTATCATATCCCTGCATGGAAAAACTGAAAATTCCCTGTGGTGTCAAGTGATTCCGGGCCAGAGCGAAAAATTTGCCGGTGAAAAACCGATTGACTTGAAATGTCTCCGGTTCGGGGAGATTTACAATGATGGCATCATAGGTTTTGTCCGTGTTCATCAGATAGGCACGCCCATCCTGGTTGATCACGGAAAGGCCGGGAACTCTTTTGAGAAGATTGAAACGAAACAGAATATCGGAAACATCCGGATCAAGCTCCACGTAATCGATTGTTTCAGGCCTGTATTTTTCAATCTCCGCCATCATTCCGCCGATGGTTGAAATAACCAGAACATTTTTTATCTCTGCAAGCTGTGAAAGGGGATAATGGATCACCTCCTCCGCCATCATCAGATTCTGGTTGCTGTAAACCGGTATCCCGTCTGAAAAGAGAGTGAAAAGATCTTCATCCTGGACTACTTCGATCCTTCCATAACGGGACTCGCTGTAGTGAACCAGCTTTCCTTCCTGAGGAGACAAGGAATGGGTTTCCAGAAAAATACCCCCCAGCAGGACTGTCAGCGTCAGCAGAGCCCCGATAGAATAGAGAATCTTTCCATGAAAATTTTTCAGGCAAAAAGGAACAACGACGAGCAGAAGAGGCAGCCCCGCGATACATACCGCCTGCATGGGAGTGACAAGATAAATCAGCACAAAGGAAAAAAGGGCGCCGCCGGTTACATCACCGAAATTATCAGCGATATATACCCGGTAAGAAGGAAAATCGTTTTGCTCAACCCGTAAAACATAAAGGCTGTAAGGCAAAAGGAATCCAAGGAGCAGCGCGTAGGGAACGGTAACCGAAAAGATATAAACCAGGGTGGGATAAAAGCCTACGGATGATCCATGGATAAAAAAGAAATCCCGGAGATAGCGAATCAAAAGAAGCGTGAGCGGGGACAAAGCGGTCAAAAAAAGAGACAGCACCCCAAGTCTTACGGTAGTAGCGCTGCAATAACGGGGGGAGATCAGGCGGGCCGTGAGTGTTCCGATCCCGCCGATTGTCAGCCAGCTGAAAAGAATCAGGGCAATGACAAACTCATTGCCCGTAAACTGAACAAGGAACTCACGAATTACCAGAAGTTGTGTGACAACGGACGAAATGCCGGTAGCAATGACTACCCGAAATACGGATTTCTCATTTTTTCTCTTCAAAATATTGAACCTGATAGGTCAATACTTCAAGTTTTGAAGTTTGCCATATATCCGGCGCAAGGCCCGCCTTCAGGCACAGATGGTTCAAAAACTCTGCCGGATCGGGAAGCTGTTTCCATACCTGGGGGAGAAAAGTAGCCCTTGCAGCGCCATGACGAATGATGACACCATCCTCTCCTGGTTTCAATTTACTGATCAGATCGGCCGCGTCTCCATACTCAAGAACTTCCGGTTCGCTGAGAACGCTCACTTCAATTTCCACCTGATCCAGTTCTTTGGGCGTAAGAGGATCGAACCGGTAATCATGAAAAGCGGCGTTTAGCGCATTTCTTTTGACGCTTTCAATAATGGTTTCAGAAGCTTTCAGGCTGCCGATACATCCGCGCAGAGCCCCTTTTTTATTTAAGGTTACAAAAGTCCCGTTCTTTACCTGCAATCTTTTATCTTCCAGTAAGCTATCCAGAGATTCATCCGCCTGAAAATTCTTTGCGATTCTTTCTGAAATCGAATTTCTCGCAAGCGCGATAAGGGCCTGCCCCAGTTTTTGAGTCAGGTGCTGTTTTGAATTTTTCTTTTTTGTCATCAATTCTCTCCATAAAAAGCGATTGCCGCATAGCCGACTACCCTGTCCTTGGACCCTGCTGTATCCCCGCTGTTTGAGTAATGAAGCAGCCGCGGCTCCCATTTCAACCGATCGGCAAGGCTGGTCACAACAGTTATGGGGATCACCCCGCACGCCGCGTTTTCACGTGACCGTAATGTATTCCCTTCCAGTTTAAGAATCATCCGGAGGGTTTCCTGATCCTGTTCCACTGCCTTGTCATATGGGAGGAAATGAGACAGGTCGGAGCTGGCCACCAGGAGGGTTTTACTGTCAATTGTCTCCGCGATGATATCAACCATGGATTGAAAATTATCCGGCCTTCCGAAAACGATCGGAATTATTTTAAAATCTTTCAGGTAATACTGCAAAAACGGAAGAATCACTTCAACCGAATGCTCTGCGCTGTCTGATGCCGGAACTGAACGAAACAGTTCGGGCCTTGATCTCAACTTAACGCAATCATCATGAAGCGCTATGGATCCAAGGGGTGTCCGGTAGGAGGAGACATCGCTTATCACTGCATTGGAAAACCCGATACGATGATCAGGCCCCATCACAATGACGCGCTCATATTTTTTATTCTTCAGCACACCATGCGCATGCGCTGCCGTCCATCCGGAGTAGATATAACCGGCATGGGGCAGGATAAGCGCTTTAAGCGATTTTTTCTCCGGAATTCGGATGGCTGTCTCATCTGCCTTCTGTGAAAGTCTGCGAATGGTTTCAGATAATTCTGAAGATGATTCCGGATAAAATTTCCCTGCCCAGACCGGTAGACGCGTCTTTTCGGCATACGAAAAATCCGCTGGAACCAACCATGTTAACCATACCAGAAGGGAGATAAAGTAGAATGGACGGATCGGCTGCTGCACGGGATACCCCATATCATCATTTATAATAAAAAACTTATAATAAATACAATGCGATCTCAAATCCTGTCAAGAAAAAACTCTGGTTAAAAAAGAATAGCGAAGCCTCTTGCAGCCAGGTCAGTCATCTGTTCTCAATACAGAAAGAAAAGCGGATTGAGGGATCATCACCTGTCCGACCATTTTCATTCGTTTCTTGCCTTTTTTCTGTTTCTCAAGCAATTTTCGCTTTCTGGTTATATCTCCGCCATAACATTTTGCAGTTACATCTTTCCGGTAGGCGGATATGGTTTTCCGCGAAATAATTTTTGCCCCGATTGCACCCTGAATCGCGATCTTAAACATCTGTCGAGGGATCTCATCCTGTAATCTGTCGCACGCCAGTCTGGCCCGTTCAACAGCCCGATCCTTATGGACGAGCTGAGACAACGCATCCACCCTGTCTCCGTTGATCAGAATATCCAGTTTTACAAGATCGGTTTCTCGATAGTCGATCAGATCATAGTCAAATGAACCATATCCCTGTGTAACGGACTTGAGTTTGTCATAAAAATCATACACAACCTCGGCAAGTGGAAGCTCAAAGATCATTTCCAGACGGTTGTTGGTGAGATACTGATAGTTCTTGTTAATCCCTCTCCGGTCCATGCAAAGGGTCATTACCGCTCCCATGTATCGATCAGGCACGATAATCGAAGCCCGTATATACGGCTCCTTTGTAAATTCAATACCCACAGGGTCCGGATACATTGCCGGGTTGTCAATCATCATGACGTTACCGTCTGAAAACCCGATCTCATATCTGACCGAAGGAGCTGTAATAATTAATGAAAGATCATATTCCCGTTCCAGGCGCTCTTGAACGACCTCCAGATGCAAAAGCCCCAGAAAACCGCATCGAAATCCAAACCCGAGAGCTACGGAAGAATCTTTTTCATAAATCAGAGACGCGTCATTCAGCTTCAGTTTCTCAAGCGCAATGGCAAGTTCCGGATATCCATCAGATGCCACAGGATAAATGGATGAAAACACGACCGGTTTTGCTTCCTTGAAACCGGCCATCGGTTTTTTGCAGGGATTGTGTTTCAGGGTGACCGTATCACCGCAGCGGGTGTCACTTACCGTTTTAATTCCGGCAATGATATACCCCACCTCTCCGGCTGAAAGTTCTTTCCGGGGTATACGCGTAATTTGAAAAACCCCCACCTCTTCCACTTTATAGGCGGCTTTGTTGGACATGAACAGTATGGTATCGCCGGCTTTTATCCGTCCTTCGAAAATTCGTACGTGAACCACCGTCCCCCGATAGGGGTCATAATGGGAGTCAAAGATCAATGCCTCCAGCGGCGCTTCGGGGTCGCCTTTCGGTGGGGGCAGAATCGTCACGGCCGCTTCAAACACTTCCTCGATGCCTATCCCCTCCTTGGCTGAGGTTAAGATCGCCGTTTCCGGATCAAGCCCCAGATCCTCTTCGATCTGGTTTTTGACCCATTCAATATCGGCGGACGGCAGGTCAATTTTATTGATTACCGGTATCACTTCAAGCTCATGCTCCAGTGCCAGATACAGATTCGCAAGGGTCTGAGCCTCGACTCCCTGGCTGGCATCTACCAGAAGAAAGGCGCCCTCACATGAAGCAAGAGCCCTTGAGACCTCATAGGTAAAGTCCACATGTCCCGGTGTATCAATGAGATTAAGGGAATACTGCTTTCCATCCTTTGCCTTATACGGAAGGCATACGGTCTGGCTCTTTATGGTAATTCCCCTTTCTCTTTCAATATCCATGCTATCCAGAATCTGATCTTTAAAATCACGTTCCGCAACAATATCCGCATGCTGAATGAGCCGATCCGACAGGGTTGACTTCCCATGATCAATATGGGCAATGATACTGAAATTACGGATATTTAACATTTTTTCACATGTTGGTATAAAATTCATTTCAGATCCGCGGAACCTTGGGTCCGCGGAACCGCTACAACTCACTCTGCAATCTGTTTTCCGTTACGTAAAAGTCGGTTGACACCAATCTGCATAACGTTTATTATAATATCCTGATTAAAAATGAAAGCGCTTACTTATCAAACTGATTAGATTTATGTCAACCTTATAGATTTTAACCGTGAACAATTCTTCTCCTATGACGGAACAGCCAATAACAAATACCACGAATGCCCGTGTTTTAATTGTTGACGATGATCCCGCGATTCGGGAAACCATGCATGAATATCTTGAGTTGGAAGGGTTTCATGCGGACATGTTATCAAGCGGTGAAGAAGCAATCGATTTTTTAAAATCACACCACGTTGACATCGTTATAACAGACATCATGATGCTCGGAATGAATGGCCTCGAACTGACGGATATCATAAAAAAAAAATTCAATACCGATGTAATCGTCATGACGGGATACAGCGGTCAGCATTCCTATGAGGAAGCCATCAGCAAAGGCGCAAGCGACTTCATCTTCAAGCCGATTCGATTTGAAGAGCTGAACCTGAGGCTGAGACGGGTGGTAAGAGAACGACAGGTCGCAAAAGAACGGGACCAGATACTTGAAAAACTGAAAAAACTGGCAATTACGGACGGTTTGACAAAACTCTACAATTCAAGATACTTTTACAAACAACTGGATCTGGAAATCGACCGCCTCAACCGCTACAATCATTCTCTTTCGCTGCTGCTGATCGATATCGATCATTTTAAACAGTACAATGACACCTACGGGCATCTGGAAGGCGATAAGGTGCTGGTTCGAATTGGAGAAGTGATTAAGTCCTGT
>CAZOEW010000094.1:9511-14114 GCA_964578935.1 uncultured Desulfobacterales bacterium | reverse complement strand
AAGAAAGGATACGGGCATTGAAGAAGCTTTCATGGAGACTCTACGTTGTTCCTGTTGTGATTGTTGTTGCACTGGTCTATCTGTTTCCGACAATCCACATGAAAATAAACAATCAAGATCAGCCAACATTGTGGCCCAACAAACAAATCAATCTGGGTCTCGATCTGCAGGGCGGCATGCATCTCGTGCTTGAGGTGGAAACAGGAAAAGCCGTTGAGGGTCAGATCGAAAGAATGGCAGATGATATGAAAAGCCTTACTCGAAAAGAAGGCATAAAACAAAAAGGCATACGGACCATAGGGAAAAATGGTTTTTCCGTAAAGGTCGCAGAAGACACCGTTGATTCATTTTATGAGTTCCTGAACAGGGATTTCAGGGAATTAAAAATCGATACGGAAGCTGAAAACGGCATCACGACTTTTCTCCTTACGCTTCCTGAAACAGAAGTTGAATACATCAAAAAAATGGCTGTCGAGCAGGCTATTGAAACCATACGAAACCGTATTGATGAGTTTGGTGTAAGCGAACCGGATATTCGCCTTCAGGGTGACAACAGGATACTGATACAACTGCCTGGAATAAAAGACACAAAACGCGCGAAAAATCTGATCGGAAAAACCGCGCTGCTGGAATTCAGGCTAGTTGACGAAGAAAATGATGTCAATAAGGCACAAAAAGGGGACGTACCTCCCGGAAGCGAACTCCTCTACCAGACAATTAAAAACAACGAAACCGGCCATATCAGCAAAGTTCCTTTTCTGATCAAAAAACGGACACCTCTTACCGGCGCCGACCTGACAGATGCCAGAGTTCAAATCGACTCCCAGTATAATGAACCCTATGTCGCCATGAAATTCAACAAAAAGGGAGGAAGGGTTTTTGAAAGACTGACCGGTGACAATGTCAACAAGCGCCTCGCGATCGTACTGGACAATACGGTTTATTCCGCTCCGAATATTCGGTCAAAAATTGCAGGAGGAAATGCAATTATCGAAGGCAGCTTTACCATGGAAGATGCCCGTGATCTGGCTATCGTGCTGCGGGCAGGTGCCTTGCCCGCGCCCGTCAACATCATTGAGGAAAGAACCGTGGGCCCATCCCTTGGTCAAGATTCAATCAACAAAGGTTTGTTTTCCATGTATATCGGAGGGCTGCTTGTCGTTCTCTTCATGATTATATACTACAAACGCTCCGGCCTGATAGCTGATTTGGCGCTTATCGCCAATATCATCATGATCGGAGGCGGACTTGCCGCATTCCAGGCCACGCTCACCCTTCCGGGTATAGCCGGTATAATCCTGACGATCGGTATGGCCGTTGATGCGAATGTTCTCATCTATGAACGCATACGGGAAGAAATGATGCTGGGAAAGACTCCTCTTGCGGCAGTCAACGCGGGCTATGACCGTGCCACGCTGACCATTTTGGATGCCAATGTAACAACCCTTATCGTGGCGCTCGTTCTCTTTCAATTTGGAACCGGCCCTGTCAAAGGTTTCGCGGTAACCCTGAGCCTTGGAATTGTAGCAAGTTTGTTTACCGCCCTCATTCTTTCACGGCTGATATTTGATTATTTTCTGATCATTCGCCGGGTAAAAACGATAAGTATTTAAAAACGGACTCACACTACGAAAATTGACTAAAACAGTTCCAGAATATGACAAAGGAATGAACAGATGCAGTTTATCAAACCCGACATTAATATAAATTTTACAGGTAAAATAAAAATCGCCGCCCTGATCTCCCTGGCCCTCATTGTTGTCAGCATCGGATCGCTTGTCGTGAAAAAAGGACCCAAATATGGTGTCGATTTTGCCGGTGGAACACTGATTCAGGTCTCATTTGAGAACCAGACAAGAATTGCGGATATCAAATCGGGCCTGAACACGATCGGACTCCAAAAAACTTCCGTTCAACGATTTGGAGAAAAAGACGAAAATGAATATCTGATCCGGACAAACCAGCCAATCACAACGAGTGAGGATTTCACATCGGATCTGGAAAAAGCACTAAACGCATCAACCAATGGAAAGGCAACAACACAGCGTGTTGAAATGGTCGGCCCCCAGGTCGGTAAAGATCTGAGAGAGAAAGCGCTTTTTGCGATGTTTTTCTCACTCCTGTTTATTACCATTTATATTTCAGGACGGTTTGAGCTGAAGTGGATTTTGAGCGGAGTGATGGCTGCAGCAATTATCTTTGCCATATATGCACTCTCCCTCTTCAATGTGAGCATTCCCTTTCTTATCGCGGCTGCGCTGATTGTAACCATCGTTCTTTTCTGGTTTCTTGAACTCAAGTACGCCATGGGGGCGATTGTCGCTCTCGTGCATGATGTACTGATCACCGTCGGTTTTTTCTCCATCTTTGACAAAGAGTTTACATTACCGATCATTGCGGCTCTTCTCACGATTATCGGTTATTCACTGAACGATACAATCATTGTCTTTGACCGGATTCGTGAAAATCTCAAAAAACATCATAAGAGCCCCCTCAATACAACGATTAACAGAAGCATCAATGAAACCTTGAGCCGAACGATTCTCACTTCCGGGACCACACTGATTGTCGTTGCTGCTCTTTTCATTTTCGGCGGCGGTATTATACATGATTTTGCCTTTGCCTTGATCGTGGGCATTCTCGTCGGGACATATTCTTCCATATATGTGGCCAGCCCCATTCTTCTTGCCTGGCAAAGAAAATAAACAAGCGAGAAGCTGGAAATCATGACAGAACCGTACCTGAAAACACCATTACCCTGCCATGAAAAACAAACTGCCATGGATGGCCTTGAAAAATGTAAGTGGTATTGGAAACCATCTGTTTAAGAAACTTATTGAATGCTTTCATACCCCGGATGACGTATTCAGTGCCTCCATACAGGAACTGATGATGGTTGAGGGAATATCTGCTTCTCTTGCCGGAGCAATCAAACACAACAAAGGTGAAAATAAGGCAAAAAAAGATCTCGATATCGCACTTCAAAAAGGAATCAGCATCATCACCATGGCTGACAGGTCATACCCTCCTCTTTTACATCACATTCCGGATCCTCCTCCGGTGTTATACATATCGGGAACATTGGAACCGGCGACGGACAATATCGCTGTCGTCGGTTCAAGGAATGCTACCCGTTATGGGGTAACCGTGGCGAAAGAACTGTGCCGTGATCTTGCTCATCGCAAACTTAATGTCGTAAGCGGCATGGCAAAAGGAATTGATACAGCGGCCCACCTGGGTGCACTTTCCGGAGAGGGCAAAACGTTTGCGATTCTTGGAACGGGTATTGATGTGATTTATCCTTCCGAGAACAAAAAGCTTTTTCATGAAATTTCTGAAACAGGGGCGGTTATTTCAGAATTTCCATTCGGAACGGGACCTGAGCCTTATCATTTTCCCTTACGAAACAGAATCATTTGTGGTATGTCCCTTGGAACGGTGGTTGTGGAAGCCGGCATGAAAAGCGGTTCCCTTATCACGGCAAGGCTGGCGGCTGAACAGGGACGTGAGGTTTTCGCGGTTCCCGGTTCCGTCAGGTCATTTAAAAGTACCGGAACCCACAACCTTCTGAAACAGGGCGCGAAGCTGGTTGAGCACGCAAATGATATCATTGAAGAGCTTTTACCGCTGTTACAGGATCGCTCATCGGGAAAAACCGAAATTCAGGAACCTCCAAAAAAAAACAATCCAACACTTGACTCGGATGAAACAATTGTGTTTAAAGCCCTTGAACCCTATCCGGTTCACATTGATGACATTCTGCGTTCCACCAGGCTTAACCCGGGGAAGTTAGCTGGAATTCTTTTAAAACTTGAACTTAAGGGAGTTGTAAACCAGTCTCCCGGTAATTTTTTTTCAACTTGTGAGGAATAGAAGTGCCGAAACCGTTAATTGTCGTAGAGTCTCCAACCAAAGTCAGAACCATTAAAAAATTTGTTGGAAATCAGTTTAATGTCACCGCCACATCCGGACACATCAAGGATCTTCCACCCAAGGAAATCGGTATTGATATCGAAAATGGCTTCAAACCCAAATATGTCAACATCAAGGGAAAACAGGGAGTTATAAAATCACTCAAAGCGGCGGCTGAAAATGCTTCGGATATCTATCTCGCCCCTGACCCAGACAGGGAGGGTGAAGCCATCGCGTATCACACCGCGGAAATTATGAAAAAGAAGGGCCGCAGGTTTTTCCGGGTTCTGTTTCATGAACTTACAAAAAGCGGAATCAATGAAAGGCTGAATTCCCCGCAGGAATTGAATCAGGACAAATATGACGCCCAGCAGACCCGCCGCATCCTGGACCGGATTGTAGGATATCAGATATCACCGCTTTTATGGCGCAAGGTTCAGGGAGGTTTGAGTGCCGGACGCGTCCAATCGGTTACCGTCAGAATCATATGTGAAAGAGAACGCGAAATTCAGGCTTTTGAGCCCGAAGAATACTGGTCGATTACGGCAAACCTTGAAGGAGATTCCCCCCCTCCTTTTGAGGCAAAACTGGTAAAAAAAGACAATAAAAAAATTGAAATCCAACATGAAAAAAACGCGAATGAAATTCTCGATGAGCTTACGGGTTCCGATTTTATCGTTGATAAAATTAT
>CAZOEW010000094.1:0-9501 GCA_964578935.1 uncultured Desulfobacterales bacterium | reverse complement strand
TGATGCGCGCCGGCTGCGTGATTTTGTCAATGGCGTACATTCCGCCAATCAATAAAGCTATTGTGCTAAATGCATCCATTTTCAATCAGTCTTTAGTTTGGTTTTAGTCAATTTAGTTTGTTTACTTTTTAAAGTTGTTTTTTTTTGTTTGATAAAATTATTAAAAACACGACCCGAAGAAATCCCCGTCCGCCGTTCATCACAAGCAAACTGCAACAGGAGGCAATACGAAGGCTGAGATTTTCTGCAAAAAAAACCATGGTCGTTGCCCAGCAGCTGTATGAAGGAGTTGAGCTAAGTCCGGGTGAGCCATCAGGTTTGATTACCTATATGCGAACCGATTCCATACGAATAGCGGAAGAGGCGGCTCTGGAAGCACAAAAAATGATTCTGGATCAATTTGGTGAAAGTTATGGAATATCCGAGCCCCGAATCTTTAAAAATAAAAACAAAGCGCAGGATGCGCATGAAGCCATCAGACCGACTTCTGTATACAATACGCCTGAAAAGCTTGCCCCGCATCTTTCAAAAGATCAGCTTGCACTCTATACACTGATATGGAAACGCTTTATGGCATCCCAAATGGCCCAGGCACTGATCGACCAGAAATCGGTGGCCATACGGGCCGGAGCATATACATTCAATGTCAGCGGATCTACCGTCAAATTTCCAGGCTTCATGACGGTATACATATCATCTGAAGATACGATCGAGGAGGAACAGAAAAAACAACCCCTTCCCGATCTTTCCGAAGGGCTGAAATTGAAACTGCACAAACTGTCTCCCAAACAGCATTTCACGCAGCCTCCTCCAAGATTTTCCGAAGCTTCTCTTGTCAAGGAGCTTGAGGAAAACGGAATCGGGCGCCCAAGCACCTACGCAACAATCCTCACGACAATAAGGGACAAAGGATATGTGGAGCTTATAAACAGGTATTTCAAGCCAAGTGAACTGGGATTTATTGTAAATGATCTTCTGGTAGAAAATTTTCCGGATATACTCGATGTCGAATTTACGGCAAAATTTGAAAACAATCTTGACCGGATTGAAATCGGTGAACTTCCCTACCTGACTGTTCTCAAAAGTTTTTACGATCAGTTTTCCCAAAAACTTGAATCCGCGAAAGAACATATGCTCAGCATTAAGGGCGTCGGCGTCCCTACAGACTTGACCTGCCCGGACTGCGGCAAAAAGCTGCATATCAAGGTTGGGAAAAATGGGCTTTTTCTCGCGTGCAACGGATATCCGGAATGTTCCTATTCCCGCAATTTTATACGCGATGAAAAAGGAAACGTTAAACCGGTTGAACCTTCTTTCGAAATCGTCGAAGGCAAAATCTGCGATAAATGTCAAAGACCCATGGTTCTCAAGCAGGGCCGTTACGGCGAATTTCTGGCATGCTCAGGGTATCCTGATTGTAAAAATACACAATCCCTGAACGGAAGTTCCTCCGGTACTCCCACTGGGGTCAAGTGCCCTGAAGACGCTTGTGAAGGTGAACTTCTTGAGCGGAAATCGCGAAAAGGCAAAATTTTTTATAGCTGCAGCCGATACCCCGATTGTTCATATGCAACATGGGACAGGCCTGTCAACCAGGAATGCCCGCAGTGCGGAGCAAAATTTCTGGTCGAGAAGAAAACGAAATATAATGGATCCTTTTGGAAATGTCTGAACCAATTGTGTGTTTATATGGAGAGCCGATAGATTACTAACATCATTTCTATTAAAAGGACTTGAGATGGCTTAACAAGTTTTTCCCGTTAACAAAAAAAAAGTCCGCACGCTGTCTCTTGCGCATTTCCATTTTATACCGGATAAAAAAACCTGAAGAGATCCCCGATTCATTTCCCGTATATCGTTGCGGCTGAAAAATTTTTCAAACAAACGAGAATTTTTTTGAGAAGTGCCCTGGTTTCATTGCAGGGCTCATAAAAGGCTTTTCTATCTGGCTTTTAGCGTTCAGAAAAACTGAACCGCCTGTTTCTACTAGGAAAACTTATATGGATTCCCTTGCTTTATAAAAATTTGTACGATATACAAAAAAAGATATTCGTTCTCTGAAAAAATTCCGAAGTTCGGAGGCTCAGGAATTAAAATAATCTCATTTTTCCCGGAAAGTTATGACTATGAACAACCAAAACCAGATCGACATGACATCCTTCAGGCATCTTTATCCATTTAAATCCAATTTTATGGACAGAAACGGCTTGAATTATCATTATCTGGACGAAGGTTCCGGGGATCCGATTGTCATGCTTCACGGCAATCCTACCTGGTCTTTTTACTACAGAAGCCTTGTAAAGGGCTTGTCTCCTGACTACAGAACAATCGTTCCGGACCATATCGGATGTGGTCTTTCCGACAAACCGGGTATCGATCAATATGACTACAGATACCAGAGCAGGGTTGAAGATCTTGAAGCGCTGATCGATCACCTGAATATCAAAAACAAGATAACGTTTGTTCTTCACGACTGGGGGGGTATGATCGGACTGGCGTTTGCCCTGAGAAATCCAGAAAAGATTGCACGACTGGTAATCACAAACACCACCGGTTTTTTTACACCCGGGGGGAAAGGGCTTCCGTTGCGTCTATGGCTGATACGGCATATCAGCCCATTTGCGACTCTCGGTGTACTTGGATTCAATCTTTTTTCAAGAGCCGCGCTCTATATGTGCCCTCATAAACCCCTTCCAGAGGAGGTAAAAAAAGGTCTTGTCGCGCCATACAACTCGTGGAAAAACCGGATTGCCACCCTGAAATTCGTACAGGATATTCCGATAAAAACCACAGATCCGAGTTACGAACTTGGACAGTATGTGGACAAAAACCTTCACAGGCTTTCGGATATTCCCAAACTGATTTTATGGGGTAAACATGACTTTGTTTTCTCGATTTCATTTTTAGATGAATGGCGGCTCCGTTTTCCGGATGCGGAAACGCATCTTTTCCCGGATGCCGGACATTACCTCTTTGAAGATGTTCCGCAGAAAATTCTGCCCCTTGTGAAGGATTTTTTGATAAAGCATCCGGTTTAAATGCAACGTGAAGGGAAAATTGATTGAATGATATGAATACAGAAAATAATACCTCCAATGAAAACGTTGTCAATGTCGCCTATTACCTTAAAGACATGGCCAAGAGACAGCCCTATAAAAGAGCTGTAGTCGCTCCGGTTTCAAGAGACCGGAATAACCGTATCGCATATGCCCATATGACATTTCGACAACTCGACCAGGAGTCGGATTGTATTGCCGCCGGTCTTGAAAGAGTGGGAATTGTTCGCGGAACAAAAACCATTCTAATGGTCAAGCCATGTCTTGATTTCTTTGCGATTACCTTTGCTCTGTTTAAGGCGGGGGCTGTTCCTGTTGTCGTCGACCCGGGCATGGGAATCAAACGCATGCTTTCCTGTATGCAGGAAAGCGCGCCGGAAGCTTTCATCGGGATTCCTCTGGCGCATCTCCTTCGAACGTTTTGTCCGGGCTATTTTAAAACCGTAAAAACATTTGTTACGGTGGGCAGACGCCTCTTCTGGGGTGGACTCAACATGGGTCACATTAAAAAAGTTCCCTGGGCAGCCCATTCAATTGCGAAAACAAAGAAGAATGAAACAGCCGCCATCTTGTTTACTTCCGGCAGTACAGGCCCCGCCAAAGGCGTTGTGTACACCCATGGCAATTTCGACGCTCAGATTAAGCAGATCAAGGCTCATTTTGAAATTACTCCGGATGAAATTGATCTGCCTACTTTTCCTTTGTTTGCGCTGTTTGACCCTGCTCTTGGCATGACTGCCGTAATTCCGGATATGGACCCGACCAAGCCGGCTCTTGTAGACCCCAGAAAAATTATTGAAGCGATCATTAATCAGGGAGTAACCAATATGTTTGCCTCCCCTGCTCTTCTGAACCGGGTAGGACGTTATGGAGAAAGCAATAAAATAAAACTCCCCTCTCTGAAAAGAGTCGTTTCAGCAGGTGCTCCGGTTCCTCCTGCCAATATTGAAAGATTTTCCAAAATGTTGTCCGAAACCGCTGAAATACACACCCCCTATGGCGCGACTGAGGCGGTGCCGATCATATCGATCAGCAGCAACGAGATTCTTGGAGAGACCAGGGATCTGAGCGATCAGGGATATGGTAATTGTATTGGCCGTCCGATAAACGACATTGAAATCCGCTTGATCCGCATATCGGATTCACCCATAGAAACCTTTTCCGAAGATTTGCTTATCCCGCAGGGAGAAATTGGTGAATTCATCGTCAAAGGCGATCTGGTATCCAAAAGCTATTATGAAAGGCCAAAGCATAACGCCTTGCACAAAATAAAGGAAGGGGATGAAATATGGCACCGTATGGGCGATCTTGGATGGCAGGACAAAAACAACCGCTTCTGGTTCTGTGGTAGAAAAAGTCATCGTGTGATCACCAAGGGAGGAACGTTGTATACCATTCCCTGTGAAGCGATTTTTAACACCCACCAAAGTGTGTATCGAAGCGCACTGGTGGGCATCGGGCCTTCCGGGAATCAGAAACCGGTTATTTGTATTGAGCTGGAAGAAGACAACAACCTGGATGAACAACAAATTGAAACAGATCTGCTGTCGCTTGCAAAAAAAAATATCATCACACAGGATATTAAAATTTTCCTTTTTCATAAATCGTTCCCGGTGGACATCCGTCACAATTCTAAAATTTTCCGTGAAAAGCTGGCAGTATGGGCTGAAGATCAGCTGAAATAAAATCTGGAGATCTTATGGAAAAACCGAAAAAACAAAAAATTCTGGTAACCGGGGGAGGTGGATTTTTAGGCAGCGCCATTATCAGGAAACTGATTCAAAGAGGAGAACAAGTATGGAGTTTTTCCCGAAAATCCTATTCTGAGCTTGAAGCCCTTGGAGTGAAACAGATTCAGGGTGACCTCGCAGATAGAGCACTTGTTGAAAATACATTCAAGGGAGTGGATGTTGTTTTTCATGCTGCCGCTAAACCGGGCGTCTGGGGAACGTATGACGAATACTACAGGCCGAATGTCCTTGGAACACAAAATGTCATCCATGCCTGCAAGGTGAACAGGATTCAGGCCCTCATCCATACGAGCTCTCCCAGTGTCATTTTTACAGGCAAAAATATGGAAGGAATGGATGAATCCATCCCCTATCCCGAAAAATTTCATACCCACTATACAAAAACAAAAGCCATGGCGGAGCAGGACGTCAGAGCTGCCGCCAAAGAAGGCCTGAACGTGATCATTCTCCGCCCTCACCTGATATGGGGGCCGGGTGATCCTCATCTTGTTCCAAGAGTTATCGCGAGATCCAGAAAGCTTGTCCGCGTGGGCAGACAAAATAACCTCGTTGATACAATCTACATCGACAATGCCGCGGATGCGCATATTCTCGCCGCAGATAAACTTGTTGCGAATCCTTCATTGTCGGGCAACATCTACTTTATCAGCCAGGATAATCCAATACCCATGTGGGACATGATCAATGGAATATTGAATGCAGGAGGCCTTGCCCCGGTTACAAAAACCATGCCCCTCTGGTCGGTCTGGCTCATCGGAGCGTTACTTGAATTTATGTACACGGTTTTCCGCTTTTCCGGTGAACCTAAAATGACCCGGTTTGTTGCAAATGAATTGGGAACGGCTCACTGGTTTGATATCAGTGCGGTTAAAAAGGATCTTGGCTACAAACCGAACGTATCGATAGAGGAAGGACTTCGTTTGCTCAAAGAATGGCTTACGCATCATCCCATCGAGGTGGAGTAGAACCGGTACTAAACAAGAATCCGCAAATTTTACGGACAAAACCCTGCACAGGCAGTGCATTTGTATAGATGTTGTTGAGCACCGGAAAAATCAAACCCATCATCCATGAGATGTCGGTATTCTGTTCACTCCGGCAACAGATCATAAAAATATCTCATCACATCTGTACGCGTTATAATTCCAATCATATCACCATTTTCTATAACCGGTATCCTGCCGATATCATGCTTTACAATAAGCTGGGCGACTTCCAGCGGGCTTCTATCCGACGAGACGGTGATAATCTTGTCTCTGCTCATAAATGCTTTTACCGGTGATTCCATTTGCCTGTCTTTTTTGAGTTTTTGAAAATCTTTTCTGGAAATAATGCCGACAAGTTTGTTATCGTCAACAACAGGCAACCCTGTGAAACCTTTTTTACGCAACAGCAGAGCAACTTGCTTCATCGGAGTGTCGGAAGTTACCGAGATGATCGGATAAGACATTAAATCTCCGAGAGAAGAGACCTTGTTTTCATTTTTTACAAGGTCGACAATCATCTCTTTAACTGCCTCCGGCTCAATGGATTTCAGCATTACGGAGCCCGCTCCCGGATGCCCCCCTCCTCCCATACGCCGCATAATTTCACCGATATTTACGTCATCGGTAATACTTCGGCCGATCACAACGATCATGTTGCGTCTTTTATCAACAAAAATCCCAAAAGCCGCACTGACATTCAGCAGTTCCCGGTACATATTGACAACTACGGAAAGATTGCCGACATGGCCTTCAATTGCAATGATGTTGCAGCTTATATAGTATCGGTTTACTTTAATTCTTTCGGCCGATCTCAGCATGTCAAACAGTACATCTTTTTGTTCCGCATTATAGGCTGGTTTCAAAAAAGAGCTAAGCACGCTGAGATCGGCTCGCTGTTCCAGAAGATATGCTGCAGAATAGGCGTCCAAAGGGGTCGTTGACGGAAAAGAAAGGCTGCCGGTATCCTCATAAATTCCGGCCAGAAAAAGGGTTGCCAGAATTGGAGTGAGTTCTTTTTTTTCTTTTTGAATCTGCCGGATCATCAGTGTAATCGTTGCACCGATTTTTTCAAGGCATTTCCAGGCAGGAACGATATCTCCTCCAGGATGATGGTCCCATAATATAATCTCGATATCCGTGCGACTTTTGAGCGGTTTGATGTGATCCAGTCGTTTCCAGGTGTTTGTGTCTACAATGATCAGTTGGGTTACCGTGTCAAAAGGAATATCTTCGGAAAAGCGAACATTGAAAAGTTCTTTATGAATTGCCAGAAAAGCCTTTACATTTGGATTGACACTTTTCGGAATTACCGGAACCGCACCAGGATACAATAAAGTTCCCGCGATTAAAGAGGCAAACCCGTCAAAGTCAGTACCCTTATGTGTCGTGACAATCTTCATGATAGGGAATTGGAAATTCGAAACATATTACTTTCTCATTTTAAACTCTTTCAGCATTTCATGGGGTACGACCCGTATCAGTTCGGACAGAGTCGTCTGATCAAGCTTCATCATTCCGTCATCAAGCATTGTCTTCATCCCCCCCTTTAAGGCAAGCCGTCTAATTTCGTTTTCACTTTCCCCTCGGTTCAGAGCTGTGGAAATCGTTCTGTCGATTGTAAAAATCTCTGAAATCAGCGTTCTTTCCCTGTATCCGGTGAACTTGCACTCCGAACATCCCTCCCCGATATAAAAATCCAGATGCTCCGGGTTCCTGTCAAATAATACGATCCACTCCTCCTTCAGCGGGGTGTATTTTTTTTTACATGACGGGCAGATTTTTCTCACAAGCCGCTGGGCGAGAACCCCCATAAGACTGGAGGCAATCTGGTTGTATTCAATACCGAGGTCAAGAAGCCTTGTCACTGCGCTTACCGCATCGTTCGTATGAATCGTACTTAAAAGCAGATGCCCGGTCAGGGCGGCATCAAATCCGATGCTTGCGGTTTCATGATCCCGCATCTCCCCGACCAGGATGATATCGGGGTCCAAACGCAGGAAAGATCTTAAAAGCTTCGCGAATGTAAGATTGATTTTCGGATTGATCTGGGTCTGCATGATATCCGGGAAACTGTATTCAATTGGGTCTTCAGCCGTAATAATCTTGATACCCGGATGATAGACATGCAATAATGCGCCATACAGGGTGGAAGTTTTACCGCTCCCGGTCGGCCCTGACACAAGCACCATACCCGCGGAGCTTCTCATCATATCTTTAAACGGCTCCAGGACATGCGCGGAATGATTCAGGTTTTCAAGGCCCACATCCGCTTTTCTTGAATCAAGAATTCGCAGTGTTATATTCTCCCCGATAATCGCCGGACAGGTAGCAACACGAAAATCAAGATCAAAATTTTGTTTTTTTTCACGGTCAAAATAATTAACCCTGAAAACACCGTCCTGAGGCAGCCTTCTCTCCGCGATATCCAGGTTTGAAATAACCTTTATTCTGGAAACGATTGCGCCAATCATTTCGTTGATTCGTTCATCCAGCCATGTCAGCTTCAGGGTATGAAGAACACCGTCTATGCGATATCGTATCTTGGGTTTTTTTCGATTCTGTTCGATATGAATATCGCTGGCATTGTTTATGATTCCGTATTTGATAATAAAGTTGACAACTTCTTCGGCTTCCATGGATGTCATTCCATAAATGGTGCCTTTTTTATTGTCCCTCGCATCACTGACATCTTCACCAAGATCAATGTCGATAAGGCTTGCGGTATCCACTCTTGTTTTATTATCCGCTTCAGATATGGTACTGGACAGGGAAACCCCATAAAGATTTTTAAAAATCTCACTGAACTTATCATCCGAAATAAATACGCATTTGATATTCAGGTGTGTATAGACCGATCCCAGTTCATGAATAACCGGGAGCCTTTCCGGAGAAGAAACCGCGACAGTGAGTTCTCTCCCATCGATGGTCAATGGAATAACCAGATGTCTTTTCGCGTAACGGAAGCCAATGACATTGGTTAGTTTCTCAATCATATTGTCATAGATAATGAAACCTTCCAGTTTTCTATACGGAATATTATGCTGCTTGGACAACACCTGGTAAAGCTGGTCTGTTGTAATTACCTTTTTTTCCACCAGAATTTTACCAAGCGGATCAGTTCTGTGGGTTTGTTCCTGAAGAGCGATATTGAGCCGGGCTTCATCGATGTAATTCTGCCTGAGGAGAATTTCACCGAACCGGAGCTGCTTGCTGTATTTATGAAGAATATAATTCAGGTCATTGATGGTGATAATACCCAAGTCGCAGAGTATTTCACCAATGCTTCTTTGATCATCCCTTCGGTTTCGAATGTCATTCAGATCTTTTTTGCTGATGATGTTTAACTTGAAGGCAAGATTATCCGCTTCTATTTTTCCATACTCCGGATGTTCTTTGAGCTTTTCCAGCTGAGTGGGTAATATCAGTTTTTTTTTCAGCATATATTGTTCAACAGGCAGAGCGGCAATCTCATGTTCAGCTTTCTGAAGTTGAAGCGCCTTCTGTATGTCTTCATCGCTGATAAAACCCTCTTTACGGAGCAATTCGCCAACTTTTAAAATTTTGCTATACTTGTCATGTTCAGCCATATTTTTATCCCATTCGCACCGATAAAATGCTTTTGTCGGCAATTGTTGAACCGGGATGATACAGTCGGGCAATATGCTGTTGAAGTTTTAGCATATCAACGACCCATCTGCATATCTGTCC
>CAZOEW010000093.1:239-14341 GCA_964578935.1 uncultured Desulfobacterales bacterium | reverse complement strand
ATTATTTTACAATTTTCAGTCGATGCGTTTTGCGCAGTTTTATCCATAATTCCTTGATGATGATTTCTGCTGCATCGTGGTCATCCGGATTTTTAAGACTTGACTCATGACTGCATGACCTGAAGAGGTTGTCGTTGCCTTTCAGCAATCCGAATTTTGCGATGATATACCTTCCGAAACGGGGATACAGCGACTCCATCTCAAGTTCCGTCATATTGGCAACGGTCACTTTATCTTTTAGATCCATGATTTGAATCAGTCTTTCAACCGCCTCGTCTATCGTCTGCGGAAAATCCGGGATGCTGTCCTTATTTTCCTGTTCTGCCAGCCGCCTGAAATCCTCGGCTTTTGCTGAACTTCCCGTTTCCATCAGGTCCAGATAAAACAATGCTTCAAGAATATCCGCCACGGCCTGATAAATCCCGGGATCACTGCTGGCTCTCGGCCCCGCTATATTAAGGATCTCAATTCCGTTTTTCTGGATCCATGAGTTGATATTTCGGGCAGCATCAAATGAAGTGGTTTGATTCAGATCCACATGCAGAAAATGACGGGAGTGCTTTTCAGCAAGTTCTTTTGTAAGTTTGGAGCCGCCGGCAAGTTCCCCGTGGGAAAAAATCAGGGTGCCATCGGAATCGATAACATTCTGTTCCGTGCGTTTAGGATAGCTGGACGAAACCATCTCTTTCAGCTGGTATTTCTCAGGTAGCGGACCTGCCTCTGTCAAACGGCCTTTCGGCAGCCATCCGCCATGGGGGATATCGAGTTTGATAGCCGTGTCCAGGGCAGCCTGATCCGCCCCGGTCTGCCCTCCGGATATAATTTTTTTAATCATACTCTTTTTTGTTTTAAAAGTTGAAACTTCGCAAGAGAAAAAAGGAAATTTTTCGTTCGAAACAGCTGAAAATTTAATCGGAATATATCACAGAATCATTTTGGATACAAATATCATCCGAATGATCCATTGTGTACGGGCCGCTGAAATACCGGTTATGGGGAGAACCTCTCAATTGTATTGTCTCGTAAAAAAAGACAGCGTCCACCTTTTGCAGTGCATTCAATCAAGAGACCTTTTCCGAGTAAAGTGTCTAACGCCTGATGAGCAGCCGGGATAATTTTCGAACAGGATACCGAATTTTTAGTAAAAATAAATTCATATGAATAAAATTGCCTCTTGATCAAACCTTGCATTTTTATTATTGCGGTTAGTTAACAGCAGTTTTATTCATTTTGTCCGTTGGAAAGGGAGTGCGCTGAAACGGTCATTTCCAGACAGGACGGAATGACATGGTTGACATGGGTTTGGAAAATCGATTGAGATCCAGATGGATTTGATGTGAGAGGGAAAATGACAGAGGACAAGAGTCCGATTATCATCGGAAGCGATCACGCAGCCTTTCCGCTAAAAGAAAAGCTGAAACAGTTTATTGTTGAAAAGGGCATTGAAATCCGGGATGCAGGCACGAATGGTGAAAGCTCGGTCGATTATCCGGATTTTGGGATAAAGGTTGCAAGGGCGGTATCCAAAGGGGAATATAAGCGGGGGATTCTGCTTTGCGGTACAGGCCTTGGAATGTCCATGGTCGCGAACCGGTTCCCGCATGTCCGGGCAGCGCTTTGCAGTGATTTGTTCTCAGCGAAAATGAGCAGAGAACACAATGACTCCAACATTCTGGTTCTGGGAGGCCGGATTGTGGGTGAAACCCTTGCGTTTGAACTGGTTAAGACATGGCTTGAAACGCGTTTTCAAGGCGGAAGGCATCAACAGCGCCTGGATAAGTTTGATGATATTCCATAGCTGCCGATATTCTGTGAATCGAAAGCGGTTTTTCGTGTACCATGGTTCCAAAACAACATAACCAATAAGGAAAATGTGATTTGAATTTAAGTATCATAAACAAAACAGACCCTGAAATTGCGCGCGCGATTGCAGATGAGCTTGAAAGGCAGAAGTACAACCTGGAACTGATTGCTTCGGAGAACATCGTGAGCCCGGCGGTTATGGAAGCGCAGGGTAGTGTCATGACGAATAAATATGCGGAAGGGTATCCGGATAAACGATATTATGGCGGCTGTGAACAGGTAGATATCGCTGAGAAGCTGGCCATCAGCCGGGCAAAAGAGCTGTTTCACGCGGCTTATGCCAATGTTCAGCCCCACTCAGGCTCCCAGGCCAACATGGCTGTATATTTTGCGCTGCTTAAACCGGGGGATACCGTTCTTGGAATGGATCTGGCGCACGGAGGCCATCTTACCCACGGAAGCCCGGTCAGTTTTTCAGGTAAAATCTTTAATTTTATCCATTACGGGGTAAGAAGAGACTCCGGGATAATCGATTATGATGCAATGGCTGATCTTGCGAAAAAACATCGCCCGAAACTGATTGTCGCGGGCGCCAGTGCCTATCCGCGGACGATTGATTTTGAATCTTTTGCACATGCCGCTTCTTCGGTTGGAGCCTATTTTATGGTGGATATGGCCCATATCGCCGGACTTGTCGCAGCAGGGGTTCATCCGTCTCCGATTCCGCATGCGGATGTGGTGACCACGACAACTCATAAAACACTTCGGGGGCCTCGCGGCGGAATGATCCTGGCCGGAAACAATTTCGGCTCACAATTGGACAAAGAAATTTTTCCCGGAATTCAGGGCGGCCCTTTAATGCATGTCATTGCCGCAAAAGCGGTCGCGCTCAAGGAAGCGCTGACAGAAGAATTTGTTTCCTATCAGAAATCCATCATTGAGAACGCACGGGTAATGGCTGACTGTCTGCTGGCCGAAGGTGTAAACCTGGTGTCCGGAGGTACGGATACCCACCTGATGCTTGCGGATCTGACCAGTCTGAACATCACCGGAAAGGATGCCGAGGATGCGCTGGGAAGGGCCGGTATTACGGCAAATAAAAATGCGGTTCCGTTTGATACCCAGAAACCGTTTGTTACAAGTGGAATCCGCCTTGGTACGCCGGTTCTCACTTCAAGGGGAATGGGACCGGAAGAGATGAAAAGAGTTGCAGGCCTCATTGTCGCGGTTTTAAAAAACAGCCGCAATGAAGATGTCATCAGGCGCACAAGGCAGGAAGTTCGTGAGCTCTGTGAAGCCTTTCCGATTTATGAAAATAAGGAGGTATAGTTCGCATCATGCCTGAAAGAATTTCGCGCCCTGACTGGGACGCATATTTTATGGATATCACCTTTCTGGTTGCAAAACGTTCTACCTGTATCCGGCGGAGTGTGGGTGCGGTGATCGTGAAAGATAAACGGATACTTGCAACAGGTTACAACGGCGCTCCAAGCGGAATAGCGCACTGTATCGATATCGGATGTCTGAGGGAGGAACTCAAGATTCCTTCCGGCGAAAAACATGAACTCTGCAGGGGAATTCATGCGGAACAGAATGCCATTGTTCAGGCTGCATACCATGGCGTTTCCATTAAAGAATCAACACTCTATTGTACCAATATGCCCTGTTCCATATGCGCGAAAATGATCATCAACGCCGGTATTAAAAATATTTTTTATCTGGACGGATATGCGGATAAAATGGCGGAAGAAATGCTTCTGGAGGCGGATGTTGACCTGATAAGACTTGACACTACAAGTATGCAAGGGGGAAATCCATGAAATGTCCATTCTGCGGCGAAACCAACAACAAGGTTATTGATTCCAGGTTAAGCAAGGACGGAAACGTTATTCGGAGGCGCAGGGAATGTATTGACTGCAGCAGGCGGTTTACAACCTATGAGCACATTGAAGAAATTCCGGTCATGATCATTAAAAAAGATGGACGCCGTGAGGTTTTTAATAAGGAAAAGGTCCGTATCGGCATGCAGAGAGCCTGTGAAAAACGAAAAATCAGCATGAATGTGATTGAGCAGTTTATTGAAAATCTGGAGCGTGACCTCCGGGAAACAGGGGAGAAAGAGATTCCGGCCAGCCAGATAGGGCAGATGATTATGGATAAGCTTCATGAACTCGATGATGTCGCCTATGTCAGATTTGCATCTGTTTACCGTGAATTTAAGGACGTGAATGATTTTGTTTCAGAACTGAAAAGCCTTCTGAGTAAATAGTAAAATCGAGGTTGTTGACCCGTGCGCCTCGGCCTGGTTTTTTCAAAATGGATGACCGATATTTTATGAAAATGGCTCTGGCCCTGGCTGAAAAGGGCCGTGGATTTACCTCCCCCAATCCCATGGTTGGCGCTGTCGTGGTTCAGGATGGCCGGGTGGTCGGCAAAGGCTGGCACAAGATGGCCGGGAAGGCCCATGCGGAAGTGAACGCAATCGATGATGCCGGTTCTCTCGCAAAAGGGGCAACGATTTATGTCACCCTTGAACCATGCAATCATACCGGACAGACACCCCCCTGTACAAAAAAAATCATACAATCCGGAATTAAACGGGCAGTTGTTGCGATGAAGGACCCAAATCCGCATGTAACAGGCGGCGGTATCGAGGTTTTAAAAAAAGCGGGTATTCAGGTAACCCCGGGGGTATGCGAAAAGCAGGCGGAAAAGCAGAATGAAATTTTTATTCAATATATACGGACCGGAAAGCCTTTTGTTATTTTGAAAACCGCAGCAACCCTTGATGGACGCATTGCAACCCATACAGGAGATTCAAAGTGGGTGACAGGTGAAGCAGCCAGGCATTTTGTTCATAAAATCCGTCATGAAACAGATGCCATTATGGTTGGTATCGGTACCGTCAAGGCAGACAATCCGCGTCTGACTGTCCGGCTGCCTGGAATGAAAGGGCGTGATCCCCGGAGAATTATTCTGGATACAAGGCTGTCCATACCCCTTGATGCGGATCTGGTACAAAGTGAATCTGATTCCGATACGATCGTTGTTTGCGGAAGATCTGCTTTAAAGGCGAAAAAGGAAGCTTTGGAAGAAAAAGGTGTTACAATCGTTGAAACGGAAGAAAAAGATGGCAAAATCGATCTTTTTAACCTGATGCCGCTTTTAGGAGGGATGGGGATCACCAGCCTTTTGATTGAAGGGGGCAGCCGGGTAGTGCAATCCGCGCTAACTGCCCGTATCATAGACAAGGTTTTGTTTTTTTATGCCCCGAAGATTCTTGGCGGTGATGATGGATTCCCCATATGCAGGGGGCCGGGACCGGATAACATGAATCAGGCATTCCCGGTGAGAGATATGGTTGTAAAACGGATTGAAAATGATATTCTGATTGAAGGATACCTTGTTAAATGATGGATTCGGTATTATATTGTGATTTATCCGAAAATCGGCCCGGTTATATTTATAATCAGTTCGCAGGGAATATTCTTTGCAGACTGATGCAGAAGGCAACAGGAACGGGTTAAAACATGTTCACAGGGATAATAGAGGGACTTGGAACCATTATCAGTATCCGTTCCTCGGGCGGGCAGGGCAAGCGTTTTACGATAGAAGCTGATTTCAGCCTTGAAGGGACGGGAATTGGCGACAGTATCGCCGTGAGCGGGGCCTGCCTGACAGCGGTTGGTATTCGCGGAAACCGGTTCGAGGTTGATGTGGCGCCTGAAACACTTTCCCGAACGATCCTTGACCAGGCCGGTATTGGAGAGAGGGTTAACCTGGAGCGTGCGTTGCGCCTGTCGGATCGTCTGGATGGACATCTGGTTTCCGGGCATATCGATGGCGTGGGAAGTATCAAAGACAAACGACCCATGGGCAATGCAATCGTCGTCACCATCAGGGTGCCCGAACCTCTTTTACGATATATGATCCAGAAGGGGTCGGTGGCGGTTGACGGAATCAGCTTAACGATCAACGCGTTACATTCTGATGGTTTTGAAGTGAGCATCATTCCGCATACTTCCGGAATGACAACAATCGGATTTAAAAGAGCTGGAGAACGTGTCAACATTGAAACCGATATGTTGGGAAAATATGTTGAACGGTTTATATCTGTAAAACCGGCCTCAAACCAGGGCGATAATGCCAAAGGCTCGGTTATTGATATGGAATTTCTATCAAAATCCGGATTTCTTAAATAGACCGCCGGATCTGTTTTTTAGTTTAATTTACAGGAGTTTAATTTAGAGAATGCCACTTATATCAATCGAACAAGCCATTGAAGACATCCGAAACGGAAAAATCGTGATTCTGGTTGATGATGAAGACCGTGAAAATGAAGGTGATCTGACAATGGCGGCTGAAAAGGTTACCCCGGAGGCCATCAACTTTATGGCCAAATATGGCCGGGGGCTGATTTGTCTTTCCATGACAGGTGAAAAAATTGATCAACTTCGCCTGCCCATGATGGTGAATAAAAACACATCCCAGTTTGAAACGGGATTTACCGTGTCTATTGAAGCCAGGTGTGGTGTAACGACAGGAATCTCCGCGGCTGATCGCGCCACAACCATCCTGACGGCTGTTGCGGATAACGCAAAACCAAGCGATCTGGTTCAGCCCGGCCATATTTTTCCCCTGCGGGCCAGAAAAGGAGGTGTCATGGCACGGGTTGGGCAAACCGAAGGATCGGTGGATCTTGCCAGGCTCGCGGGCCTGAGACCTTCCGGTGTCATCTGTGAAATCATGGATGAAGACGGGAGCATGGCAAGGATGCCCGCTCTTGAAAAATTCAGTGAAAAGCATGGCCTCGGCATCTGTACGATCGCGGATCTTGTTGAATACCGGACACGTACGGAATGTTTTGTCCATAAGGCCGTTGAAACAATCATCCCCACCGGGCATGCCGGTGATTTTCGGATGATCGCATATGATAATGATCTGGATGATCTCCTTCACATCGCTTTGGTAAAGGGAGAACTGGATCCGGATAAACCGGCTCTTGTCCGTGTACATTCGGAATGCATGACCGGCGATATATTCGGTTCCTTGAGATGTGACTGCGGCAGTCAGCTTTTTAAAGCCATGGAGATGATGGACAAGGAAGGCTCGGGTGTTCTTCTGTATCTGCGCCAGGAGGGCAGGGGGATCGGCCTCGTGAACAAGCTCAAGGCTTATGAACTCCAGCGGCAGGGGTTTGATACGGTTGAGGCCAATGAAAAATTGGGATTTAAAGCAGATATGCGGGATTATGGGATCGGTGCGCAGATCCTGGTGCATCTGGGTGTAAGGAAGATGAAGCTTTTGACCAACAATCCGAAAAAAATGATCGGGCTTGAAGGATATGGCCTGAGCGTTGTAGAGCAGGTGCCGATTGAAACGGAACCCAATGAATACAATAAAGGCTATCTGGAATGCAAAATGCTCAAGATGGGACATCTCTTGAACTTTCATAATAAGGAGTAGCGCGTTACCCATCAATTTTATTTGAAAATATTATCGGAAGGGGAAAGAAGAAATGCCTAAGATCATTGAAGCAAGTCTTAAAGCAGATGGAAAAAAGTTTGGTATTGTTGTCAGCCGGTTCAACGATTTTATCACCGATCGGCTCGTTGGGGGCGCTGTTGACGCTCTTTTGAGAAGCGGTGCAAAAGATTCTGATATTGAAATCGTCAAGGTGCCGGGCGCTTTTGAAATTCCGCTTCTTGCCGGGAAAATGGCGGAAAAGAAAAAATATGATGCCATTATCTGCCTTGGTGCCGTAATTCGAGGCGCAACCCCTCATTTCGATTATGTCAGTGCCGAAGTATCCAAGGGGATTGCAATGGTAAGCCTGGAATCGTCGATTCCGGTTATTTTCGGTATTATCACGACGGATACGATCGAACAGGCCATTGAACGAGCAGGAGCAAAGGCTGGGAATAAAGGCTGGAGCGCCGCAATATCGGCTGTCGAAATGGCTAATCTCATGGAAGAGCTGGATCAGGCATAACCTTATGGGCATTCGTCGTCAGTCAAGAGAGTTCGCCATGCAGGCCCTTTTTGATATGGATATGAGTCATGATGACACCGAGGATCGATTTGACCTTTTTTGCCGTAATTTTGATCCCCCTAAAGAGATTATGCCGTTTTTGATAAAGCTGTTCAAAGGTGTTATGGAGAATAAGGCTGAGATTGATTCACTGATAGACCGCTTCTCAAGCAACTGGAAAATCGACCGGATATCCTGTGTTGACCGGAATGTCATGCGAATAGCAATTTATGAAATGCTCCACTGCAGCGATATTCCCGCAAAGGTATCGATCAATGAAGCGATTGATATCGGAAAGAGATTCGGCACCGATGAGTCAGGGGCCTTTATCAATGGCATACTGGACAGTATCCGCAAACTCGTTGAAAAAAATGAGGATACAGATAATCAACTGGAAAAGAAGTAATTCGTGCAGTTAACCAAAAAAGAATGGAGCGTGAAATGGAAGCCAGAAAAATTTTTCTAAGTGAAGAGGAGATGCCTCGACAGTGGTATAACATACTTGCAGACATCAAAATGAATCCGCCACTTGGCCCTGACGGCAATCCGGTCACTCCGGATCAACTTGCGCCGGTTTTCCCCATGAATTTGATCGAACAGGAGGTAAGCACGGAAAGATGGATCGATATTCCGGAGCCTGTTCTGAATATTCTTCGCATGTGGCGACCTTCTCCTCTGGTGAGAGCGTTTTCACTTGAAAAAGCATTGGATACTCCGGCTAAAATCTATTTTAAAAATGAGAGTGTCAGCCCTCCGGGCAGCCATAAACCCAATACAGCCGTTGCCCAGGCTTATTATAACAAAGAGTTCGGTATTAAACGAATGACCACCGAAACAGGCGCAGGTCAGTGGGGGAGCGCGCTGTCCTTCGCCTGTTCCCAGTTTGGAATTGAGTGTAAAGTGTATATGGTCCGGATCAGTTTTGATCAAAAGCCCTATCGGAAGTCGATGATGGCAGCATGGGGCGGGAAATGTATTGCCAGTCCAAGTACCGAAACCAAAGCCGGTCGCGATGCCCTTGCAAAAGACCCCAATACGCCGGGCAGTCTCGGTATCGCCATCAGTGAAGCCATTGAGGCTGCGGTTACGGATGAAACCGGGAAGACGCGATATTCCCTGGGGTCTGTTCTGAACCATGTTATGCTGCATCAGACCATCATCGGGCTTGAAGCTAAAAAACAGTTGGAGAAAATCGGAGAATATCCGGATATCGTTATCGGCTGCGCGGGCGGAGGAAGCAATTTTGCCGGTATCGCCTTTCCTTTTGTTTATGACAAGATCAATGGAAAAGAGATCGAAATCTATCCGGTTGAACCGGCCGCATGTCCGACCTTGACCAAAGCTCCTTTTGTTTATGATCATGGTGATACGGCCAAGTATACACCTCTGTTGCCCATGTATAGCCTGGGGCATGCATTTGTGCCGCCGCCTTTTCATGCCGGAGGATTGAGATATCATGGTATGGCCCCGACTGTAAGCCAGCTTGCAACGGAAGGAATCATAACCCCCAAGGCGGTTACGCAGCTTGATGCGTATAAGGCGGGAGTGCTTCTGGCAAGATCGGAAGGGATGATCCCGGCGCCGGAGACGAACCATGCCCTGGCGTGCGTCGTGGATGAAGCGAGGAAAGCAAAGGAAGAAGGCCGTGAAAAAGTAATCCTGTTTAACTGGAGCGGCCATGGACTGCTGGATCTTATGGCGTATGACAAGTATTTTTCAAATGAGCTGGCAAATTTTGAACTAACCGAAGAAGAGATGCTTGCGTCCGAAAAGGTTTTTGAAAATTACCCGAAACCTAAATTGATCAAAAACCGTTGAGCGGACGGCAGCCCCTGAACTTTCAAACGGGGAGTCTATGTGCTGCTTGCGCGTGAAGTTTGAAAACCAAATCGCGGTGAACCGGAATCAGCGGTTTTTTGCGGATTCCGGTTTATCTTATCTGCTATGATGACACAAGACAGAGACAATACAATCAGACGGTGCCCAAGGCTCGGAGGGCCGGTATCTTTTTCATACTGCATGGAAGGAGGCGAAGGCAATCTTCCATGCTGGAAGGTGATCGACTGCTGGTGGGAAATTTTCGACGTAAAAACCTATTTGCAGGAAAAACTGTCTGAAGAAGAGTTTCAAGAGCTTTTAGACAAAAAGCCTAAACCCAAAATAACAAGCATTCTGGAATTGATTGAAAAGGCAAAAAACAGATAGCGTCACAATAACTGCAGGAGGCGAATTTGATTATTAAGGAACTGGCTGTTGGACCGATTATGGCCAATTGTTTTATCGTGGGCTGCGAAGATACGCGCAAGGCGGTTGTCATCGATCCCGGAGATGATTCGGAAAGGATACTGCTTTCCCTTGCGGAATCAAAGCTGACCGTAAAATATATTATCAATACGCATGGCCATTTTGATCATGTTGGCGCAAACAGAAAGATGAAAGAAGCCACAGGAGCGGAACTGATGATTCATCCGCTCGATGCTCCCATGCTGAGAATTTTGACATCTGCGGCTTCATCCTTTGGACTTTCGGTTGAAAATTCTCCGGATGCAGACAAGGAGATTGTCGACGGCGATATCATTTCTTTTGGAAAGGTGGCGTTGAAGGTTATCCATACACCGGGACATTCGCCGGGAGGTGTTTCTTTGTATGCCGGGGGTCATGTTTTTGTGGGAGACACCCTTTTTGCCGGTTCGATCGGCCGGACCGATTTCCCCGGCGGGGATTATAATACCCTCATTTCCAGCATTCAAAAACGTCTATTCCCGCTGGGAGATGATACAAGGGTATATTGCGGGCATGGGCCCCAGACAACCATCGGTCAGGAAAAAAGGTTTAACCCTTTTGTTCGAATGTAATCATGTCCCTGTCAATCAGACTGGCGTATGGAAAAGGATTTCTGGATCTATCGCTTGATGAAACACACTTCGATGTGACGACCCTGATTCCAGAAAATCAGCCGGGACTCGACAACCCTCTGGAACGTTTCAGAAAGAGAGCTTCCCACCCGACAGGCGCATTGCCGCTGGCGGATCTTGCGGCAAAAAAAAGCAGATCTTCCTCCCGCGTTGTGATTGTGATTTCCGACCATACAAGGCCGGTACCGGATCATTTGCTGATCCCCTGGATTGTGGAGGGGTTCGGCGCAAAAGATGGGAATGTAACGATACTGGTTGGAACCGGGAGCCATCGTCCGCCTTCGGATGACGAACTCTTGCGGATGCTGGGCCGGGAGAATCTGGACCGGTTCCGGGTATTGTGCCATGACTGCACGGACAGCTCCCGTCTGGTCCATGTCGGTGCAACAAAATGCGGCGGAACCTGTCTGCTGAACCGGGCCTATTGCGAGGCCGATATCCGAATTGCCACCGGTTTTATCGAACCCCATTTTTTCGCTGGATTTTCCGGGGGAGCCAAGGCGATTGTGCCGGGCATCGCTGGGTTGGAAACGATTCGTCATTTTCACCGGGCCAAACTGATTGCTCATCCGGGCGTCACCTGGGGAGAAACAGCGGATAACCCGCTTTTGAATCTGGCCCGGGCAATGGTCGCTCTCCTGCCGCCGGATTTCATTGTCAATGTATCCCTGAATCATCAAAAAGAGATCACCGAACTTTTTATGGGTGATTTTATTTCTGCGCATCAAAAGGGCTGCCGCTATGTGGCACCGGAAAGCTTCATCGCGGTGCCCCGGAAGTTTCCGGTTGTTGTCACAACCAACAGCGGATATCCCCTGGATATGAATTTTTATCAGTCAGTAAAGGGGATCTCTGCCGCGGCGCGCATTGTTGAAGATGGTGGAAGCATTATCATCGCCAGTGAATGCGGCAATGGGATTCCAGCGGGGAGTTCCTTTGAGAAGCTGCTGATGCAGCCGGTTTCATCCAGAGAGCTTCTGGATGCCGTTCTGAAAAGTCATGAGACAGCCTATGATCAGTGGCAAGTGCAGGCGCTGTTGCAGATACTCTCAAAATGCAGGGTTTTTCTTTATTCTTCGATGAGCCACCATCTGCAAAAAAGAACCCGGGTTGCTTTTATCGATGATATTGAAAAAACCCTGGAATCGGAAAGACGATCTTGCGGAACGCCGATCCTGCCGGTTGCGGTGATGCCGCTCGGCCCGTTGACGATTCCGTTTGTTTCGTAGACCTGGTTTCAAAACCTTCGACATCATGTCTAAGACAAATAATCATCCTTTTACAATCGCAGCACCCATACTTCCTGAATGAAGCAAGCGTCTGCTATCCAATCTGGGGTGACCGTTGCTCATGGATTACCGCGAGCGTTCCCTTGAGGAAGAGTTCCTTGTAGCGCTGCCGCCGCGGCTTCCCGCTGGAGGTCTTCTCAAGACTCCGAGGCTCCACGAACACCACGGATCGTACCGACAGGCCGTGCACCTTGGTGACTGCACCCTGGACTGTTTTCACGGCCGAAGCCCAGAATTTATCTAAAGATTCCGCTCCCGAGCAATTGGACTGCGCATCGGCAGGAAGCAGGCGCTCATCGACTTCCGCAATAATAACGAGCTCTTCAAGGCCGTTGATCGTCTCCGAAATGGCCGCGCAGGCCCCCATGCGAACCGGAGCGCCGGATTCCTGAACCGTGAGTTCGATGTCACTTGGGTAGTGGTTTCGTCCGGCGATGATAATCATGTCCTTCAACCGGCCGGTTACGTAAATCTCGCCATCCGCAACAAAGCCCAGGTCTCCGGTGCGGAGAAAGGGTCCCTCGTTCGTGTCGGCGAGACGCCCCTCAAATGTGGCTGCGGATTCCTCCGGCAGTCCCCAGTAGCTGCCGGGCACACTGGGACCTTGCACCCACAGCTCGCCAATCTGATTGGGTTTGGACAGGGTGAACGTTACGGGGTCTACGGCGATCACCTGATGATCGGATCCCGGTTTTCCGCAGCTTACGACATTGCGTCCTTCGAACTCGTTGTCGGCCAGGACGCGGACGGTGTGCTTTTCCAGGTCCGCTGCGCTCAGCGTGAGTACTTTGGGCGGCTCGGATAAAGGCTTCAACCCGCCCACGAAGAGAACGGACTCAGCCATGCCATAACAGGGCATGAAGGTCTGCGGCCGGAAACCATACGGCTCGAATTTTTTGATAAACTTTTCCATTGTCTGCTGAAGGACCGGTTCCCCCCCATTTCCCGCTATTGCCCAATGGCTCAGGTCGAGACCCTCGCAGTCTGCAGGCTTGATCCGCCGCGCCGAGTACTCGTAGCCGAAGTTCGGGCAGGCGGTGTTGACGATCTTGTAGTGACTCATCGCGCGCAACCACCGTACCGGCTTCAGGAGAAAATCCATCGGAGACATCAGTGTGGACTCATACCCATAGTACGCCGGTCCCAGCACGTGTCCGACCAGGCAGAGGTCGTGGTAGTGGGGTGCCCACACCATCGCCGGATTCGTCGACTTGATGCGCAGCATCTGGCCCATCACGCGGAGGTTCGACACGATGTTGGTGTGGCGGACAGCGACCCCTTTGGGGTGACCGGTGGAACCTGACGTGAACTGCAAATAGGCAACCTCGTCCATCTCAGCCCGAGGGCCGGCCCAGCCGGTCGCAACATGGTCGGTCACTGCTTTCAAGCAAACAGGCAGCTCGGACCCCATCGTCGCGACCATTGCCGCCAGCTGCTGATTGGTCAAGACAGTCGAAGCGCCGCAGGCCCCTGCGGTGTTCAGGATCCTGCCGAGAGGGTTCTTGCTTCGGGGATTGGGCAGCGGGACAGGAACGGCCCGAGCCCCCGCGAGGAGGCAGCCGAAAAACGCCTTCACGAAGTCGAGTCCCGGCGGAAAGGCGAGCAGGACGCTCGAACCACTGAGGCCTTGTTCAACCAGGTCTTCAGCCACTCCGGCGCTCTGGTGATAGAGTTCAGAGAAGGTCCACTCTGTGATCGGTCCGTCCAATTCGCCGTTGCCCATAAATCGAAAGGCCAGATCGTTTGCATTTCTAATGGCTCGGTCCTTCAAAAAGTCGATAATTGTCATGTTAACCATAAGAACCTCTTTACTGTTTTCTGTATTGACAGGAAAAACGATAAAAGACCTTCACAAAACATTTTGCCATATCGTTCAAATCCGCGTTCATATTGATCAGCCGCTGTTTTCTCCATCCAGAATCGTAAGATCATTTATTAACAGGCAATACACGAAAAAACCATCCTTTACAAGGAAACTGTTAAAGAAACATAATTATAGAGGGTTATCGTGTTCAGTGATGTAAAAACAGATCTCATACGGTGTTTTAAAATTTAATTCATTAA
>CAZOEW010000093.1:0-229 GCA_964578935.1 uncultured Desulfobacterales bacterium | reverse complement strand
TCCTGATATGGGTTGTTCGGCAGACGTCTATTGAACGTTCCACGGATGGGTTTCGGTGAGGTATGAATCGGTTATGATAAAAAAATGATTATCTGTTTTCGTTTACACGTTGTGTTGCCGAAATTTTTTTCGATTGTATCGTCGCTTCTTTGTCCCGCCGGTCATCCACTTTCAGATCGATGACAATGCGCTTTGCGCCTTCCAATACATGCGCTGCATGTACCTTTCT
>CAZOEW010000092.1:0-14351 GCA_964578935.1 uncultured Desulfobacterales bacterium | reverse complement strand
TGTATCTGGTTCCCGGTCGTATTATGAACATTGTTTTCATAAAATTCCGTGATGAGCAATTGGGGGAAAAGAGTTTTATCAGCATGGTTAAAAAAATGATTCAATATCTTATACTCATATCCTTCAACATCGATCTTCAGCATTTTGATTTCCTTGATATCTTGCTGTTCAAGAATATCAATCAGCGGAAGGCATTGAACTTCAACACCATTTTCACAATTGCCCATGAATGACATTTCACCTGCATTGGTTCCGATGTTGGGAGAGAGCCGCAGCAATTCTTTTTTGTCACTTACGCCCGAATGTATTGCGGATATAGTTGCATGATTCAGCCGAATATTCTTCCGGAGTCTTTGAAACGTTTCCGGGTTTGCTTCGATCGCAACAACTGTATTGCATTTCCTTGAAGCCATCAAAGAATAAAAGCCGATATGAGAGCCTACATCCACAAACACATCATCGTCCCTCAAACTTTTATCCATGAACATCATTTCCTTGTAGTCATAAAGCTGGGGGCAAAAAAGCAAATTGCCGTCAACACATTCTCTGGGATCCAACTCCATTTTAAAATCAAACACATCAGAAATGACAAGGCCTCTGTTTTTTCGATTGTATATGGGTTTAAGTATTCTGTTTATAATCCCTGATGCATGGGGAACTTTAGGCAGTCTGTGTCCAATGTATTTGTATAATTCCAATTCGTTCATTCTGTTTCTTGTCACCCCAAAACGATACATTGATTCTGATTAAAAACCAAGGTGGCTTATACGGCATCAAAGGTGGCAGGAGAAGATGCTTCTTGTTCAAGTTGATGAACCCCACCTACTGCGTGAAGTTCAGTTACAAACAATCCACCGTACTTTTTTTAAAAAATAGAATGCTGCATGCACCATTCATATGTTTTTTTGATCCCTTTTCGAAGCGATGTTCTCGGTTCCCAGCCGAGTTTTCTGATTTTTGAATTATCCAGCAGCTTTTGCATTGTACCATCCGGCTTTGAAGGTTCAAACCGGATGTCTCCTTCGAACCCGACCACTTCCTGAATCAATGAGGCAAGTTCGCGAATGGTAATGTCCTGTCCATAGCCGATATTGATCAGCGGTGTCTGGCCGCCCTCCAATATTGACTCGTATATCGCTGTATCCAGATTCATAATATGCAGACACGCATCCGACAAGTCCCTGACATATAAAAATTCCCGGCGGGGCTTTCCGGTTCCCCATATTTCAACAGCCTGCCTTTGTCCCTCTTCCGCATATTTTACTTTTGCTTCATGGAATTTACGAAGGAGTGCCGGGAGAACATGACTTTTTTCCAGATCAAAGTTATCATTCGGTCCGAAAAGATTTGTCGGCATAACGGCCACATAGTGTGTACCGTATTGCCGGTTATAAGACTGACAGGTTTTTATGCCCGCGATCTTGGCTATCGCGTACGGTTCGTTTGTCTCTTCAAGCGGCCCCGTGAGAAGATACTCCTCTTTCATCGGCTGAGGGCATTCCTTTGGGTAAATGCATGAAGATCCTAAAAAAAGAAGCCGTTTCACGCCCACATTCCACGCGGAATGGATGATATTGTTTTGTATCGCTATATTTTGATAAATGAACTCAGCGGGATAGGTGTTGTTCGCAAGAATGCCGCCAACCTTTGCCGCGGCCAGGAATACATATTCAGGCTGCTCTTCCTTGAAAAATGTCTCCACTTCCAGTTGGCGTGTCAGATCCAGCTCGTCCAGAGATCGCGTAATCAGGTTATGATAACCTTCTTTAATTAATCGTTTGATGATTGACGAACCCACAAGGCCCTTATGTCCTGCAACATATATTTTTGAATCACTGTTCATAACATGATGTCTCTATTTTATGGATTTACTTCTCTATCCTCCCGAAATACGGTATCGAATCACATGTTCGCTTCAAGGCTGTTTGGAACGGAAAAGCCTTTCCGGATGCACACATCGTCACGGGATGCCTCAACAAGATCGCTTTCAACCATTTCCTCCACCATCTCTTCAAATGAAATTTCAGGCTCCCATCCGAGTTGTTTTTTTGACTTGGAAGGATCACCCAGAAGCGTTTCAACCTCTGTCGGCCTGAAATAACGGGGATCCACTGAAATAATCACATCCCCTGTTTTCAAATGGCTCAGGGGATTCTTTGATTTAAGGCCTTCCAAAAGAGAGGAAGGCTGGATTTCATGAATAATCCCTTTTTCGTCAACTCCGCTGCCCTGCCATTTAATCCGAATACCCACTTTCAAAAACGCCCTTTCACAAAATTCTCTTACAGAATGCTGCTCTCCTGTTGCAATCACAAAATCATCCGGCTTATCCTGCTGAAGGATCAGCCATTGCGCCTTTACAAAATCTTTTGCATGTCCCCAGTCCCGGAGAGAATCCAGATTGCCGAGATAAAGATATTTCTCAAGGCCCAGAACGATTCTGGCAGCAGCCCTCGTAATTTTTCGGGTAACAAAAGTCTCTCCTCTCAATGGTGATTCATGATTGAAAAGTATGCCGTTGCATGCATACATTCCATAGGCTTCACGATAGTTCACCGTACACCAGTAGCCGAACAGTTTGGCGCATGCATAGGGAGATCTTGGATAAAAAGGTGTTTTTTCCGTCTGCGGAACCTCCTGGACCTTACCGTAAAGCTCAGAAGTGGAAGCCTGGTAAAACCGGACGTCCTTGGTCATTTCCAGCATGCGAATCGCTTCCAGAATTCGCAGGGTGCCGAGAGCATCCGTGTTTGCCGTATATTCCGGTGCCTCAAAGGATACCTGGACATGGCTCTGCGCGGCCAGGTTATAAATTTCATCCGGCCGAACCTGCTGAATGATCATGATAATATTGGTTGCGTCTGTTAGATCTCCATAGTGCAATCGAAATTTCAACATTTTTTCATGGGGGTCCTGGTACAGATGATCAATGCGCTGGGTATTAAACAAAGAGGACCTTCGTTTGATTCCATGCACTTCATATCCTTTCTGCAATAACAGGTCAGCAAGATAAGCCCCATCCTGACCCGTAATCCCTGTTATCAGAGCTTTTCTATTCAATTGTCTTCTCCTGTGCTAAATTTCATCCTTACCGGCGTACACAAACAGATTCAACGGAACTCAGCGGCAATCTGTTTAAAATATGCGATTGTTTTTTCAAGTCCTTTTTCCAGCTGAACTTCCGGCTGCCAGCCGAGCTTCTCCCGGGCAAGGGTGATATCAGGCTGTCTCTGCAACGGGTCATCATCCGGAAGTTTTCTGAAAATAATTTTGGATTTTGACCCGGTCAGTTCGATGATCTTCTTTGCCAGTTCAAGAATCGTGAATTCATTTGGATTCCCGAGGTTCACCGGACCGATAAAATCATCCGGGCCGTCCATCATCCGGTTCAATCCATCGATCAGGTCATCAACATAACAGAAGGAACGGGTTTGAGCGCCATCTCCATATACGGTGATCTCTCTGTTCTGTAAGGCCTGTACGATAAAATTACTGATAACCCTGCCATCGTTTGGATGCATCCTGGGGCCATAGGTGTTGAAAATTCTGACAACGCGGATATTCACTCTGTTCTGGCGATGGTAGTCAAAAAAAAGGGTTTCCGCACACCGTTTTCCCTCGTCATAGCATGACCTGAGGCCGATGGTGTTCACATTTCCCCAGTAATCCTCTTTCTGGGGATGGACTACCGGGTCCCCATAGATCTCACTTGTCGATGCCTGAAGGATTTTGGCATTAACCCTCTTGGCCATGCCGAGCATGTGTATGGCACCCATTACATTGGTTTTAACCGTTTTCACGGGGTTGTGCTGATAGTGGATTGGAGAGGCCGGGCATGCCAGATTATAAATCTCATCCGCTTCAATGAAAAGCGGCTGGGTAAGGTCATGACGAATCAGCTCGAAATTCGATTTTTCAAGAAGATGCGCGATGTTGCTTTTGCTGCCGGTGAAAAAATTATCCAGGCACAGAACGTCATATCCCTTTTCGACCATCCTGTCACAAAGATGTGATCCTAAAAACCCTGCTCCTCCGGTAACCAGAATCCGTTTGCTGAAATGATATTTCAAAGCGCCCTTTCTTTAAAACGATTGTTTATTTGTCTCACGATGTCACTCTCATAAAAAAATCAACTGTCCGATGGCAAAAAACCAGCGATCTAAAATCTGCTGAGAGCCGGCTTGCCGATCGGATATACATTGAACCCGATCTCATATAACTTCCGATGATCCACAATATTTCGACCATCAAAAAGAAAAGCCGGTTTTTCCATACAATCAAATATCGTCCCATAATCAAGATCCGCGTATATGGGCCATTCTGTTAATATCGCAATCGCATGGCATCCCTTTGCCGCCTCATAGGGATCTTCGACATAGGCAATATCGCCATTCATCTCCCTGAGATCCCTTTCCGCGTTCTTTAGGGCTTTGGGATCCGATATGACAAGCCTTGCATTTTCCTCAAGCAGTTCTTTCGCAATATACAGAGCCGGCGTTTCACGGGTGTCTCCGGTATTGGCCTTGAACGCGAATCCCAGCAAGCAGATTTTTTTATCCGCAAGCGTATTGAACATCGTCTTCAGCATATTCAATACAAAACGCTTTTTCTGATACTCATTGATGCGAACGACGCTTTCCCAGTAATCCGCGACCTCATGAATACCGTAGTTCCGGCAAAGATAAACAAGATTCAAAATATCTTTTTTAAAACATGATCCGCCGAAACCGACACTGGCGTTTAAAAACCGGCTGCCGATACGGCTGTCCATTCCAACTGCCCGTGCAACCTCGCTGACATCCGCGTCCGTCTTTTCACACAGGTCGGATATGGAATTGATCGATGAGATTCTCTGCGCCAGGAATGCATTGGCAACCAGTTTGGAAAGCTCGCTGCTCCAGACATTGGAAGTGATAATTTTTGACCTGGGAACCCAGTTTTCATAAATTTCAACCAGTTCATCCCTTGCCTTTAAACCGGTTTTTGTCTGCGGAGAGCCGATCAGGACTCGGTCGGGGCTTTCAAGATCCTTGATGGCCGTTCCTTCCGCAAGAAATTCAGGATTTGAAAGAACCTCAAACCGAATGCGGCTGTCTGAAGTGGATAAAATTCTTTCCATGGCAAGAGCGGTTTTCACCGGCAGCGTGCTTTTTTCAACAATAATTTTGGAGGATTCAGAACACTGGAGAATCTTTCTGGCTGTTTTCTCCCAGTATTGCAGATCGGCAGCCATTCCCGCCCCTGCGCCGAATTCTTTGGTAGGTGTATTGACACTCACGAATATGATCTCGGATTCTCGGATTCCTTTATCGATATCTGTATTGAAAAACAAATTTCTACCCCGGGCCGTTTTGATGATCTCATATAATCCCGGTTCATAAATCGGAAGGGTATCTGAATTCCATTCATTAATTCTGTCTTGATTGATGTCCACAACAACAACCTTGTACTGAGGGCATTTGTGAGCGATCATCGCCATCGTCGGGCCGCCTACATACCCGGCTCCGATACAGAGAATGTTCTTTTTAAATTTCTTCTTCATCGAATTTTTATCAGCCGCCATCGGTTCCATAGTATTAAGACGAATTGAATCACTATTATTTCAAGCGTTTTAATATATCAGCGCCTTCGGGTTTCTTCAAGCCCTATTTTTTTATAGAACTTTTTGGTTGGTCATGATAATTCAGCAATGAGCCGATCGAAACCTGAATCAGAATGAAAGATCCGCGTGTTTGAAACGATTTCGAAATACAGATTCAGCCATTTGTAAAAACAAAAAAAGAGGCCATCTGCTTTGAACGCAAGAAAAACATTTGAAAATCTTTCCAAGAGCAAGCAGGACCGTATAACACAGGCGGCGATCAGCGAATTCAGTGAAAAGGGATATACAGGCGCCAGTATTAATGCTCTTGTGGACAACCTTGGGATCGCAAAGGGATCGATTTTCCAATATTTTGGAGACAAAAAAGGTCTTTTCCTGTTTATTTTTGAAAAATCGACAGAACTGGTAAAGGGACGGCTCCGGGTTATACGGGATCAGACCACGGAAGACAAGCTGTTTTCACGCCTTGAAAAAACGTTGTATGCCGGCGTCTACTTTTTAAAAGATCACCCCCTTATCTATAAACTATACATGAAAGTACTCTTTGACTCAAAAATTCCGTTCAGAGACGAAATCCTCCTGTCATTGAGAAATTACAGCTTTCAGTACCTCCGTTCCCTTCTGGAAACCGCTCAGAAAAACGGTGAACTGAGAGAAGACCTGGATCTTGACAAAGCCTGCTTCATACTGGATGCGGTTATGGACAGGTTTCTCCAGACCCAGACAATCCGCCATCTGGATGCAGGGCTTGGGATTTATCAGGCAGATGAGAAAAAAATCAAATCCTGGATAACGGACATTGTGGAGATCATCAATATCGGCATCGGAGCGGAGGGCAAAAAGCATTAATCCGTAACAACCTATCAATGCACAGGACAATTCATGCCGCCTCACATTCTCATTACCGCCGCAGTGAATCAGGAAGTCGAAAATCTTCTCCGGATTACGGAAAAATTGAATGTTGTCCATATTGGAGGAAGAAAAACCTATCAGGGATCGATCAAGAACCAAGAGGTCAGGATTCTGGTAACCGGCCCGGGTTCCGTTAATACCGTTCAGGCCATTACCGCCTGTATTGAAAATTCAAGACCGATTTTGATACTCCAGACAGGCTGTGCAGGCGCATTTCAGGAATCCGGCCTTCAAAAGGGAGACATTGGAATTGCAACAGAAGAAATCGATATCCATCTGGGATTAGAATCGGAAAAACCAGACACCCCTCCTGTTGAACTTCCTTTTTCCGTTCTCAGGAAAGGAGACGCTGAGCTTAAAAACCGCTATCCATGCAGCGAATCTCTTTCAGATTCCGCCTTTAAAATCGTTGCCGACTTTTTTGCCAAAGAAAAAATAAACGTTCAAAAAGGCCCTTTTATTACGGTTTCAACCATAACGGCTACCCATAAAAGTGCCCGGAAGCGCTATCGTCAATTTTCAGCGGTTATGGAGGCGATGGAAGGTGCGGGCGCGGCGCATCTCTCCATTCATTACAAGATCCCATTTCTGGAAATCCGGTCGGCAAGCAACATGGTTGGGAAGAGAGAGAGAGCCGGTTGGGATATTGATCTGGCCTGCAAAAACAGCAATAAGGCCGTCCTTGCCTTTATTCACCTGTTTGAACCGGAAATGCTGAATTCATTTAGGTACTGAGATCCCGGGGAGTTTCTATTAACACTCCGCCCCTACAGTTGAATGGATGATTTTTCCTTCCCCCTTTCAGGATCCGGACGGCCTTTTCTTCTGTCCTTTTTCCGGCCATGCCTTTGATCCGGAATGACGGCTGAGGAATCGTCGGAATGATTCATCGTTCTCCGTTCAAACCTGCTGCGCCGATCCGGAGCTTCTTCTTGAGCATACAAATTAATAAATTTTTCCAACCTTTCGACATGATGAGAATTGAGTTCACCGAATTGAATGCCCCGCCTCATGATTGTTTTTTTTGAGTTGAGTTTTGCGACAACAAATTCCGATATCTTGTGAAACGGTATCCTGTAAACCGTAATACCGTGTTCCGGAACGAGAATCGACAACTCATCAAAATTTTCGAATCGTTTTTTATTTGCAAAATATTCAACGGAAAGGCCGCCCCGGCTGATATCTGAAAGAGGCCCCAGCTCAATGATTCGAGGCTTTCCCATATTGAATATCCGGGGGCGCTCGAAAATGACAAGCGCACTGCCCATCAGCCTGTAACGTTCATGCTTTCTTCTCGGAAACATGTTTCACACCGTGCTTTTATACTGTTCGTCATCAAGTTTTTGGAATCAATGAGCGATATTATTTCATCACAAGCGCTTTTGCACCCCTGATTTTTCTCTGTTTTAATTCCAGAAGCGCCCGATTCGCGTCCTTTAATCCAAAAGCCTCGACTTCCGGGAGAATCGGAATCGCCGCTGCAATTTTTAAAAATTCAGTGACATCCTTCCGGGTAATGTTGGCGACGCTCTTGATCTCCTTTTCAAGCCAGAAATGCCTGGTATAATCCGCATTCATAAGATAGTTTTTGTCATTTTCTTCCTTACGGATGGCGTTGATTACCAGCCTCCCACCGGGCTTCAGATTCTCGAGCGCTTCCACAACCGGCTTCCATGCCGGGGTTGTATCAATGATGCTGTCCAGTTTTTCCGGTGCCGCTTCGCCGGTATTTCCCGCCCATACGGCCCCCAGTGTCTTTGAGAAGTCTCTTTCCTGCTCACTTCTGGCAAAAACATATGCCCGGGTATCCGGATAGATCGATCGGATCATCATCAACACAATATGGGCGGAAGCACCAAACCCGGTAAAACCGATCGTCCCGCCATTTTGAATGCCGGCAAGCATCAATGATCTGTAACCGATTGCTCCGGCGCACAACAGCGGAGCCGCCTGCAAATCGGAAAAAATATCCGGTATTGTATACGCGAAATCCTCCGGCACAACCGTTAATTCAGCATACCCTCCATCCACATCGCGCCCGGTGGCCTTAAATTCCGGACACAAGTTTTCCTGACCGCTCATGCAGAACGGACAAGTTCCGCACACCGAATGAATCCAGGCGACACCCACCCTTTCTCCGATCTCCCTGCTTTTCACACCCGGTCCCTTATCGATTATGGTTCCAACAATTTGATGCCCCGGAACAACGGGAAACTCAGAAGGCGGCGTTCGGCCCTCGATTTCATCGATTTCCGTATGGCATACGCCACACGCAGAGACTTGTATCAGAATGTCAGCGTAACCAGGTTCGGGGTCAGGCAGTTCAACCGGTCTCAAGGGTTCCTGGTTATCCGCAAGGCTGCATATTTTTTCCAGAATCATTGCTTTCATCGGGTTGGATTCTATCCTTCCTTTTCAAGCTGCCAGCGATCACATGCTTTCATTTGCCTCCTATCAGAGATCTATAAAATGAATTAAAAGATTTATCAACCGGTTTGAAATCGCCTGCACACGGACCCGGCCTGATCCAAAGGGATCCGGGCAAAGAAAATGGTTCAGCATGCTGCGTATCGATCCATTTGCGCAACTCCTGACAAAAGAGTATACTCCGGAATTGACAGGCAATGACCCAACAACCACTCAAAGGTAAACCATTACGATGAAACCATACAAGATGGGAATCGATCTCGGCGGAACCAAAACAGAGTCAATTCTTCTCGATTCCGAAAATAATGTTGCCTTCCGCAAACGAATTCATACCCCAAGATCCGATGGGTATTCCGGCATTCTGGAATCCCTTCTCGATCTGATATCCGATACAGCAAAGCAAATTCCCCGGAGAATGGAATATTCTATCGGCATCGGCATTCCAGGCGCCATTGACCCCGGAACAGGACTTGTCCATAATGCAAATACAACCTGTCTGATCGGGGAACCCTTCCAGAAGGATATTGAACGGTTGGCAGGGCGACCGGTGGTTATGGAAAATGACGCAAACTGCTTTACACTGGCCGAATGCAGATCCGGAGCGGCAAAAGGATACAATCTGGTATTCGGTATCATCATGGGAACAGGATGCGGCGGCGCTTTTTTCATTCATGATTCGATTCGAAAAGGGAGACATTCAATCGCGGGAGAATGGGGGCATTTCTCTATCGATCCTCTTGGCGATCGATGCTACTGCGGCAACACGGGCTGCATCGAGACAAAAATCAGCGGTTCCGGTGTTGCGTCGTCTTATTTTAAAAAATTTGGTAAACCGGCGACAATGACCGAAATTGTAGACGGTTATCATAAGGGCCGACCAGACTGTGTGGAAATATTTCTTCAGTTTCTGGATGATTTCGGCCGCAGCCTTGGCGGTTTGATATCCACGGTTGACCCGGATGCGGTCGTTATTGGAGGCGGACTCTCAAACATTGATGAGCTCTACCTCGAGGGGCTTGCAAGAGTACGGCATTATGCGTTTCACCGGAATATTCAAACCCCTGTTTTAAAAAATAAACTTGGAGATTCTGCAGGTGTCTACGGTGCTGCCTGGCTTGGCGCGGAAGCGTCCGAATGATAACCTATATTACAAAAAACTATTTGACGGCCGGCAAAAACGGCATCCACAGCAGGTGATGGATCTCAAGCTTTTTTTCCTGAATATGGCCGTCCACACCTGTCCAGATTTGATTCTGATTGATACCGGTAAGCAGCGTTCCGAAAAATCGATCCCATATCGAAAAAATCGTACCGAAATTTGTATTTCTTTCTTCAAGGTCGACAGAGTGGTGAATCCGATGCATTGCAGGCGGCACGAAAAATACCCAGTAGCTATTTTCAAACCAGGATGGAAGTCTGAACCGGCTGTGCCGAAAAAGATCGGTCAGTAAAAAAACAGATTCAAATACCAGTACACCGACAGGATCAGCGCCAAGAAAATATATGGCTCCTGTAAGTACAAGGAATTGAGGGATTACCTCTCCGATATGAAATCGAACCGTGGTTGAAACGTCCATATCCAGATCGGAATGATGAACACGGTGAAAGCGCCATAACAGGGGAACTCGATGGGTCATGATGTGCCAGAAATACATCACCAGATCCATCAGGATGATTGTATCGATAATTTTCAGCCAATTCGGGATCAGCATTAAATTGAGCAAACCAATCTGTTTGTCCGAAACATAAACAGCTGTTGAAATCATGAGCGATACAAAGATAATCTGGGTTATAATGATATTCATTACCCCCAGTCCCAGATTGTTCAGCCAACGCCTGAGCTTGGACATGGATTTGTCCTTGTATGGAATTACAAGTTCCAGAACAAGAAAAAAAATAATCCCTCCGACAATCAGGCCGATTTTAACCATGATATAATTAGTCTCCGACATACATTTCCACCCTGTTCAAAAAGTTGATGGCTTCGAAAAAAGTCCGGATCCGTAATGACGATTCACTTCGTGTCTTCGTTACAGCGTCATTATGATTTAATTTGACCTGAAACCCACAGGCTGCTATCTTTAAGCCGTTATCTTTTTTGGGGTGCATTATAGTCATGTTTTTTAATAAAGTCAAAGTTGGAAAAAATTGACGTGATTTCGCAGAATAGTATGCATTAATTTAAAGCGTTATTCCGGTTTCCGGGAAAATCGATGGCAGCAAACCATAAAAATCCACTGTTGACGGTTGACATCATCATTGAAATCGGTGAAGGAATTGTTCTGATCGAAAGAAAAAATCCTCCATACGGCTGGGCTTTGCCGGGAGGGTTTGTGGATTATGGCGAGTCACTGGAAAAAGCCGCGGTCAGAGAAGCAAAAGAAGAAACCTCTCTTGATATCACACTAAAAAGGCAGTTCCATACCTATTCCGATCCAGACCGTGACCCGAGGCACCACACTGTTTCGACCGTTTTCATTGCCGGTTCAGACGGCATCCCCGAAGCAGGTGATGATGCAAAAAATCTCAATATTTTTTCACAACAGGCGCTCCCTGAACCGATTGTTTTTGATCACCGGGATATTATAGCGCACTATTTTATGTACAAAAGCGGAATAAAACCAGAAGATATCTTTTAGCTGAGGAGAAGAAAATGACTACCATAGGTGTAATGCTGTCAGGTTGCGGCGTAAAAGATGGTTCTGAAATTCATGAGGCGGTTTTAACACTTCTCTTTCTGGACCGAAGAGGAGCTGAGATTGTATGTATGGCTCCCGATATTCAGCAGCAGCAGGTAATCAATCATCTAACCGGCAAAAAATCTGATGAGCAGAGAAATGTGCTGGTTGAATCAGCCAGGATCGCCCGGGGAGACATCAAAAACATTAAACATGTCAGCGCAGAAGATATTGACGGACTCATCCTGCCGGGAGGGTTTGGAGCGGTCACCAATCTCAGCGATTTTGCATCGCAAGGAAAAGATACCCGGGTAAATGAAGAGGTGAAGAGGTTGCTGACTGAGATGGCATCCTCTGGAAAACCGGTTGGTGCAATCTGTATCGCACCCGCGACCCTTGCCGGGGCAATGCGCGGCAGATCGCCTGTTGTGACCATTGGCAATGATATCCCAACTGCCCGGATTATAAATGAAATGGGAGGCAGACATCAAAATTGTTCTGTAAACGAAATCCATGTTGATGAAAAAAATAAACTGGTAACGACACCGGCATACATGCTTGGGCCGGGGATTAAAGATATTGCCGTGGGAATCGAAAAACTGGTTGATAAAATAATGGATATGGCAATAAATGCTTGACATTCATGCTCCCTTCGATTATTAGCATCAGGCTTTGTTCTCGTTCGGATTGATGATTATCCGCATTTTTTTACAACTGATGAAACAGGATTTTTTTTAATATCAGGCATAACATAAAGAAAAGAACCAATCGATGATGATTCCGTAAGAGATTTCTGGTGCTGCGGGACAACTTATCAGAAACACTTCACTTCGTATCAAAAAACAATCTTTTCTGATCAAGCTTTGCGTAAACCATGGACCGCGGGGTCATGCTCACGCATGTTTGGTTTCTGTTTTCCTGTTTCATGTTGTCGGCTAATGTTTCCCGATTGAGTTCCAAGCGATTTTAAAGCCAATGGGTCAAAGGAAAATAAACCATGAAAAATGACATAACAAAACTTCGAAATATCGGAATCAGCGCTCATATCGATTCGGGAAAAACAACATTGACAGAGAGGATCCTGTTTTATACCAAACGAATCCACGCAATCCATGATGTCAAGGGAAAGGATGGCATCGGCGCGACAATGGATTCAATGGAACTTGAAAAGGAACGCGGCATAACCATTGCGTCCGCAGCAACTTTCTGCCAATGGAAAGGCCATGAAATCAATATTATTGACACACCCGGCCATGTTGACTTTACCATTGAGGTTGAACGCTCACTCAGGGTCCTTGATGGCGCGATCCTTGTTCTCTGTGCTGTAGGTGGCGTTCAGTCGCAATCCATAACGGTTGATCAACAGATGAAACGGTATAAAGTTCCCTGTATCGCGTTTATCAACAAATGTGACAGAAACGGAGCAGATCCATTTCGAGTCATAAAACAACTGAAAGAAAAACTCGGGCACAATGCAGTTGCCATGCAGATACCGATAGGTCTTGAAGCGGATTTGGAGGGTATTGTGGATTTAGTCACCATGGAAGCAGTGTATTTCGACGGCGAAAACGGTGAAATCATCCGCACGGAAAAAATTCCGGAACCACTGCTGCAGAAAGCCGAAGAACTGAGAGAGGAGTTGATCGACCGGGCGTCTCTTTTTTCAGATGAACTGACGGAAGCGATTCTTGAGGAAAAAGAAATCGATTCAAAAATGCTTCTGGAAGCGATTCGAAAAGGAACGCTTGCACGTAAAATCACACCCGTATTTATGGGTTCTGCCTATAAAAACAAAGGAGTACAACCTTTGCTGGACGGCGTGAATCACCTTCTCCCCTGCCCCGCTGATATTGAAAATGAAGCCCACGACATGAACAACGATGAAGCACCGTTTATGCTATCCTCAAGTCCGGAAGATCCGGATGTCGCACTGGCATTTAAACTCGAGGACGGCCAGTATGGCCAGCTTACGTATATACGGGTGTACCAGGGCAATCTTGCAAAAGGCTCCACAATACTGAATGTCAGAAACGGGAAAAAAATTAAAATCGGAAGGCTTGTGAGGATGCACGCAGACCAGATGGAAGATATCGATTCCATACCTGCCGGATATATCGGGGCAATTTTCGGAGTCGACTGTGCATCCGGAGACACTTTTGTAAGCCCGGAAATCAATGTTTCAATGACATCGATGCATGTACCGGATCCGGTCATATCACTGGCCATTGTTCCAAGCGACAACAAATCTCAAATCAATATGTCCAAGGCCCTGAACCGATTTACAAAGGAAGATCCGACCTTCAGAAGTTATCTCAACGAAGAAACCGGTGAAACCATCATCGAAGGCATGGGAGAATTGCATCTTGAGGTTTATGTTGAAAGAATGCATCGGGAATACAATGCGCAAGTCACAACCGGAAAACCCAGGGTTGCCTATCGGGAAACCATTACACAAAGGGCCGAGTTTAACTATATCCACAAAAAACAGACCGGAGGTTCCGGTCAGTATGGACGTGTAGCCGGATATATGGAACCCTGTTTTGATGAAGATTTTATCTTTGAAAACAAAGTTACCGGAGGGTCCATACCGACCCAGTATATTTCCTCATGTGAAAAGGGTTTTAAACAGTGTATGAGTAAAGGCCCCAAGCTGGAGTTCCCGGTAAACGGCGTCAAAGTGGTCATCAATGACGGTGCCTCTCATTCGGTTGATTCATCGGAAATGGCATTCC
>CAZOEW010000091.1:0-14507 GCA_964578935.1 uncultured Desulfobacterales bacterium | reverse complement strand
GGTTGGATTGCTGTCATCATTGCCGCCATGTTGTGTATCGTTGCATCGTGGTGTTTCGGTGAACTCTCCGGAATGTTTCCTACCTCTGCGGGTGTCAGGGTATATATTCAGCAGGCATTCCATGAAAAACTGGCCATCCCCCTTTCGGCCGCTTATATTTTTACGGTCGTGGCTGCTTCCGGTGCTGAGGCATATGTTTTCGGAAGTGTCTTTGAGGCACTCATCCCAAAAGGTCCGCCGCTCTGGTTTTATATGATCTTAGGCTTCACAGTTGTTGGGGCCATCAATTACTTTGGCATCGAAATCGCTTCCGGTGTTCAGAATTTTTTGGCTGTATCGATGTTCTTTTTTCTGGTCGGTGTCAGCTTTGTCGCTCTAAATAAATTCGGGCTGCGGTTTGATAACTGGTATAATCCTGTCGGGGATGGAGCCGGTGCCGAAGGGTTTATTACCGCGATTGCTCTTTCAGTCTTTCTTTTTGCCGGTTTTGAGTGGGTCACGGCCCTTTCCGAGGAGACAAGGGAACAGCATGTGATTTCACATGGCATGATCGGTGCAATTTTAATACTGTGTGTTGTCTATGCTCTTCTCAATGCAGCACTTGTCAGTGCGGTTCCGAAGGCGGTGCTGACCGGTAAAGAGGTGTGGCAGGATGGAGTGAATTACGGCGCAAGGCCTCATGTGGTTTTCATTAAGGCAGTTTTTGGTTCATATGAAGTACCGGGTCTCATCGGAGTAGGCGTTTTAAGCTTTCTCGCTTCGATGACCTCTTTTAATGCAGGAATTCTGACTACATCCCGTTTTCTTTATGCAATGAGCCGTGACAAAACGATGCCCAGATATCTGAGCAGAATTCATATGGAATATTTTACTCCCTATGCGGCCATTCTGACTTTATGCGCAGTAGCCATGGTCAGCTCGATTCTGCTGACTCTCCTTGGAGGGTTTGATTCCTTTACTTATGCAGTGGCCGGCAGTGAGATGATGATGTATATACTTGCAGCCCTAAGCGTTATGAAGTTAAGAAAAAAATTGAAAAATCATGAAAGGCCCATCAGGATGCCCTGGTACCCCCTTACGGCGCTTTTTACGGCCGTTTTATTCGGGTTGCTTTTTGTAATGGTTTTTTCCGCTCCAGAATCTGAAGCCCGTATTGGACTTGCCATCTTTTTTTCAATCATTGGGCTTATGGTGCTGCATACGATTTTTATCATCCCTTTGCTGAGAAGCAAACAGAAGCGGTCCTAAAAAAATACAATATTGCCCAATGGCAGTGTCGAATCCGAAAGGCAACTTTGATAGCCTGAATGGATGATGCGGCAGGAAATTTTATTGACATATTTTCGCTTCTCGTTGATAATTCAACCTGTAAAATCAAGTTTTTCGAGAACAAAAATAAATTTATTCAGATAGTTGTTGATCCAGCAACCAAAGACTTGCCGGTTCCGACCGGCTTTTTTTGATTGCAATCAAGTAAAGTGCTTCCATTCTTTGATAATAATCCGGTTTCAGCCGGAAGGATTTCAAGTTCGTTCGATTTTCAGATATGCCTGAGGGAAACAAACGCTATATCATTTGCAGCATGGCAATAGATGACACCATAATCGACAGATTGAACGATGCGATTCAGGAATGTTCGCTGAATTAAAGCCAAAGGAAAACCATGCCATTGATAAGAACAGACATGAGATACAAGCGGATTACGTTGATGGCAGCTGTCATTTGCCTCATTTTCTTCTGTGCATCTGTGATGGTCTGCGAACATTATGCCCTGAAAAAGGCTGAGGCACGCATTGCAGAACATGCACGGATCATTTCCGATAATCTCTGGAACTACAATGCTCAGGGGGCTGTTGAATATCTGAAACTTGCCGCGAAGTCACAGCATTATGAGAGCCTTGTCGTCACGGATCATGGGGGCAGGATCTTTAATCAGACCCAGAGGACTGATTTCAGCTCACTGGAGAGATTTTTGATCCGGATGAAACTGCTTCCGAGGGTAAAGCTTCAGGCTCCTATTGAGCATAATGGCGCCACCATCGGCTGGATCGAGGCAGTCTGGATTCCGCAAACCCTGTACAGTTACGCATATGTTTTTTTTGCTTTTTTGCTGCTACTCGTCATAATTTATCTGTATCTTCGCGTTCTGGACGAGAAACGGTTTCTGGGCAAAAGGGTCCATGAAAATACAGCCGAGTTGCTTGAGGCAAATGCTTTATTGCAAGAGGAAATCAAAGAGCGGATTCAGGCGGAAGAAGCGTTGCGGGAAAGTGAGCAGAAATATCGGCTCCTGACTGATAATGTCAATGATATGATCTGGACCGTAGATATGGATTTTAATTTCACGTATATCAACCCGGTTACCAGAAAAATATACGGCCTTCCGAAAGATGGGTGGCTGCCTTATCGTAAAATTCAGGAAGTGCTTACGCCGTCTTCTTTTGAAGCGGTTATGGAAATGATCAAGAAGCGTTTATTTTCAGGTGAGAGAACCGGAAATTATGATTCTCCGGCTACCATGGAAATTGAAGTGGTTCGTCTGGATGGTTCAACGGTATGGGTAGAAGTCAAGGCTTCTTTTATGATCGGCAAGGACGGCAAGCCGGAAGGGATTGTGGGCGTTGCCCGGGACATTACCGAACGATTCAAGGCACAGTTGGAAAAGGAAGACCTCCAGAAGAAACTGGATCGATCGAAAAAAATGGAATCTCTGGGTCTTCTGGCAGGTGGTGTCGCTCATGATTTGAATAATGTTTTATCCGGCATCGTCAGTTACCCGGACCTTCTCCTGATGGACCTGTCGGAAGACAGCGCATTACGGGCACCGATTGAGACAATCAAGGAATCGGGGCAGAAAGCCGCAAGGATTGTTCAGGATCTTCTTACACTCGCCCGTCGGGGGGTTGTTGCTACCGAGGTTTTGAATATGAATAACCTGATCACGGACTATCTGGAATCACCGGAGCACAAAAAGCTGCTCACCTATAATCCGAATATTGTTATTCAGACCCGCTTTGAAACGAATCTGCCCAATATTATTGGTTCATCGATCCATTTGCGAAAGACCATCATGAATCTGGTTTCCAATGCCTCCGAGGCCCAGCCTAAAGGGGGGGAAATTACCATTTCGACGGAAAGCCGTTACCTGGAGAAACCGATAAAAGGTTATGACAACGTAAAGGAAGGGGATTATATCATCGTAAGGATTGAAGACCGGGGAGAAGGAATCGCCGAAACGGATCTTTACCGGATATTTGAACCATTTTATACTAAAAAAGTGATGGGAAGAAGTGGTACCGGGCTGGGAATGGCTGTCGTATGGGGAACGGTTCAGGATCATAAAGGTTACATCGACATTCGCAGCAAGATCGATGAAGGGACAGTCTTTGAATTGTATTTTCCAATAACACAGGAAAGCCTTTTGGAAAAAGAAAACGTTCTCTTGAAAGACAGCCTCAGGGGAGAAAGGGAGGTGATACTGGTCGTTGATGATATGGAAGATCAGCGAAAAATTGCCTCGAGCATTTTAGAAAAATTGAATTATGAAGTGATAGCGGTTTCAGGTGGCGAAGAAGCTGTAAATTTTATCCGGGATTACCCGGTGGATCTGGTAATTCTGGATATGATTATGGAACCGGGTATTGACGGGCTTGAAACGTATAAACGGATTATAAAGCTTTATCCGGGCCAGAAGGCAATTATTGCCAGCGGCTTTTCAGAAACCGAGCAGGTCAGAGAGGCGCAGCGACTTGGGGCTGGTGAATATATCAAAAAGCCGTATATGATTGAAAACATCGGATTGGCTATAAAGAAAGCACTGGCAAAGTGATATAGAGTGGTTGTCAGAAAAACGTTCCGTTTCGATGCACCGAAGATGATGAATCTCATTTGCTGGTTTACGGCTCTGTTTTTTTATCTTTTCTCTTCCCTGCTTTTTTGATTGCCCTGTCCATGATAGAATCGACCAGACCCGGGAACAACCTTTTGGCTATATGGGTGAGTTTGCCATCCAGTCCGGGGATGATGAGAAATTTTCCTTTTCTGATTCCGTTCAGGAATGCTTCAGCCACTTTATCCGGATGCATCAATCCGGCACTGGCCGAAATGGTTTTGGTCTCTTCCGGTTTGGTTCTGTTTTCAACCTCAAAACCGGGTGTGGCGGTATCTGGCGGACAAAGTACGGATACGCTGATTCCGTATGGTTTCAGTTCACTTTTTAATGCTTCGGAAAAGCCAATGACCGCAAATTTCGAGGCGCAGTAGTCCGTGAAGCCGAACACCCCGATAAAACCGGCGATGGAGGATATGTTCGCAATGTGGCCGCCTTTTTCCCTCATGTGCGGCAGCAGTACGGAAACCGTATTCCATATGCTGTAAACATTTGTTTTCATTGTTTCATCAAACTGTTCAAACGAAATCGTCCCAAAATAATCCGGATATGCTCTTCCGGCGCAGTTGATCAAAATATCCGGTGCTCCGAAAACCGTTACGGCTTTTGCCATGACCATTTCTACATCCTTATGATTGGATACATCCAGCTTCATGCAGGAAAATCGCTGATTCCCGGATATCGCATTTTTTGAGATTTTATCTTTTGCAGCTTCAAGCCGATTTTCTTCTCTGGCAAAAAGGATAATATGGGAACCCTTCCGGGCAAGAAGCGTTGCCGTCGAAAACCCGATGCCGCTGGAACCTCCTGTGATAAAGACTCTTTTATTGTCGAAATTTTTCATGTCGTGGAACTCCTGCGCAGCAACTGAATGGGAATGATTTACCCTTCGGAGGAACTGCCGGGCTTATCCGATATCATGTGCGGTTCTCTCGATGATTTCATTCTGGACAGCAGGTTGCAGATCATTGAAGTAGGCACAGTATCCGGCTACCCTTACCACAATGCCGGGGAAAGCGGTTGGATTTTTCTGGGCGGCCCGAAGCGTATCCGCATCCAGTACATTTGCCTGGAGCTGCATGCCGCCTTGCTGAAAGTATGTCTGAAAAAGACTGGTCAAGATTCGTCTGCCTTTTTCCCCCTGAACTGTCTTGTGGTCGAATTTCAGGTTCAGGGCACAGCAGTTGCCCCATTTTTTACTGTCGAGGGATGCCGCCGAGTTCAGGATAGCTGTAGGACCTCTGCGGTCTGCACCGTCAGTCGGGGACAAGCCGTTGGATAGCCGCTGTCCGGCGGATCTCCCATTGGGCAGAGCGCCAGTGCGGCGGCCAAAACCAATGTGGCAGGTCATGGAGTAAATGCCGGGTATGTAGCGGCCGCCCCTGGAATTGCGGTAAGCGGTGACGGATTCGGCAAATATGTCAGCCGCCAGCTGGGTCATCCGGTCGACAGCCGCGATTCCGTTTCCGTATTTTGCAAAACGATGGATAAGCTCCTGCTGGAGAGCGTGGCGACCCTTATAATTATTTTTAAGAATTTGTACCAGTTCTTCGAAGGGAAAACGCCGCTGCTTAAAGATCAGCTCATTGATTGCATAGAGCGCATCTCCCGTGTCCGCCAGACCCGCGACCTGTATTGAAGTCATATCATAGCGGGCACCGCCCCAGGTGACATCCAGCCCTTTTTCCATGCAGCCTTCGGTCAGCATGGAGTTAATCGGCGTGGTCCTCCAGTATCGATAGGTCTCCTCAATCCATCCGATAACTTTTACCATTTGGGAAACCGAATTTTCCACTTGTTGTCGAAAAGCCGATACCAGGTGATCAAACGTATGCATCTGAAACACCGGAGGCGTTGCAGCTCCCATTCGGCCTTTGATGTTACGCTCACCGTAACAGTATCCCTCGTTCAGGGCATGCTCCAGGCAGAGGGGGAGATTGAAGAGGGCTGCATCGGAGGAGTTGTAAGTCCGTCCCTGGCTGGCCATTTCCACACAGCCGATAACGGCATAATCGCGCGCATGTGATCGGGTCATGCCAGCATGTTCAAGCGCTTTAACGACAGCGGTATCTCCAAAGAACGAAGGTTTCCCGCATCCAAGTTGAACCGTTTCGACCGCCTTTTCCAGTAACCATGAAGGGGTCTCGTTATGGACCCGGACATGAAGGGCCGGTTCCCGGGTGCGAATTTGTGAATAGGCGTCAAGAATCAGTCCGGACAATTCATTGGTCACATCCCGGCCATCCGGATCGGTGCCTCCCACGGTAATTCCTTGTGCAACACCGTTGCCGCTGAAGTACTGGTCGATACGTTCTGAATAAATGGGCATGGTTTCGCAGGTTTTCAATTGAAAACTGGCCATGATCTCTGTTGCCTGATCCTGTGTCAGGTTTTTCTGCTCCAGGTCTTTTCGATACAGTGGAAACAGGATTTGATCCAGCCTGCCAAAGGACATGCCCTGTTCGTAATCCTCCAGGTTCATGGCGACATGGACCAGCCAGCAGGCCTGCAGACCTTCGAGAAATGTGCGGGCCGGAGCATAGGGCACCCGGCGGCATGCTTCTGCAGACTTCAGTAGTTCGGAACGGCGCTTTTGCGGCAGATTCGGATTGGATGCCAGACTTTCAGCTGCATCAGCCAGATTTGAAGCCATCTTTCGGATTCCCCGGATCGTAATCCTGACGGACCGGTAAAACGCAGCCTTGTCTTTATCCAAAACCGTTCCGTCCGGCAGGGTATTGCTTGTCAGGGATTTTTCGGCAATTTTATCCACCCGCTGCAGGCCATGGTGAACCACATTGTGATATCCACCAACCTGATGCCCGATACCGGCTTCTTCGGTAATAAAATATCGTTTGGCCCGGAAAAAATCGAAAAAGTGCATTATACGGCCTGGTTTAAGCAAGGCACGGCCGCCAATGGATGTCCAGATACCGGTAAGACCGATTTTGACAAGATCGATTTTTTCTCTGAAGCTTATCTTCAGTGGAATTCTTCGTTTTTCCAGTCGAAAAACATCTTCAAGAATATTGATCGATCCGCCTTCCGGATAGTAGTTGGCAGCGATCCGCTTGGAGGTCATGTTCCCGATTATCAGTTCTCCTTCATAAATTTTCGGGCGGCGGGATGACATCAGGTATTCCAGTACAAGAGCTCGCCTCACAAGGGGATGTTCGGTTTTAGCCTGACGCCCACGGGGGGATCGGTTGAATCGGCTGAGCAGTCTCGGACGTTCCAGACAAATTGAATATGGGGTCGCAAAGAGATCGGCTTTTATCCCTGCAATGCGCTCGGATGGATTGGCAAAGGCAACGGCAGCTACATCAGCACCGGTACGGGTTGAAAACTCCAATGCAGTTTGAGAATTCACTGCATCCATCCGTTAACTCCTTTTCAGCCATCCGGTTTTTTTGGGATAGAAAACCGGATAATTTTTTCTACTGCTTCGAATGAGCGGCAATAGCAGGATAAAGAAGAGGTTCTGCTGTTTCGGAACAAGCAAATCAAAATCCGGTGATTCTGTCAATATCATTTCCCGCTCATGTTGGAAACACAAGATCATCGTAGAGTTTAAAAAATATTACTGGCCGGTGGTTAACCTCCGCATGCTGATAAATACATATAGAAAAAAGACCCCAAAGAGGAAGTCATTTAAGCCATATACGGAGTAAAAAAGACCTGTGATCCAGTCTCTATTGTAAATGACGGACAGATCGCCAAAGTGGTTCCATAACCAGTGAACCCATACTCCGGAGTAAAAAAACTTTTCAATCGCAAAAACCGCAGATATGGCGGGAACTTTTTCATGACAGCGGGCAATGGAAATATAGGCGAGTCCCCATAGAATAATGATGAACAGGCTGATATTGGAAAAGGTTTTTGGATCTATTTGCGTCAGATAATCATTGGTAAAAAATTTGCTGAAAACAGGAATGCCAAGAACATTGACCGCGCCCGCAAGTATAAAACCATATTGAATCCAATTTTTTTTCAGCATACGATTCCTCCTTGTTTGAGAAGAAGCCATTGATCTCGCGGAACGATTCATTGTAACCCGCAATCGATCCATGGCATTTTAAATGAATCGGAGTTGTTGGTGAAAAATAAACGCCATGGCACACATTCTGTTTTTTCTAACGATCTCGAATGCATTCAAAGCAATACACGATATGAAAAAATCGTCCATCCAGCTGTAGGGACGGAATTTTAATAGAAACTCCCTGAGACCTCTTTTTTTATATTGTCTAACGCTTTCAAAAGCAAGCCCTGCGTTCACCAGAGGGAATTATCGGATTCACTGTTTTTATTCCCGCTGGAAAGCTCTCAGGCAGTTCAATGCTGGATTACGCGTTAACGGGAATTTTTACATGAGATGTATAAGAACGCTTAAAAAACCTGAATCCGGTTAAGGCAATCAAAACGGAATCTCCTGTTGATTGAGTTCTCCTCAGGTTGATTGACAAAATTTTAAAAGAATACTATTTTTTTTCTGTTTCCCATGCTTCCTGATGATATGGAGGGATAGAACCATTCAAAACCATAAGTGATATCCATAAAGGAGCGTCGTGATGAATTCATTATTGCTGGCGGTATTGATGATGGCAGGGTATTTAGTCGCATATCATACTTATGGAAAATTTCTTGCCCGCAGAATTTTCAAAATAAACCCGGATGCGATTACCCCGGCCAAAGAGCTGCAGGATAACCACGATTTCGTTCCGACAAACAAACATATTCTTTTCGGCCATCATTTTACATCCATTGCGGGGTTGGGACCCATTGTGGGACCGGCGATTGCCATTATCTGGGGATGGGTCCCGGCTGCTGTCTGGGTTTTTTTCGGCTCTATTTTTTTCGGAGCGGTCCATGATTTCGGAGCTCTGGTTTTATCTCTCAGAGCCAGGGGGAGATCCATTGGAGATTTGACGTCGGATATCGTCAATAAAAGAGTTCGAACTCTTTTCCTGCTGATTATTTTTTTCGAACTCTGGATCGTTATCGCCGTCTTTGCGCTTATCATCGCAATCTTGTTCACCATGTATCCGATAGCGGTTATTCCTGTCTGGTTTGAGCTGATCATTGCTTTATTGCTCGGCCACTGGATTTATAAAAAAGGCAAGGATGCATTTTGGCCCAGTATTGTTGCCGTGGCTGTCATGTATATAACGGTAGTGATCGGTGCCTACTTGCCGGTTGATCTTGCGGCCTTGCTCGGAATAACTCCGGAAAAAGCGCTTGTGGCATGGATTATTATCGTCCTTGTCCTGGACGCGTGGCTGGCGTCTATTCTTCCGGTTCAAACCTTGTTGCAGCCTCGGGATTTTATTAACTCTCATCAACTATTAATTGCCATGGCAGTGTTGTCACTTGGCGTTGTTGTCGCGCATCCGCCTATTGTCGCTCCGGCTCTGGACCTTGACCCGGAAGGCGCACCTTCTCTCCTGCCATTTATTTTTGTCATCATCGCATGTGGAGCGATTTCCGGTTTTCATAGCCTGGTGAGTTCCGGAACCTCATCAAAACAGTGTGATTCTGAAACGAACTCTCTGTTTATCGGGTACGGAAGCATGCTGATGGAGGGTGCTTTGTCAGCCCTCGTTATCATAGCCGTGGCAGCAGGAATTGGTCTCGGCCTTACCGGAAAAGGAGGAGAAGTTTTTACCGGTATTTCCGCTTTTAACCATCATTATGCCAGTTGGGATGCGGCAGCCGGACTGGGTTCAAAACTCGGGGCTTTTGTGCAGGGATCAGCCAACATGATCCAGAGCCTGGGCATTTCTGCTAAAATAGCGCTTGCGGTTATGGCTGTTTTTATTGTTTCCTTTGCCGCGACGACTGTTGATACCGCTACCCGGATTCAGGGCTATGTAGTTGTTGAGCTGTCTAATGCATATAAATTCCGGCTTCTGTCACGGCGGCAGGCTGCAACGTTTTTCGCTGTTATTACAGCGGCTGCCCTCGCATTCTACGACGGCAGCGGAAAGGGGGCTTTGAAATTGTGGCCATTGTTCGGTTCGGTCAATCAGCTTCTGGCGGGTCTGGCCCTTTTGGTGACTACGATTTACCTTGCGCGGCGCAAGGTGAATATCCTTTTCACCGGTCTTCCCATGATTTTTATGGTTGTCATTACGACATGGGCGATGATTTTGAATATTCGGGAGTTTTACGAAACCGGAAACTGGCTTCTTTTTTGTATTGGTCTTTCGGTATTTATCCTTCAAATCTGGATGATTGTCGAGAGTGTTATGGTTGTGAAAGAACTTAACTTCAAAGAGAAGGGGCTTCCGGAAACGGTCTTCTGATATCCCATAAAATTTTATTGACACCATCATATGAAAGCCCGGCAACATGAGGGCCTGAAAAAGGATGGGTTTTTTAAGAGAGAGCATTTTTTTCGGGCAACCTTTCGAGATACAAGTGCAAAAAATCCATATGGAATATGTTAATCGGCAATATACGGCTGCAATTTTTTTTACACGGACCTGATAGAGGAATGTATCCCGGCATGACAGGGCAAATGACAGAAAATCAGGCAGGCGAGTCTTTCTCTTCTGCGGCGAAACCCGGTTTTATAATGAGTTTGCGGAAGAGCCGCATCGAGAGCGCTTTTCAGAATTTTTTTAAAAAGCTGAGCAGGGGGAGCTTTCTCCTTTTTGCAGCCCTGCTTGCAGCCATTATATGGGGGAATTTTTCCTCTGCGGGGTATAAGGCGTTTTGGCACACCGAAATCTCAATCGCTGTCGGAAACCTTCACATTGAGAAGTCTCTGGCCCACTGGGTGGATGAGGCGCTGATGACGCTGTTTTTTTTTCTGGTCGGGATCGAAATCAAAAGAGAAATACTGATCGGCGAGCTGTCTTCCTTCAAAAAGGCGCTGCTCCCGGTTGCCGCCGCAGTTGGAGGTATGATTGTTCCGGCCGCAATCTACGCTTACTTCAACAGCAATACGCCGGCGGCGGGCGGATGGGGAATTCCGATGGCTACGGATATCGCTTTCTCTCTTGCGGTGCTCGCCATTCTTGGCCGGAGAGTTCCGTTTGGAATCTCGATTTTTCTTTCGGCTTTTGCGATAGCGGACGACCTGGGGGCAGTTCTGATCATTGCCATTTTTTATACCGATACGATACTGTGTGGGTATCTCCTGATCGCGGCCCTTTTCCTGTGCGGTCTTTTTCTGGCCAATTTTTTCTGGGTAAAAAAACCTTTGGTGTATGGTATTCTGGGCATTGGTCTCTGGACAGCCTTTTTAGGTTCCGGAGTCCATGCCACCGTTGCCGGAGTCTTCGTGGCCATGTGCATACCGGCAAGGGGAAAATATGATACGGCTACATTTATCAATAATATCCGTAAATATTTGAATGATTTTCAATGTGATGCCGATGCGTGCGGCTATACCATCCTGCTTAACAAAGACCACTTGAATGCCGTTCACAATATCAAAGTATCCTGTCATGAGGTGGAAACCCCGTTGCAGCGTTTTGAGTATTCACTCCAGAGCTGGGTGGCTTTTGTGATCCTTCCTCTCTTTGCTCTTGCGAATGCCGGAATCGCTTTTGGTCAGATGAACATTGGACAGGCCCTTACCGATTCGATTATGCATGGCATCGTTCTGGGGCTTGTTCTGGGGAAACCGATCGGAATTTTTCTGTTTACTTTTCTGACTGCAAAACTTGTAAACGTCCCGCTCATCGGCGGGGTGAAGTGGCGGCACATATTCGGAGCGAGCATGCTGGGAGGAATCGGCTTCACCATGTCCCTCTTTATTTCCGGCCTTTCCTTTCCTGACGGTCAAATGGCGGAGATCGCAAAACTGGGCATTATGCTTGGGTCTTTCATTTCAGGCGCGATGGGGCTTTTCGTCCTCTCCCTGTCGGATAAAAAAAAGCGGCTGAGTCCGGCAGGGATAAAGACGGTCAAGCCCGCATGAAAGAAAACCTATTTTATGTGTTTTACAGTATCGGTTATCAAGTTGACGGCTTCTTCCGTTGAGGTTTTTCCAAGATCGATGACCAGGTCGTAGAGGCGTGCGTCATTCCAGTCCTCATGGAAAAACTGTTTGATGTATTCCCGCATTTCGGTCTCTTCCTTCTCAATGACTTTTTTCGCTGCCTTTTCATCAATATTCTGCGCTTCCATCACGGTTTTTATTTTTGCCTTTTCCTGCTTTATCAGCCGGACATGGAGCGTGCCTGGTTTCCCTTTCAGGATACATTGACCACCCCAACCCAGGATGATGGCATTTCCCTCTTCATAAATATCTTCAACCAGTTTTTTGGTGGTTTTGAAATAGTTGTCGTCATCCAGACAGCCGCGAGATCTGTCCACAACTTTTTGAACAAGGGAGCATGTATATTGATCTACAAACCGTAAAAGCCGTCCGCTTGAAGCCTTAATGAAAGCCTCTGTCTCATGTTCGGATATGCGAAGCTTTTCCGCAATCTTGGCAACCAGGTGCTTGTCAATATATTCGTATCCAAGTCTTCGGGCTACCTCTGAAGCGATTTTGTCGCTGTTAATTCCATATTCTCTGCTGATTGTAATCACTGCCATAACCTGTTTTCTCCTTAAAAATGAAAAAAGCCGATAAGTTACATAATGTATGTACCTGATTGAAATTAATACTTTAGCAGTAAAACCCGGAAGGTTGTCAAGATAAAAAGTCTTCAATGAGATAAACAATTGTGTTTTTAAATTAAATTTTATAGATTCAATAAGAGGCTGGCAATTCCGCCGCGAAGATTTTGTATAAGGCCTTCACAGAAGATGTTAAACGGTGTAACAGGTACCCGGCTGATAGGGAAGGTCATCTGTTTTTCGATGCATCGATCGCTCTGTGAACGATGAACCTGTTGGATTCCTTCGAGCGAAACCCGCTGGGAATTCAATCAGTTACGGCGCTTTTTTACGGTAGATTCAAACTCACGGCTCACGATTTTACAGGAGGTACAATATGAACAAGATTCAATTTGTTCAAAGATGTCTTTTAGCAGTTTTTGTAATTCTGATGTTGACCGGTCACGCTGCCGAGGCAGAAGATAGCAGCTTGATAAGCCTTCTCACCAGCAACCTTGGTGTCAGTGAAAAACAAGCCGAAGGGGGTGCCGGATCAATTTTCAACATCGCAAAGCAAAGTCTCAGCGATAATGATTTCTCAAGTATCGCGCAGGTGGTCCCGGGCATCGAAAAGATGATGGCAGCGGCACCTGAAGAAAAAAAGAGCTCCGGTTTTTTTGATAGTATCTCGTCCATTTTCGGAGGCCAATCCGATAAAGTGGAAAAACTATCCAAATTGAAAGATTCTTTTCAGGAACTCGGCCTGAGTGGAGATATGGTCGGGAAATTTATGCCGATCATACTTGGCTACGTTAAGGAAAAGGGTGGAGAAAAATTGATGAGCACCCTGCAAAATGTGTTTTAAAAGGAGAGAAAGTGTTCCCAAGAGACAGGAAGGTCTGGGGCTGGGCTTTATATGATTGGGCGAACTCGGCTTTTGCAACAACCGTCATGGCCGGTTTTTTCCCCATTTTTTTTAAACAATACTGGAGTTATGGCGCGGATGTGAATATGAGCACGGCAATGCTCGGTTTTGGGAATTCAATTGCGAGTCTGCTTGTCGCTTTAATGGCTCCTGTTCTGGGTGCTATTGCAGACAAAGGCTCTGCCAGAAAAAAATTTTTAACGTCATTTGCCTATTTTGGCGTGCTGATGACGGCATCCCTTTTTATGGTCGAGAAGGGGGAATGGGCTCTGGCCATCTTTATCTATGCACTCGGTATTATTGGTTTTTCAGGGGCCAATATTTTTTATGATTCCCTGCTGCCGGATGTTGCCTCGGAGAAGGAGATCGATTATGTGTCCAGTTTCGGATTTGCGTTGGGATACCTTGGAGGGGGTCTTCTGTTCCTTCTGAATGTTTTGATGACATTGATGCCGGAGAGATTCGGCCTTCCGGATGCCGCATATGCCGTTAAATGCTCTTTTGTATCGGTTGCGTTATGGTGGGGAGGGTTTACAATTTTTACCATTTTATGGGTACCGGGAGAAACCAGCAGAAAAACAACCCGGAGAAATCTGTTACATGCCGTAAAGGAAGGATTGCTTCAGTTTGCGGGGACTCTCAGAAAAATACGGCATTTGAAAACCGTTATGCTTTTTCTTCTGGCATACTGGCTTTATATTGACGGTGTTGATACGATTATACGGATGGCGGTTGATTATGGCATATCCATTGGATTTGATGCAAATGACCTGATCCTGGCACTTCTGCTTGTTCAGTTTGTCGGATTTCCGGCCGCTCTTGGTTTTGGGATACTGGGAGAAAAGTGGGGTGTGCGGAGGTCAATTTATCTTGCCATTGGAATTTACATGGGGATTACCCTGTGGGGAGCCATGATCACCAGTAAATATGAATTCTATATACTGGCGGTTGCAATCGGATTGGTTCAGGGCGGGATTCAGGCATTAAGTCGTTCTTTTTACTCCCGTCTGATTCCGAAAGGGCAGAATGCGGAATATTTTGGATTCTATAATATGCTCGGAAAATTTGCAGCTATTTTCGGCCCGGCGCTGATGGGGGTTGTGGGGTTATCTGCGAGGCACTTTTTACTGCCTGATTCTC